>JBCCRW010000264.1:0-8407 GCA_039201055.1 Planctomycetota bacterium | reverse complement strand
GGGCTTGAGAAGGGTGAGCAGCTTGGGCTCGAGAAGGGTGAATTAATTGGAAGGATTTCCGCGTTCGAGGAGTTGCTCGGTGATCCCGCGTCCCCGAAGTCCGCGATGCTTGGCCTGGACCTGAACGAGCTCAAGACCAAACTCTCCGACCTGCATCAGCGTTTGCAGGACCGCGGGATTTGAAGCATTCCATGCAGCCGCGGGCGGTCGCCTGCACGATCACCGCATGAATAGCAAAGGCTTCGTTGCCGCAGAAGCTACTTCGCGAGCGCTTTTTTCATTGCCTCGATCACCACGGGCAACACCTTTGCCTTGGCGTCTTCCAGACTTGCATCGATGAATGCACCCGCGGCGGCCTTGTGACCACCGCCGCCAAAGTTTCGTGCCACTTCGTTGCAATCCATTTCACAACGGCTGCGGAAACTCAACTTGTAGCCCCCCTTGCGTTGGCCCACGAAGATCACGGCACCCTGCGTGCCGCGGACTGCCAAGGTCAAGTTGATGACGTCTTCGGTGTCGCTTGGGTTGGCTCCCACCGCTTCAAAATCTTCAAGGCGAACACTCGTGTGCATCAACGCCCCGTCCAGTTCACTTTGCGTCCGGGAGAGAATCAGGCCACGCAGCCGCAACCGGCCCAACGTGTCGCGTTCATACAGGTCGCCGTAAACCTCCGCCGGCACGACGCCCACATCGACCAACCGAGCCACCACGCGATACGTTTCCGGCGTCACGCTGCCAAAGCGAAACCAACCGGTGTCCGTCGCGATCGCCGCGAACAGAGGCATACCCAGTTGCCGATTCAGTGGAACGTTCAAAGCATCGGCCGCCTGCACCACCAAGTGCCCGGTGGCTTCGGCCTGGTAGTCCTTGTACATCGTTGCGCCCAAGTCGTCCTCGCCGACGTGGTGGTCGAGTACTATTTTGTCCGCCTTGCTGGCCCGGATGACGTCACCCATGTCGCCCAATTGCGGCCACGCGCTGGTGTCCAAAATCATGATGCAATCGGCGGAGATTTCGTCGGCCTGGACATGATCGCCAAGCACCTCGATCTCACCCGCTGGGTCGATGAATTCGAGCGACGGCGGAACATGATGCGCGTTGATGATGCGGACTTTTTTTCCAACCGCCCGCAGCACCTGGGCCATGCCCAATTCGCTACCCAACGCGTCGCAGTCCGGTCGCACGTGGCTGACCAGCACGAAAGACTCGTAATGCGAAATCTGATCGGTGAACTTTTTCCAATCAACGCTCATGCGTTTGTCCTAAGTGGCCACCATCGAGGCGATGGCGAATGTCTGAAATGTCTGTCTTTAATTGCTCGACCAAGTCATCACGCGAATCAAAACGCACGACATCGCGAACACGAAACTGAATGTCGATTGCCAACTGGGTCCCGTACAACTGACCATCAAAATCGATCAGGTGAGCTTCGATTTTGGTAGCCCGCGAAGATTCGAAAGTGGGGTTGGGGCCGATATGGATTGCCGCGGGAACTCGGCGCCCGTTCACCTTCGCCGTGCCACCATAAACGCCGTCCCCCGGTGTGACCACATCCAGGGGCCCGAGATTTGCCGTCGGAAAGCCCAATTCGCGGCCGCGTTGGGCACCCCGAATCACATCGGCCTCGATTCGATGCGGCCAGCCCATCATGGCCACGGCTGCGTCGATTTGCCCCGCCACAATCAGGTCGCGAATTCGACTGCTGCTGATCATCGCGCCGCCGTCCTGGGCGGCATCGGCGACTTCAAAGGTCATTCCATCGCGTGGACACCAATCGCGCAATTGGTCCACACACCCGCCACGATCCCGGCCAAAACAAAAGTTCGGCCCTTCGATCAAATATTTCGCACCAAGACCCTCCACCAAGAGTTTTCGGTAGAAGTCTTCGGCGGATTCCCGCAACAAACCCCGATCGCTGCGGAGCACCAGGAGCTTGTCCACGCCCAGCCCATCCATCCGCTCGGCCCGCGTCTTCATCGACGTCAAGCGATTGGGAATACTCAAGTCACCCCCGAGAAACCAATGCTGAGGGCTCAACACGGCGGCCGGATGCGGATCAAAGGTGACTGCCACGACCGGTGGGCGGCGGAGTTCGCCGAGGTCCCCCGACCGCGTTTTTGACTGGCGTGCGTCCAATCGGCGTGGCGGTGACTGGCACATGTCCGCCAGCCGCCGCAGCATTGCCGAGTGACCGACATGCACACCGTCAAAATTCCCGATAGCAACCGCCGCGCCCTGTGACTCCGGTCCGACGGACTCGGCCACCGTCGCCAAATCGTCCAAGTGAATCAAATCGGTCAAAGGGCGGCGGAACAGGCGACGGAAACGGGAGCGTAAGTTTTGCCCCAGTTGTACGAATCAAGTGGCACAATCAACAAGCCGACACCGGTTCAGCGATGCGGCAGGATTTCAATGCGGTCGATGCCAACCATTTTTGCCGGACGAGCTTCCGGGTGATTGCCCACAATCTCGATCGCCAATTCCGGCGGCTGTTTGCCATCCATGCGAATGTTTCGCCAGACACTCGTTCCGCCGCTGGATACGACCGGGTCGTACAGATCGATAACCGACCGCTTGCGGCCGCCCGCCGAAGCGCTACCGCGCCCGGACGCTGCGTCGTCCGCGTCGACCGGCGGCTGGCCGTCAATTGTCGCTCCAACCCGCGCATAGTCCGGCGCGGCCGTCCAATGCACGCGAACATCAAACCGGCCCCCCGAATCGCCCAACGTATGGATCGAATCGCCTGACTGTTGGATCGAATCGCCTGATTGATGGGCCGAATCGGATGGTAACGCGATCGACACCCGCGCGACATCGCCAACCGTACCGCCGGTCCACCACAAGTGCGACCCACCGGACCAATCCGGTCCAAAGGACTTCATCCCCTGAGCCCGCAGGTGACCACCGGTGGCCGTGGCCGCCAGCGACTCCGCTTCAATCACATGCACGGGATCATTGCCGGCCGTTGTATCGCCAAAAGCAACTTCCGGATCAACCTGCACCGGGCTCATCAGGTATCGCATCAAACTGCGCACGTCGGCATCACTGAGTACCTCCAATTGACCCTCGGGCATCAAAGACATTTTGGATGGTCGTCGCTGTTGGATGTCGTCCTTTCGAATCACGATCGTTTCACCCGTTTGCGGAACCAAGGTCAACGCATCGGCATTCTCGTTGGACACCATTCCCGTCACCACACGACCCTCGAATGTGATGACCTTGGTGACGGCGTACTCCTTGGGCACCACCGACGAAGGGTCCAGGATATTTTCCAGCCAATAATCGATGCTGCTTCGATTGGCGCCGGTGATCTCGGGTCCGATTTTGCCGCCGGACCCAAACAAACGATGGCATTGCCCGCAGTTGGCGTCGAACAGTGATCGACCACGATGCACATCGGCCGCCGCAACCCAGCGTTCGCGAAGCTTTTTTTGGTAGGCCTTGAGTTGCTGTTTCTTTTGTTCATCGCTGGGCCGCACACGCCCCCAGATTTTGCTCAGCGTGGCTTCGGTTTCCGGAGCGACACGAATCAGGTCCACAACGGTCGCGGCGCGAACGGTCTTTGCCGCGACGCGACCGTCCGTCATTGCGTCAACCAACGCGAGCGCACCGGCGGGTCGCGATGCCAGAGTCGACATCACGGCGTTGCCCGTGGCGCTGTCCAAATCCGGCAGCTTGGCAAGCAGAATCCCGGGTGTTTGTTCCTGGAACACATCGGCCAGTAGCGTCGCCGCGACGGATGCTAATTCGGTATCGTCCAAAAGATGAACCAGACGCTCGTGGATGCCTTCATCGCGAATTTGCACCAAGCCCCGCAGCGCGTCAGCACGCTCATGCGTGGGGCGATCACCATCGGCAACACGGTCACGCAGCCACGGTGCCGCCGATGCATCGCCCATTTCGATCGACAGCGTCCGTGTTGCGGCGACCAACGCGGCGTCACCGCTGGAAAGCAGGTTGGTAGCCGCTTGGGGCCAGAGTTCCGGCGCGTCCACGCCACCTCGTTTTCGTGAAGCGGCGGTGATTTGTTTCAGCACCTGGTTTGCGAATGCGCGGGATTTCGCGGAATCCTTGCCGTCGAAGCGGAGCGTTGCCAGGCGTCCCGCCAGCGTCTCGCGCCCCGCCGGAGTTTCGGCCATCAGGCGAATGACAAACGGTTCCAGTTTGGAAAACCGCGACCGCTGTGCGACTTTCAAAGCCCAATCGGGTTTCTGGGGGACCAGCGGTTCCATGGCGTACCAAATCAGGTATGCCAGATTGCGGTCATTCGAATCGACACCGCCAAGCGCCAGGCCCTCGACCCAGGCCGCGGGCGTTTGAGGCCCCAAGCGGATCGCGGCCGAAGCCAATTGCCGACGCACCACGCTGTGCGATTGCGTCTTGGCCATCTGAACGAGGATCCCCGTCATTTCCGGATCCAACGGATCGGCACGCTGGCTGATTAGACGCACCATCCAGCCGCGAACGACGGGATCCGAATCACGCAGCAGTTCCTTGGACCAATCGTCGTCGACAAGGCCCGTTACCCAGGCCGCCCACAGGCCGCGAAGACGCAATGGCAAAGATTGGCCGGACTCGATCTGCTGCTTTAAGCTTTCTCGAACCAGCGATTGATCCAGGGTCCCGGCGGCGGCCCGTTCCTGCAATACCCGCTGGGCACGGCGGGCGAAGAACTCGTTTTCGTGATTCAAGTGCTCCAACAACGACGCATCGGTCATCGTCTGCAGGTTGAACCGGAGCGGCCGCACGTCACCGTAGCGGATGCGAAACACGCGACCATCGCTGCGATTCCAAATCTCCGGGTCGCGGTGGTGACACGTTTGATCATCGTGCCAATCCGAGGTGTAAATCGCACCATCGGGGCCGACCATAATGCCGACACCGATCTGTTGATGGTCCATCGAATAGGCAAAATCCGGCGCGTGCAGTCCGATGTAGCCGCTGCCGTCGTGTCGAACCCGTTCGCTGACAATCCGGTGACCGTGCAAGTTATGGAACAGCAATCGACCGTCATAGCGTTTGGGAAAAACGCCGCCGTTGTAAATCGCCAAACCGCAATGCGCGTGACCGCCGCCAAGCTGCGACGTGTCCAGTGGCGCCGGTCGACGCTCGGTAAAGTTGTCACCCCAAAACGCGTGCTCGCGAATGTTGCCCGCGAAGTGTGCGTGGTCGGCGATCGTCTTGATATCGTCATAGGTCGCCGCATTGAAATGTTGTCCGGCCTGCCTTTGATAGCGTCCGCCGGGGGACAGGTGATACAAATGCGGAATGACGCAAGCGGTGATGAAGGCTTCGCCATGCTTGTCAAAATCAACGCCCCAGGGATTGCTGGTGCCATGGGCAAACACCTCGAAGCAATGCCGCGTGGGATGATACCGCCAGACTCCGGCGTTTAGTGGTGTTCGCAGCGCATCGGGCGTTCCCGGCTTACCGACCTTGGAATGCGTGAACACACCGTGGCACCCATACAGCCAACCGTCGGGTCCCCAGGTCAAACTGTTCAGCGTCTCGTGCGTGTCTTGGTAGCCCCAACCGTCCAGCAGCACCTGCGGCGGACCGTCAGGAACATCGTCTTTGTCGGCATCGGGAATAAACAGCAATTCGGGAGCCGCACCCACCCACACGCCGTCAAAACCCACGGCGATGCCGCTGACCAAGTTCAATTGATCCGCAAATATTTTACGAGTTTCAAATGAACCGTCGGCATCGGCATCCTCAAAAATCAGGATGCGGTCGCGGCCCTGACCCTTGGCGGCACGCTTCGGATACGTCAATCCTTCGACCACCCATAGCCGCCCCGCGTCGTCAAATGTCATCGCGATCGGCTGCGTCAAATCCGGTTCGCTAAGCAACAGGTCGACCGAAAATCCCTCGGGCACCCGCATCGCAGCGGCGGCCTGGGCCGGTGACATGCCGCGTTTGTAGGTCTGCTGGTCATGTTCGGGCCGATCCGTCCACCGCGCCGGAAAAACGTTCGCCGCATGCTCCGGTGCGATGCCATGATTTGGCGAAGCATTTTGGAAGTGCAACACCAAACCACGTTTATTGCTCGAGACGATGTCGGGCCTGCCGTCGGCATTCAAATCCCCAACGGCGACTTCCACGCCAACGCCACTGGCATTGTCGATTTCGACCGGAACGAATTCGATGGAATCCCCACGCACTCGATTGGCAAACCAGTACAGAACCGGTTCCTGCAAGCCACCGGGGTCTTTGCCGCCGTGAGCAAGCGGTCGTTTGCCCGTCACAATATCGTCGCGTCCGTCGCCGTCGATATCCTCCAGTGCAACGGCGTGCATTTGCGAAAAGCAAACACCGTAGGGGTTGTCGGTGGACGATTCGCCCAGAATGTCGTGCCTTGTAAAGGCCGCTTGCCCCGTGTTTTCAAACCACGCCAATCCGTAGGCGTGTGCCGCGATCGACGACACGATGTCAGCATCGCCATCACCGTCCAGGTCGGAAACACAAATTTGTGCGCCGCCGGGCATCCCGGCTGGGTTCCAAGTCGATTCCGACCATCGCTGTTGGCTATGTGAATCGGGTTGTTTCCACCAATGCTTGGAATCCAACAGATCCAACCGGCCATCTCCATCGACGTCGCCAACGCCCATCCCGTGTGTGAAGCGATGCGGGCAGGTTCCCGGCCGCGTCACGGCGGTCCACTTCCAAGGTTTCGTCGGGTCATCGCCGGCCTGGTAATAGCCGTAGCTGCCGTCGCGCCCACAAACGATCTCGGGCAAGCCACCGGAAACCAGATCGACGATATGCGGTGATTCGTTGTCGACGGCGTCGGTGATTGAAAAGACCGCCCAGGGATGCGGATCGGCATCAGTCTCGCGGCCGCGCGGATTTTGATACAGGCGAGCCGGTTGGCCAGGGAAACCAACGACCAGCACATCGCCATCGCCGTCGTTGTCGACATCGGTGACATGCGAAAAGAAATTGTCGCTGTAACCCTGTGTCGGAAACGTCTTGGGTTCGGCGAACACGATGGGCCGGTCGAATTTGGGCCCGGGATACCAGAGCGGTCCGGACACGACATCCATGTTCCCGTCACCGTCGATGTCTCCAATCGAACCGCCCTCGGTCATGAATTGGTCATGCAAACGTCTGCTTTCCCAGGCAACGACACGGGCGGACTTTGCTTTGGACTTGGCAGCGGTTTGGGTTTCGTGCGGGTGCGGCGCGCCCCGGCTGGGATCAGCCGGAGCCAGTAGAAGCAGGACGCAAACAACCTTGGCGATGCAGCTTTTGCTCATGACGAATCAAGCAATTCCGTGGCGGCGTGGGGAATGGAAGGGCAACTAGTTTAAGCCATTCCCACGCCGGACGGCGAAAAACGAAGGCAACTTTTTCCGCGGCGGACGACTGCCCGGCCCCCTCACCCCCGCCCCTCTCCCCCGGATCTTGACTCGCTTTGGCTCGCCAAGATCCGGGGGAGAGGGGAGCCAGGAGAATAAAAGCTGCGCAAACCCATTCGACTGCAACCCCAATCTTTTGACGGCCCAGCTCAAAGCCGAATTTCCCGCACCAGATCACTCGCCGTCACCGCTGGCATGCCCAGACGATCGGCCAGGAGATCGCCCGCGACGCCGTGATGATGCACGGCCAATCGCGCCGCATCCCAGGGGCCGAGGCCCTGGCCAAGCAGCGACGTGATCATGCCCGTCAATACATCTCCGGTGCCTCCGCTTGCCATGCCGGGGTTGCCCGATGGATTGACCCACCGTTTATTCGGCCGAACCACTACCGTCCCAGCACCCTTGAGCACGATTGTCGCTCCGCTGCGCCGCGAAAAAGCCTCCGCTGCTTGCACCTGTTTGTCACGATCGCCCGCCGCCGCACCGCTGATCCGTTCCCATTCGCCGGCGTGCGGTGTCAGCACGACTCGGTCCCAGCCTTCCGGTTTTAAACCATGCCGCAGCGCCTGGGACAAGACGTTCAAGCCGTCGGCGTCGATGACCAGTGGCATTGAAGTGTTTTCCAGCAAACCCAAAAGCAATTGTTTGCCGCCACCCTGGGTGGTCATCCCCGGCCCAATCCCGATTGCGTTCCAGTTGACCCCGGAACCATCGCTTGCACTCGATCCACTGTTCACACTCGATCTACTGTTCGCACCTGAGTCAAGAAAATTCGCTTGCAGCTTGCCAAAGGCCGTATCGGCGAAAGTACCGGGATGCTGGTCGGGAAGGGGAATCGTCATTACGGCCGGATCAAATCCGGCGACGGTTTCCAAAATGCGGTCGGGCACGGCGGCCGAAACCAAGCCGCTGCCGCAACGCAGCGCCGCCATCGCCGACAACGCGATCGACCCGGCCATCCCGCGGCTGCCACCAATCAATAGCACCCTGCCGAACGAACCCTTGTGGCTTTCGGGTCGACGCGGCGGGAGCACGGGAAGATCTTC
>JBCCRW010000263.1:0-8453 GCA_039201055.1 Planctomycetota bacterium | reverse complement strand
CAATCTCACTGGTCACGACGATGCGCCGCACGGATCGCTTGCGAACGATTAAAGTGGGGCACGTTGAGACCCCGTCCCGCTGGATTCCCCACCCATGTCGCACCGCTTTTTGCTGCTTCCCTGCCTTTTCGCGGCGATGCTGTTTGCCCCGGGCTCTGGGATGCTCAACCCGGGCTCTGGGATGCTCAACCCGGGCTCTGGCGTTGCGACGGCCGCTGACCCGAATGCCAAGCCGCCCAACATCGTGCTCGTCTTTATGGACGACATGGGCTACGCCGACATCAACGCATTCGGCGAAAACGACTACACCACGAAACATTTGAATCGCTTGGCCAAAGAGGGCCGCGTCTTTCGCGATTTCGTGGTGTCGTCGGCGGTGTGTTCGGCCTCGCGGGCCGCACTGCTGACCGGGTGCTACCACCGGCGGGTCGGCATCCAGGGGGCACTGGGACCGAAATCAAAAATCGGACTGCATCCGGATGAAACCACCATCGCCGAAGTCTGCAAATCTCGCGGCTACGCGACGGCCTGTTTCGGCAAATGGCACCTCGGCCACGAACCCAAGTTTCTTCCGCATCGCCAGGGATTCGACACCTATTTCGGGATTCCCTACAGCAATGACATGTGGCCGCTTCATCCGGCATCGGTGGCCAGGCGAAAAAAGGATCCCACGGCCGAAATCGCCTGGCCCGCATTGCCGTTGATCGAGTCCGATGCGTCGGGTTACCGGATCGTGAATCCCGACATGCAGCCGGCCGACCAAAAGCAATTGACCGGCCAATTAACGACGCGGGCGTGTGACTTCATCCGGCAACATCGCGATACGCCATTTTTTGTTTATCTGCCGCACCCGATGGTACACGTCCCGCTGTACTGCGGCGAGCCGTTTGAGGGAAAAAGCGGCGTCGGGCTGTTCGGCGACGTGATGCTGGAAGTGGACGATTCGATCGGGCGATTGCTGGCCGCGATTGACGAAATCGATGCCGTTGAAAACACCCTGGTCATCTTCACCAGCGACAACGGACCTTGGCTTTCCTACGGCGAACACGCCGGATCGGCGATGCCGCTGCGTGAGGGCAAGGGAACGATGTGGGAAGGGGGTTACCGCGAACCGACCATCATGCGCCTGCCCGGCCGAATTCCCGCGGGCACGGAAACCGAGACGCTCGCCAGCACCATCGATTTATTACCGACGGTCGCAAAGTTGATCGGTGCGGATTTGCCCGACCAAAAAATTGACGGCAAAGATATCTCGGGCTTGATGTTTGGAACTTCCCAAGAGTCCCCGCACGAGGCGTTTTATGGCTACTATGCGGGGGAGCTGCAGATCGTTCGCGACGACTGCTGGAAACTGGTGTTGCCGCATCGATACCGGACACTCGCCGGTCGCCAACCTGGCCGCGGCGGCCGGCCCTCGGGATACTCGCAGGCTCAAACCGATTGGGCGCTTTACGACTTAGACAACGATGTGGGTGAAGCAAAAAATGTGTGGGACCAACACCCCGAAGTCGTCAAGCGGCTGCGGGCGGCCGCCGATGCGGCGATTGTCGAACTTGGCAATCGCGGTGAGCCGAATCCGAACGGTAGAAATGCCGTGGGCACGAATACAAAAGGAACCGGCGTGCGTCCCCCCGGCCGCCTGCGGGCCGATGACGAAAGGTTGCCGCTGAAATGGCAATGAAAACCGATCCCACCGAACTGCTTTCGCCCGAATTGCTGAGCCGTCTGGAACGCCTGGAATTGGTCTCGCGAAAGGTCTTCCGGGGCCGTCTGAAGGGCGAACGACGCAGCAAACGCAAAGGCCAAAGCGTCGAATTTGCGGATTTTCGCAACTACGTTCCCGGCGACGACCTGCGGCTGATCGACTGGAATTTGTACGCGCGGCTGGACCAATTATTCCTGAAGATGTTTTTGGAAGAGGAAGACCTGCACTTTCACGCGATCATTGATGCCAGCCGATCGATGGATTTTGGCACGCCGACCAAATATCTGGTCGCCAAACAATTGGCCGCCGCGTTGGGCTACATCGGTTTGTGCCGGGCCGATCGCGTGCGCGTTTCCGTGCTGGGCGACGAAGGCCGGCGGGCTCCGGTGCTGCGCGGGCGAAGTGGTTTGTTTCCAATGCTCGAATACCTTTCCAGTGTCCAACCGATTCACAACACATCGCTCGCCGACGGCGTCAAGGATTTTCTGCTTCGCACAACCGGCAGCGGCGTCGTCGTGTTGATTTCGGATTTGATGGACAAGGGCGGATTCGAATCGGCGCTGCGCATGTTGATCGGCCGCCGCATGGACGTGTTCGTTTTACATGTGCTTTCACCGGAGGAAATCGATCCCCCGTTGCGTGGCGATCGGCGGCTGATTGATGTCGAGGACCAGGACGCGACGGAAATCACGATCAATCAATTCGTGTTGGATCGGTACAAGAAAACGGTGCAGGATTTCCTAGGCTCGATCAAACAGTTCTGCGCCCGACGATCGATCGTTTACATTCCCGTGCAAACCGACGTTCCGGTGGAGACCGTGGTTTCCAAATACCTTCGGCAGCGGGGTGTGGTGCGATGATCGATGAAAACCTGATGATCGCTGGAAACCTGATGATCGATGCAAAACTTTTGGCGATCAGCTGGATCGCGACGCTGACGCCGCCCTGGATCGCGGGCTTGGCGGCGATCCCGATCGGGATCACGCTGCTGTACTTTTTGAAATTGCGACGGGAACCGGTGGAGGTGCCCAGCACCTACCTGTGGGCGACGACGATCGAGGATTTGCACGTCAATTCGTTGTTGCAACGCTTGCGTCGGTCCTTGTTGTTATTTTTGCAACTGTTGGCCGTTGCTTTGGCCGCGCTGGCACTGTTTCGGCCGGGCATTCGCGGCAAAGAAAACGAGCTGGATCGACAAATCTTTTTGCTGGACACATCCGCGTCGATGCAGGCCACCGACGGCGACGAATCGGGGCGAACTCGACTGGAGGTGGCCAAGAAACGAATCGCCGAGCGGATTGATGCGTTCAGCGATGATGATCTGGGCATGCTGATCACGTTTGATGATCGGCCTCAAACCCTGCAGTCGTTTACGGGTGATCGCCGGCGGTTGCTCGAGGCGCTCGAGCGGGCCGAGCAATCAACGCGTGGCACCGAAGTGATCGGGGCATTGCGGGCCGCCGATGGCCTGGCCAATCCGCGGCGAACCAGCGAGGCGGGGACGACCGACGTGCCGGTGGCCCAGGCCAAACCGGCCGACTTGGTGATCTATTCCGATGGTGGGTTTCCGCCGGTAACCGAATTCAGCTTGGGAAATTTGGAGCCGACCTACATCGCGACGGGCCAGGGATCGTCGGCCAATTTGGCGATCACCGCGTTTTCGGCACAGCGGAACGTGGAACGGCCCGGTTTTGTCGAAGTCTTTGCGACGTTGACCAACTTGAGCGACCAATCCGCATCGACGACAACGACGCTACGCGGCGATGGGGAATTCCTGGACGCACAAGCCGTTGAACTGGAGCCCCGCGAGGAAAAAGGAATTTCATTTGAATTGGAAACCGATGCCGCGACCCAGTTGGAAATGAGGATCGACAGCAAGGACATGCTGGCCATCGACAACACCGCCTACACCGCACTGACGCCGCTGCGGACCGTCAATCTGTTGATCGTCACGGAAGGGAATCGGCCCCTGGAAACCGGCCTGGGCACCAGCAAGGTGGCCGGCATTAGCCGCACCGATGTGGTCCCACCAAGCTATCTGGCAACGGAGGCCTATCGGGAGCGTGCCAAGGCGGGAACCGATGATTTGATCATTTACGATCGCTGCCGGCCGAGCACGATGCCGCGAACAAACACGTTTTTTATCGGGGCACTGCCACCGGACGCCCGCGCGAATGGCGATGAAGCGGGCAGTGATGAAGCGGGCGATGATGAAGCGGTCGGCAATGAAGCGAAAGGCGGCGATTCGGAAGGCATCGGCAGTGGCGACGAAAGCACCGCCGATGACTCGGCAACCAACGTTGACGCAGCAACCGATGGGGACGCCGCAACCGACGGGGACACGGCGGCATCGCAAACTTGGCGTTACGCCGGAGCCGCCGAGCCGCTGGCGATTATCGATTTGGATCGCAGCCATCCGCTGCTTCAATATGTGGAACTGTATTCTTTATTGATTGTCGAAGGCCGACCGCTTGTTGGGCCAGTCGGGACAACGGAATTGGTCGGTGCCGATATCGGGACGGTGATGGCGATCGCGCCACGCGACGGATACCAGGACTTGGTACTGGGTTTTGATCTGATCACGCAATCCGATGACGGCGGAACGCAGGCCAATACGAATTGGTACGCCGAGCGTTCCTGGCCGGTGTTTCTATTGAACGTGCTGCGGCATTTGGCCGGGGCCGCCGAAGCTTCCAGTGCGTCGTCGTATCCGCCGGGAACGACGGTTCGCCTGCGCGTGCCCAGCCAGGTCGATGAAGTCACCATCCGGCGAGGTGACGGAGGTTTCGAAAAACGTTTTCCGGTTGGCAACAGCGGCTTGGTCGAATTTATCGACACCGAAAAACCGGGCAACTACGAAGTCCGTGCCGGTGACCGTTTGATTGAATTGTTTTCGGTCAATTTGTTCAGCCCTCGCGAAAGCGATCTTGCAGTCGCCGAGGAACTGGAGATCGGTTATGAACCGGTCGAGGGCGAAACGGCCGTAAGCGAAGGCCGCCGTGAATATTGGCGATGGTTGTTGCTGGGCATGTTGGGCCTGCTGGGTGCCGAATGGTATTTGTACGGCCGCCGGGTTTCGTAGTTTCAAAAGTCGCGTAGCCGATGTTCGCCCGAACGCGGATCGCCGGCAAACGAACGCCTTCGGGCAAAGAACCGCGACAACCGCATCCGCCCGCTCCTAAGCCATGCGCCGTTTCACCACGCGGTAGGCCTTATAATGGAATTGGCATAGTCGCCGCTTCTCCAATCGCGTCTTCGGAGCTCTGCTCATGTCCACTTCGCTCGCCACGCCGTCACTCGGCACGCCCCAAGACTCGGATCGTCGCCGAGCGACCGCGAATGTTTCCATCGGCCAATACCTGATCCGGCGGCTTCAGGATTACGGGATCGGCCATATGTTTGGCATTCCAGGCGATTACGTTTTGTCGTTGTATAGCGAATTGGAGAAGAGCCCCATCCAAATGGTCGGCTGCACCCGCGAGGATTGTGCCGGCTTTGCCGCCGATTCGTACGCTCGGCTGCGGGGCATGGGCGCGGTTTGTGTAACGTACTGCGTTGGCGGGTTGAGTGTTTGCAATTCGATCGCGGGCGCGTACGCCGAAAAGTCGCCGGTCGTTGTCGTGACCGGATCGCCGGGACTTCGCGAAAGGACTTCCGGTGCGCTTCTGCATCACATGGTGCGTGACTTTCGCACGCAATATGACGTTTTCGAAAAATTCACCATCGCGGCCACCGAACTGTCCGATCCGCTGACCGCATTTTCGGAAATCGATCGAGTGCTGGACGCGTGTGATCGCTTCAAGCGGCCCGTTTACATTGATGTGCCACGCGACATGGTTCATGTCGTGCCACCGGTCGCACACGGATATCGCGGGCTTAAGCACGACCACGATGTGGACGCCACCGACGAAGCGATTCAGGAAACGCTGCGGCGGATGAAGCAAGCCGAGCGTCCCGTGATTTTGGCGGGCGTCGAAGTGCATCGTTTTGGATTGCACGAACAATTGCTGCGCTTTGCCGAGGCCGCCGGGGTGCCGATTGCGACAACGATGTTGGGCAAGAGCGTCGTCAGCGAACGGCATCCGCTGTTCATCGGCCTGTACGAAGGCGCGCTGGGCGACCAAGAGGTCACTCGCTATGTCGAGGAAAGCGATTTTGTCTTGATGCTGGGCGCTTTTTTAAGCGATATAAACCTGGGCATTTTCACCGCCAACTTGGAACCCAGTCGTTGTGTTTATGTCACCAGCGAAGAGCTGCGGATTTCGCACCATCATTACCACAACGTTTCGCTCAAGGACTTGCTGGTCGGGCTGGCCGACGCCAGCGTCGAAAGCGGCCAACCACGAACGCCGACGGGTTTGCCCAAAAAAGTCAAATCGCCGATCCCCGAGGAACCCTCGCCCGAACAAGGCCTGCGAACCAGTTGGATGGTGGGGCGACTGGATCACTTCATCGAAGACGACACGGTCGTGATCGCCGACGTGGGGGATTCGTTGTTTGCGGCCACGGAATTGACGATCCAGGAGCATGGTGAATTCCTGAGCCCCGCGTACTACACATCGATGGGCTTTAGCGTCCCGGCGGCCTTGGGCGCTTCGTTCGCCAAGCCGGACCACCGCATCGTCGTGCTGGTTGGCGACGGTGCGTTCCAGATGACCGGCCAGGAATTGGGAACGTTGATTCGCTACGGGCACGCTCCCGTCGTCATCGTGCTGGACAACCACGGCTATGGCACCGAACGTTTCTTGCACGCCGGCCAGTGGGAATACAACGAAATCCACAACTGGGACTACGCCGCGTTGACCGACGTTTATCGGGGTGGCAAGGCGTATCGAGTTTCCACCGAGGCGGAATTTGACCAGGCCCTCAAGGCGGCTTGGGACGACCCCAAAAACGCACATTTGATTCACGCCAGATTGGTCGAAGGCGACGCGAGCACCACGCTGCGAAACCTGGCTGAACGGATGGGCAAGAACGTCAGTTGACTACCGCGTCGACGCTGTGAATCCGAGACTGCAACCACGGGGGTGATGCGGACGGGAATCGGGCAAGAAGGGTTCAGAGATGAAGGGGGTAAAAAATTAGGGGGGTTAAAAAATTGAGTGGGTTAAAAAATTAAGTGGGTTAAAAAATGTGAAGGGCATCTGGGCAGACTCGGGTGCCCTTTGTCCGCCGAAACACGGAAGCGCTGGCGATTTCCGGCTTCGCGCGAGGGCCAGTTACCGGCGGGCTCGCCCAGATCGAATGGGAACGCATCGCCCACGGCACACGCTTGAGATGGTTGCTGGTAAAAAACAACGCTCAGTTCGTTTCACCGCTTCGATCTTTTCATACGGTTCGCACCATGCCCGCCTACCACGTTTGCCAAACTCGAACGATTGCCGCCCCGGCGGAATCGGTCTTCGATCTGATTCGCGACTACGATACCTGGACGTCGTGGTCGCCTTGGCTGGGCATCGATCCGTCGGCCAAAGTGGAAACCAGCTCGCCCGCCAATCAAATCGGGGCAACGTACGATTGGTCCGGCGAATGTGTCGGTGCGGGCGGGATGAAACAAATTTCGCAGCACCGACCCAATGGGGAACAGCCCGGCAAACTGAACATGGAACTGCTGTTCTTAAAGCCATTCGAATCGTTCAATTATGTCGATTTTGAAATCGTGCCCCGCGGTGATCACACCGACGTGTCATGGCACATGCGTGGCAAATTGCCGTGGTTCATGTTTTGGATGAAATCGAACCTCGAGACATTCATTGGCATGGATTACGACCGGGGACTAAAAATGCTCGGCCAACTCGCCGAAAGCGGAAGCGTCCCGTCGAAGACCGAGGTCCTGGGGGTCCAGGAGCGGCCGGAATCGTATTTGATCGGTGCGCCCGGATCGTCCACACTTGAGGAAATGCAACCCAAGATGGATCAGGCGTTTGCCAAATCATTGGGAAACCTGCGGATCGATTCGGAAGCTCTGGTGCAAGGGACTGTCGACGGAGAAATGGCGAGCAGCTATTTGCCCAGCAGCAATTTGAAAACCATGCACATGGATTTTGTCAGCGGCGTGTGCCGACAGGGCTCCGATCGGGAAGCCGAAAAATCCGCAGACCTAGAAACGATCGCTTTCCCGGCCGGACGCTATTTAGGCATCCGGCATGTCGGAAGCTACGAAAATTTGGGAAACGCTTGGTCGGGAGCGTACCAGTACGCACGCTACAAGAAGCTGAAAATTGCCAAACGGCCAAGCCTGGAGGTGTACCGCAACCACCCGTCGGTGACCGAGCCCGCGGACCTGATCACCGACGTTTTTTTGCCGCTGAAGTGATGCCGTGCGGGGTTATTTGGCGGCTTCAAAGCGTGCCGCGACCGCGTCCCAATCGACAATGTTCCAAAACGCCGCGATGTAATCGGGGCGGCGGTTTTGGTAGTGCAAGTAATACGCGTGCTCCCAAACGTCCAAGCCCAGGATGGGTGTGCCGCTAATTCCAGCCACACTGGCACCCATCAACGGGGTGTCCTGGTTGGGTGTGCTGCCGATTTTCAATTCGCCACCTTCGACGTACAGCCAGGCCCAGCCGCTGCCAAAACGCGTTGCCGCGGCGGCCGCGAATTGTTCCTTCATCGCGTCGAGAGAACCAAATGCGGCGTTGATCGCGTCGGCCAGTGCACCGCTCGGATTGCCGCCTTTTCCGGGGCCAATCACTGAGAAAAACAACGAGTGATTGGCGTGTCCGCCACCGTTGTTTCGCACGGCGGT
>JBCCRW010000262.1:0-8483 GCA_039201055.1 Planctomycetota bacterium | reverse complement strand
GATGGTTGCCGAATTGACGCCCACAGCCAATCGCGAATTGGCAAGGGTGATTTGGGGCAGAACCGGCGCAATTTGATCGAATTGCACCAGCTACTGGTAGCGGCAGCGAACTCTCAGTAGTCCTGCCTCTCTCCGAGGCGGATTCAGAGGCAAATTCAGAGTAGCTCGCCTCTCCGAGGCGAGAAGAAACGCCTCGGAGAGGCGTGCTACTTTAGGCGAGCTACTTTAGGCGTGCTACTTTGGGCGTGCTACTCTATTCGCCGCTTCAGGTCAGTTCGTCGTAGACCGTTTGCCCGCCAATCCAGACCTGAAACCGCGACATGAGCAGACCACGGCCGAATTGGATTTCGACGTCCAGCGATCTGCGCTGGGGATCGATGTCGGCGGGCAAATTGATGGAGATGTGACGCCGCAGGGTGAGCCAACTGATTTCCCACCACAGGCATTTTTCATTGATGTACACCCGCTGGACGAACCACCAACCCGTGTATCGAAACTGGCAGGGGAAGCAGCCGTCCAGTTGCAGTTCGCGGAATAAAAAGCCACCGCGAAGCCGTTTGGAATCGGCAAAGCTCGATCCCGATTCCGGTCCGATCTCGCTGGCCGGTGCGTAGGGGTTCAGTTCATTCATTTTGGGGAACCCCGAGCAGAAATCGGCCGTCTGAGCTCATAGTTTACCGATCGCGGCGAGGCCGAAAAATTCACTGGAAAAAAGCCCCCATTTTGCCTCTTTTGGCAGCAAAGTTGTTGCGATCCATTTGAGCCTGACCTACCATCGCGACCAGCTCCTGAGACTACGGAAGGCGTTTTGTCGGGCCACGGGCCGAGACAGACGCTTTTTGAAGGCTGTATCGGGACGCGATTACTCGAGGAACTCCATGAAATTATTGCTTTTGACCCTCACGATGGCAGCCACCTGGGCTGTCGCGCGGCCGGTGGCGGCGCAAGAGGCCTCCACCGACCACCTGACGATTCATCAATGGGTGGAATTGGGCGCCGATGGCGGCATGACCGGCCGATTATTCGGTCGCCAAACCGATTCCACCAAAGGCTTGGAGAATGTCCAAGTCACCATGCGGTCCGCTGGCAGCGAGACCTTCAAGGCCCGCGTCGATCAGCGTGGCAAATTTGTTGTCAAAGATCTGCAACCGGGCGTTTACGCTCTAACGGCCCGGGGCGACAACTTCTTTGCTTGTTGTGCGATGCACGTCGTTCCCCATGATGCGGCGTCCGATACGCTGCCCGAGGAAGCCACGATCGCTATGGCCGATATGGATTTTACGGTGGTGCAGCAGGCGTTGATTCGCTACCTGCCACCCAAGTTCGACGATATCGCACGCGGCGTTGAAAAGGCTGACTTGGTCACGCTTAAACCTCGCTTGATGGGTGACCCGATGTTCACGGTCATGCAAACGGACGACGGACTCAACGGGTTTATCTACAGCGCCGGTGCCGAGAAGAGCGGGTTGGTTGGGGCCGACAAAACCAACGTCTTTCTGTTTCGCGGTGGCAGCGAGTTCGCTCGCACCACCACGGATGAATCCGGAAAGTTTCGCATTGATGACGTCCGTCCGGGCAAGTATTCCGTGCTCGCTATTGGTTCGCGTGGTGTTGGAACCGTCGGTTTCGAATTGATTTCTCCCGAAGACGCCAAGACCGCAGCTGTCGTGGGCGGGGACGGGACCCAATTCGTTCAGGTCGGTGGCTGTTGCTGTGGAAGCTTTCAAATGCAGGTCGCTCCGCCCGCGGAAACCGTGACGGCAATGCAGGCAAACGTGATTAGCGACGTTCCGATCAATAGTCAGATCATCGACGCGGCACCGCTGGTTTCTGGTTCGCCCGGATTCGCACCCGCAACTGGATTTGCCCCCGGTGGTGGATTTGGCGGCGGCGGTGGACTGGGCGGCGGCGGGTTCGCTGGCGGCGGTGGATTTGGTGGCGGCGGCGGTTTCGCCGGCGGCGGTGGCTTCGGTGGTGGATTCGGCGGCCTCGGCTCGCTTGGTGCGATCGGCGGTTTGATCGCAATCGCGGTGGCCGACGACGATGATGCGGTTTCGATTCCGCCACCCGCGACGCCTCAAACGCCCTCGGCGTCGTCCGACAACTAGGACCCCCGTACAACTAGGAACCCCGTACAACTAGGATCCAATGTGGGTTCGGGCTTGCTGTCTCGGGCTTTCGAACTTCCTATCGGCCGGTAGCTTGCTATCGGCCGATTTTTATTGCGCCGATGGTTGCGCCAGTCCGCTTGTCAGCCAGGATAATGTACGTGATCGAACCGCCCACACACTCCATCGAGATTTGAATGAGCACTGCGGACGCACCCGTGGCTGAGGGCCTTGCCGAGGCCACGTCGCTAGCGAAAGACCAGTTGAACGAGCACACCCTGCGGATGGTGCACTGGCACTTCAGCGAGGAAACGGGCAGCCCCTTTTGGTTGGAAAAGAAAGCCGGTCTTTCATTCGATCCGCTCAAGGACGTTAAGTCCTTTGATGACCTGAAAAAGTTTCCGCATTTCGAAGACGAATGGCTTCGCGGCGGCCCGATCGAACGCTGGGTGCCCAAGGGGCATGCGGGCAAGCCGGTGTATGTCTTCGAAACAGGCGGAACAACGGGAACACCGAAAAGCCGGATGGTGATCGAGGATCATTGGAAGGATTACGAATTGTTCAGCGATACGCTGCCGGATGGATACTTTCCCCGCGGCGCGAATTGGTTGATGTTGGGACCCAGCGGCCCACGGCGTTTGCGACTGGCCGTCGAGCACCTGGCGCAATTTCGCGGTGGCATTTGTTTCTGCATCGACTTGGACCCGCGTTGGGTCGTCAAACTGCTCAAGAAGGGCTGGATGGAGCACCTTGAGGAGTACAAGAAGCACTGCATCGATCAGGCGATCACTGTGCTGACGTCCAACCACAACGTTCAGTGCATGTTCGCGACGCCCAAGTTGCTGGAAGCGCTCGGTGAAGCACTCGACGAACGCGGGACCAGCTTGAAGGAGGTTGGGATCAAGGGCATTTTTAGTGGTGGCACCGAATTCACGCCGCAGTGGACCCGTTTCGCGGTCGAAGAACTTTTGGATGGGCCCGTCGAAGAAGGCGGCGTTTTCATGACGCCGACCTATGGCAACACACTGATGGGACTGGCATGTGGAAAGCCCATCACCGCCAAGGACGGCTACAAGATCTCGTATTACGCACCCCAGCCTCGCGCGGTCACCGAGGTCGTTTCTTTTGACGATTACGAACAGCTTGTTCCCTACGGCGAAACGGGCCGCGTCAAGCTTTACACGTTGACCGATGAATTCTTTATGCCCGGTTTCATGGAACGGGACGAAGGCGAACGCGAAATGCCCTTCGAAACTTTTCCGTGGGATGGCGTCAGCGGTGTGCGACCGTTTCACGAGTTGGCCAGTGCGACCACCGTCGGTGTGTACTAAAAGACGTCTTCACCTTTAGCCTCTTTCAAAATTCTATCTGATGATTGAACTGTCACCGTTGCGTTGGGGAAAGCCCTACGAGTCTCTCGACCACACCCATGTCGTCCACTTCGACACGGGGGAACCGATCGCGAAGGTCGGCAACGTGGGTGGCGGCATCGTCACTCGGGACATGCGAAAGGCCAACAAGGCACGCGAGGCACTGTTGGATTTCAGCACGGATGATTTGATTGAAAAATCGAAGCAGGCCGCTGTGCTGTTTGAATCGGCTTCATTGCAGGTCGGCGATTCCCAACAGAGCGTTGATGACTTTGTGCATCAGCAGTCCGCGTCGACCGGTTTGCCCGAGCATATGTGCCGCGGCAACATGGCCAAGAACTCGTTTGTACTGTCCAACATCGACCAAATTTTGGATTGTTTGACTCGCGGGCTGGACCTGTCGATTTTGTCGAAGGGCTTCGGTGAAGAAGGGCGTGGCGTCATCGTCAGCTACCAGGCACAAACGCCGATTCTTGGTGCCGTACTGCCCAACAATTCACCCGGCGTGCACACGTTGTGGTTGCCGGCCATCCCCTTGCAGATCGGCCTCGCTCTCAAGCCGGGTTCACAGGAACCCTGGACGCCGTATCGGATGGTGTCCGCGTTCATCGAAGCTGGTGTGCCCGCCGAAGCGTTTGGGTTATATCCGGGCGGTCACGATGCGGGCGGCGCGTTGATGACCGCCGCGCCACGCAGCATGATTTTCGGAAGCGCCCAAACCGTCGCGCAGCACGAGGGCAATCCTCGCGTCCAAGCACACGGCCCGGGATGGTCCAAGGTCTTGCTGGGCGAAGACATCGTCGATGATTGGGAAATGTATCTCGATGTGATGGTCGAAAGCGTGCTTTCCAACAGCGGACGTAGTTGCATTAACTGCAGTGGGATTTGGGCGCCCCGGCACACGAGGGAAATTGCACAAGCGATCGCCGAGCGGATTGGGCCGGTTGAAGTGAAGCCACCTTCGGATCCGGACGCGCAGCTTGCCGCGTTCACAGTGCCCGCAATGGCCAAGGGCACTTACGCGATGGTCCAGCAGGATTTAGGCGAATCCGGCGTGACCGACATGACCGCCGACTTTGGCGAAAAGCTGATCGAGCGCGAGCATTGTGCGTACTTGCGTCCCATGGTCGTCCACGCCGATTCCCCGGATCGTGGCGTCGCGATGAAGGAATACATGTTCCCGTTTGTGTCGGTCGTCGAATGTCCGCAAGATCAAATGCTTTCCAAGATCGGTCCGACTTTGGTCGGTTCAGTGATCACGGCCGACGAGCGTTTTATCGCGGCTGCCGGTGCGTGCACGCATATCGATCGTTTGAACATTGGTCCCATCCCGACGAATCGCCTGAATTGGTTGCAGCCCCACGAGGGCAACATCATTGACTTCCTGTATCGCAACCGCGCGTACCAGGTCGCCGATTTGCCGGTCGCGGCAGGCGTTTAAGGACGCCTTCACCCGTAGCCGTCGTTCGCCAGAACACGGAACCCCATGACCCGTAGCCGCTGTTCGCCAGAACACGGAACCCCATCACCAGTAGCCGATGTTCGCCAGAACACGGAACCGCATCACCGGTAGCCGATGTTCGCCAGAACACGGAACCGCCCCGGATGTCCGGCTTCTGGCGAAGACCGGCTACCTGCACGGCGAATGCCGTAGCCGCTGTTCGCCAGAACACGGAAACGCCCGACGTTTCCGGCTTCTGGCGAAGACCAGCTACCCTACGTCGCCGCGGCGGAGCGTTTGCCACCGCCGAGTAGTGTGCGAAGCTTTCGGTAGCAAAGGGACATTCTGTCGTGGTCTCCGAAAGTTTCGAAGAGGCAGATCAAACGCCAAAGGCAGCAAGGACAATCAAGCTGCAGCTTGGATGGCGAGACGACTTGGCAAACGACATCGTACGCCTCTCGGATCGCATCCATGCGAATCAAAAATGTCGACGCCGTCACCCGGTATTCGACGATCTCCGGTGCAATCTCAATTGCGTGCTGAACGCTTCGCAGACAGTCTTCCGGGGGCAATCCGATGACGGACTGGGCGGCCGCCAGTTCATGCCAGATGACCGCGTTCTTCGCGTCCAGTTGTAATTCGTGCCAAGCGAGCTGGGCGGCAAGTTCGGGCCGCCGCAACTCAATCAAGTCGTGAAGCACGCGTCGCATGAGACCCGTACCGAGGTCGCCGTGCAGACCCAGCGAGTGGAGGAGATCCGTCGCAACGTCGGTTTTGTCGATGGCGCGATACTGCATCGCCAACGTCCTAGTGGACCAGGTCTCCAGCGCGCCGATCTCGCCGGCCCGATTCAAATACAAGATTGCGGACCGGGGGCGGCCACGTTGCGCTTCGAGCAATCCGCGAAGTTCCCACGCCCCCACGTGATCGGGAAACTCGCCGCAGACACGCTGCAGCAGCCTGAGCGAACTGTCGATGTCACCACTGTAAAGCGTTGCTTCAAGCTCCGCGTAGAGCTCCGAAGAAAGCGGCCCCGATACCATGCATCACCTGTGAAAAGACTGTCTGATCGTTTGCCGAATTGACGCCCTGATCGTTTGCCGAAATGGCGCACTTGTGGAAAAACAAGCGGCAGCTTCCGCCGACAACGCCGCTACTTGTGCAGCACAAGACGACCGCTGCGGGTTCGATTGAGTCGGTACACGACACTTCCAAAGCGGATGTAAACGGTTTTTCCGCCACCGCTGAGATCTTGAAAATCAAATTCCGGCGCGTCGGGAACACGGCCGGGGCTGTCGCCGGCTTGTCCCGATTGCACGGACGCTAAAGATTCTGGCCCAGCGGCTTTTCGATCTTGATCGGAGCTATCCACTTTATCGCCGTTCATTCGTGATTCGATGTCATCGATGCCACCGGTGGTGACGTCGCGTTTTGTGTTTGAAGGTTTGCCAGTCGCTCGCCGCATTGCCGCGCGCGATCGAGGTCATCGCAGTCGAAAAACAGATTGGCGATGCGTTTCAAGCAGCACTCGCAGGTGACTTCATTCAGGCGATCGGGAATCAGATGATCGATGACCGTGATCGCTTCGCACTTTCGCCCCAGACGAATCAACAGCGATGACAAACCGATTCGATAGTGAAGGTTGACCGGATCCAGATGGATCGCGTGCCGGATCAGGGCTTCGACCATCGAATCGGGACGTCCACAAATTTGCGCGTAGTAGCCCATTTGGAAGTGAACGTTGGGGCATTCGGGCGACACAACCCCCGCTTGCCGACACGCCTCCATCGCCAATCGCGCTTGCCCCACCGCTTCCAACCCGGCGGCAATGCGTAGCAATTGTTCGGAGCTGGGACGCCCGGAGACGGCGATGCCCATCAACAGGTCGCACGAAAGCCGATGATGCCCGAGGCATCCGTAGGCAATCGCCAATTCGATTTGACAAGCATCCGTCAGTGGCCGCAAAAGCGTCAGCTCTTCCAAAGCGTCCACGCCCACCTCGATCGCGCCGAGCTGCAAACTTGCCAGCCCCAGGATCTCCAATGCACTCGCGTCCTCCGGCTGTTCGGCGAGTGCACGCTCGGAAAATTGCACGGCCAGTCGATAGTGCTTCGCTTCAAATTCCCGGAGCGCGAGAACGCTGTGATCGTTCATAACGTGAAAAAGGGTCCGTGTGTCGAAAGGTGAAAGTGCGAAGGTTCGATAGACTCTGCGAGTCAGCGAGGTGATCGTGTGGACAAGATCGCCGCGGTGCCTACCAACGATGTCAGCAGCAGGGTTCCGGCGATGATCGCAAAGTGGATGAAAAGTAGATTCCATGTCATTCGATCGCTCCCGGGCTTGCGGGATGTTCGTGACGTGCCTTGTCGGCCTGAAGCCGATCGATGCGATCTTGGCAAATGTCGGCGGAATCGGATTGGCCACACTCGCGAAGAAGACTTTCAATCCGCTGCAGGCAGGTGACACACTCGATCGTGTGAACACGGGATTCATCGACCGTGGAAAACGCCTCGAGTGCTTCGTCTTTTCGATCCAGTTGAATCAGCAGCGAAACCAAGCCGACGCGGTAGTGAACGTTGGCATCATCCAGTTGGATCGCTCGCCGCGTCAGGGCCTCGGTCAAATACAAGGCGTTGCCACTGAGCGCCGAATACACGCCCATGTCGTAGTAAGCCTTTGCGATCGAATCGTCCTTTTCGGTGATCCATTCGCAAACCTTCATCGCCAGTTCGGGCGCGTCGATCGCGGACAGGCCCGCGGCCACCTGCAGCATCAATTCGGCCGGCAAGCGCCGGGACAGCGCGAGTTGGAGATAAAGCTCGCGTGCCAAATCGGTTCGCCGCAGTTCCGCATAGCTCGACGCGAGCACGATCCGGGCCTCGTCGCTGATCGGACCGATCAAGCTTGCCCGTTCCAACGCATCGGCGGCCTCAAACGGACGCCCCAGGTCGTGGTAGGCGCGCCCGAGAAGAACCAGGGTGTCGATGGACTGTGGTTCTTCGGAATCGGAGCGATTCGTCTCGAGAAGCCGGACGACTTCCCGCAAACTCCCCGCCCGGAAGGCGGTCCAGGCCTGCGTCAAAATCTGATTCATTTATGCCAACCTTCAAAAGGGTATCGATCATGCCGCCCCGCTGCGGAAACGGAGTACGACGTCAACTGGCTGGCTGGCTAAGAAGGCCGAAAGGACAAAACCGCCCCGTTGAACCTGCAATTCGCTTGCTTGCACGAGTGCACCAGCTGCTTAATGCAACTGAGTCTCAATACGATTAGCGATATCGGTATTTAAGTCAAGTACTCTTGCGAAAAAGAATTTGGCGAACCGGGAAACAGCCGTAACGGGAAGTCGCCAAAAACCGGAATTCGCTGGCGTCAGACTCTGCCGTAGCCGGAATTCGCCAGAAACCGAATTTTCCTCACTCCCCCGCGTTCTGGCGAACGAAGACAACCCACCGCTAACACCCCGAACGCTACCTCGTTCGGCGGCGGACGACAGACAGGCCCCCTCACCCCCGCCCCTCTCCCCCGGATCTTGACTCGCTTAGGCTCGCCAAGATCCGGGGG
>JBCCRW010000261.1:0-8535 GCA_039201055.1 Planctomycetota bacterium | reverse complement strand
CGCGTGGACATTCTTTCTGATAGCACCTGGCGATCATGATTCTGCCCGACAACCTTGCACACCTTATCCAAACGGATTGCCCTCTCGCGGAGCGAAACTGGCTCGGGTTGGGCGGGCCGGCTCAGTATTTTGCCGAACCGCTGAGCGCCGACGAAGTCCAGCGTTTGGTTACGTGGGCGGCCGATCAGGATCTCCGCGTCCGGGTGCTCGGCGGTGGCAGCAACCTGCTGGTTCGTTCGTCGGGTGTGGATGGGCTGGTGCTGTCATTGCAGTCCGCCGAAACGTCGGCATTCCATGTGGAAGGCAATTTGTTGACCGTCGGTACCGGCGCAAAGCTGTCCCAGGCGGTCGTCAAAGCCGTCGGCAGCGGTTTGGGCGGTCTGGAACACCTAATCGGGATCCCGGGCACGGTGGGCGGCGCCGTGGTTGGCAACGCTTCGGCGGGCGGTCGCGACGTCGGGTCGGCGATCCAGCAGGTCCAAGTGCTTCGCGACAACGAAATCGAGTGGCGGGATCGGCAAGAATTCACATTTTCGCACCGCAAATCGTCGCTGGGTGGTGAAACGATTCTTGCCGTTCGCTTCGAGTTGGAGACGGCCGAAAGTGCTCCGCTGACCAAACGCATGCAAAAACTGTGGATCAATCGCCAATCGACCAAGCCGGCCGATGTCACACGGATCGTGATGCCATTTATCGATCCGGACGGCATTTCGGTGGGCGATTTGCTCCGCTCGGTGGGGCTGGCGGGTATCCGCGAGGGCGACGCGTCGCTGGATGGCAAGCATCCGGAATATTTGTTGGCCGGCGACGCCGCGACCAGCGACGATTGCTTGCGTTTGATCGATCGGGTCCGTGAACAAGTGACCCTGCAGTCCGGGATCGACTTGCAATTGAATTTGCGGATTTGGTAGTTCGGGAGACCGGCGCCGATGACTTTCGGCGGGAAAGCCGATGCTTTTCGGTGGAAATCCGTTTTCCGAGCGATGGAGTGTTTCGCCACCGTGGCGATGCGATCGAGCAACGACCAGCCACCCGGGCCGCTTCGCAAGGCGCTGTCGTCCTTGATTCGCGCGCCCGCGATCGTGTCGTTGATTTGGCCGGCCATTCTGATTGTTGGCGGCTGGATCGCTTGGGACCGCTGGGGTGCCGAGCGGATGCGACGCGAATTCGTGGGCATCGATCCGGCGTCGATCCAAATCAGCCCGCCACCACGGCAAATTCGATCCTCCATCGTCGAAACAGTCTACAGCGATACCGGAATGCAGCAGGTGTCGCTGCTGGACCCGGATTCGACCGCGCGAATCGCCGCCGCGTTTTCAATGCACCCCTGGGTCCGTCAGGTGACCAGTGTCCGGAAGTTGCCCGGGGGCAGCATCGATGTTCGCGTCCGCTATCGGCGTCCGGTCGCCATGGTTCGAGTGCGAATGCCAAGTTCCGATGAACAAGTGCCCTATTTTTTCCCCGTCGATGGCGAGGGCGTCCTGCTGCCTAATTACGATTTTGCGGCCCGCGAAACCGAAGATTTTATTCACATTGAAGTGCCCGACGCGTTCACGTATCGCAATTTGGGCACGCCGTTTGGGGACCCTCGCGTCGAAGCGGCGGCGGCACTGGCCGACGTGCTTTCGCCCCATCGTGAATCGTTATCGATCCAGGCGATTGTTTGGTACCCCGAATCACGCGACGGCGGGGTTCCGCAATTTGAAGTTCGGCTGGCCGATCGAGGGAGATTTTTTTGGGGCAGTCCCCCGGGCCGCGAGCCAGCGGGCGAGGCGACCCCGGAAATGAAACTGCAATACCTGCGTTCGCCCGCGGCGCGGGCCGGTGAAGACCTGCGAATGGCCGGCCGTGGCGGACCGTATCGTTAGTGCTCCAGCGGTGTCGTTAATTCTCCAGCAGCAAACGCACCGTTTTCTCCAGTGCACCCTGGTGCGTTTGCACCCACCGTTTGGCCGCCAAGCTTAGCGATTGTGTCGCGGCGGGATCGTCCAAACAGCGGCGGACAAACGATTCCAAGGCGGCCGCGTCGGCAACCCGGACGGCGGCATCGGCCTGTTCCATCAATCTGGCGATCAACGCGAAATTGCGGGTGTCGGGGCCAAAGCACAATGCCGCACCATAGCCAGCCGGTTCGATCATGTTTTGGCCACCGCGATCAATAAACGTGCCGCCAACCGTGGCGATGTGGGCCAGCCCCCACCAATCGCGAAGCTGGCCGATGGTGTCCACCAAAATCACTCGATCCCCCGGCCAATCTTCCGACGCATCCGCGACGCGACTGACGCGGGCGCAACGAAACTCCGCTGCTTCGATCAGTTTCGCAACGTCATCAAAACGCGGCGCGTGACGCGGGACGATGATTAATCGCAGCTCGGGATGGTGTTTGCGAACTTTGGCAAAGATGTCCAGCACCATCGATTCCTCGCCCTCACCACTGCTGCCCAGCACCCAGACACGGTGCCATGCGGCAACACCGGCCCAGCGTCCGTGACGTAGAACTTCCGCCGCGCAACGATCCGTCGGCGCGTTGTCAAACTTGATCGAACCGGTCACGACGCTTGCGCCCCGGTCCGCACCGCAATCGATGAAAGCGTCGCGGGTCGCGGTGTCCTGGCACCCGACCTGGTCCAACCGGCCGAAGGTGCCGCCCAGCAAGAAGCGAAACTTGCGATACCGCCGACCGCTACGCGGACTCATCCGCGCGTTGATCACGCTGACCCGGGCGCCACCGGATTTGGCCGCCGTGATCAGATTGGGCCACAATTCCAACTCGGCCAAAATCAAACGCTTGCAGCGGAGATTGCGGCAGGTACGACGCACGGCCCAGGTGAAGTCCAGCGGTGCGAAGAAGACTCGATCGGACCCGAAGTGCTGGACGGCCAAGTCAAAGCCGGTGTCCGTTGACGTGCTGATGACAAAAACCGCGTCGGGGACTTGGTCCTCAAGCCGCTGGACCAGTGTGGGCAGCAGATTGACCTCGCCAACGCTGACCGCGTGCAACCACCACACCGCGGGCCTGCCATCGGCTGCGTCCGACTCGGGCGTGTTGCCGATGCTGCCCCGGTCGCCCGAATTTGTCGCATCGCCCGAGTCCGTCGCGTCGCCCGAGTCCGTCGCGTCGCCCGAGTCCGTCGCGTCGCCCGAATCTGCCGCGTTCGCCGCGTTGTTCGTCAGGGCCAGGGCGGCGGCTGGCCCGACCCCAAAGAGCTTGCATTTCCAGCCGCGTCGATAGCGGCCCTGGGTGATCACCCGCCAAGCGATCCAGGGGGACGCGAGGATCAACAGCAGGGCGTAAAGCCCGTTCAAAAACACCGCTTGATTTCCGTTAAAGCGAACTCACGCGGCTCATCCCGCCTCAGGATCCTTTTCGCATATGACAAGCTTTGTATTTCTTTCCGCTGCCGCACGGGCACGGATCGTTGCGTCCGATCCTTGGGCCCTGTTTGCGAACTGGTTGGGGTTTGGTTTCCGTGCCCGCGCTGGATTCCGCGGCCGCCTGGGCGGCGGCGGTCGCACTGCCGATCCGACTTGCGCCACCGGATGACAAACCAGACGATGCACCTGATCGCGTTGATGCCGATCCGGACGAACCCGAATTTGCCGAACCCGAGTTTGCCGGCCCACCGATCGCACCGGTCACGTCTTCGTGCTTGGCGACGCCTTCGACGTAAGTGCTGCGGATAAAGTTCTCGTTCAACGATTCCATCTTGAACACCAAGTCGGTCACCCGTTCGCCGATGCCCTCCCACATTTTGTCGAACAATCGCATGCCCTCGCGTTTGTATTCGACCTTGGGGTCCATCTGGGCATAGCTTTTCAAATTGACGCTGCTGCGAAGGTGGTCCATCGTCAACAGGTGGCTTTTCCAAGCATCGTCGACGATGTTCAGCAGCACCTGTCGCTCCATGCGTCGCATTTCGGGAAAGTGTTTTTCGTCGACGGCGCCAGAGACGACCAGCAACAATTCTTCCCTCGTCATCCGCGCGATATCCTCGCTGGCGGCCGGGTGCGCGAATTCTTCCTTCAGCCAATTGACCAATTCGGCGATGGCTTCGTCGCCGCCGGCGGCGACGGCCACCGACACACCATCATCGGCATCGGTGAACAACGCGTCGACCTTTGCGATGGCCTCGGCCAATTCCCCTTCGGCGTTCGAACTGGACGACTGGCTGAATTCGATCAGTTGACCTTTTAAGTTGTCGCGGCTGAGCTGGACGTCATCAATGTTCAACGATTTGCCAAATCGGCGGTGCACCCAGGCGACCAGTCCCTCGCGATCCAGGATGACTTCGTCGTTGTTTTTTTCAGTGAAACGGCTGATCCCCGTCAGTGCCGGATATTCGTTTTCTTTCAGCGAATAGGCTTCAGCGGCCCGCTGCAGCAGCGTTTCGGCGACCTCGCGGGTGTCTTCAACGTCGCGGAATTCATCGGGTGTGGTTTCGATACCGAAGCGGAAGTGCATCCATGCCGACAGGGTGCGGAGGCCGAAATCGGCATCCAGCATCGGCGCGAACTCGGCCAGATCGACCTTGGCAATTTTCTTGTGGGCGGCTTCGACCAGCTTGCGGGACAATTCGTCGCGATCGAGCTTTTGCAGTTCGTGATCGCGGTAGTTGGTGCCCAATTCGGTATTGGACCACTTGGTGATCGCTTGCCAATTCCATTCGTCTTCCATGCCGCTGGGCAGCGTTTCTTCGATTTTGTCTTCGACAATGGTTTCGGATTGGCGTTCGGCTTGGTCTTTGGCGTAGCTGGTCGCCATTTCGAAATCCATGTTTTGGAAATCGCGGGGCTCCAGTTCGCAGCCCAGCTTTCCCCCGGCGGCGGTGGCAAAGGATTCCAGGCCGTACAGAGGTTCCAAAAAGGTTTCGACGAAGGTGTCGATTTGCCCGCTGATCAATTCCAAGATCATGTCGCGGGACGAATGGCCATCCAGCAGTGCCTGGCGGTAGCGATACACGCGTTTGCGTTGTTCGTCCATGACCTCGTCATAGTCGAGCAAGCTTTTGCGAATCTCGTAGTTGCGTTCTTCGACCTTCTTTTGGGCGGCGGCGATGCGGCGGGTGACCAGCGACGATTCGATCGCTTCGCCTTCCTTCATGCCCATTCGTTGCATCAAGCCTTTGACAAAATCACCGGCAAAGATCCGCATCAGGTCGTCTTCGAGCGACAAAAAGAATCGGCTGCCACCGGGATCTCCTTGACGACCGCAGCGACCGCGAAGCTGCAAATCGATTCGGCGGGATTCGTGACGTTCGGTGCCTATCACGTACAGGCCGCCGATCTGGCAAACGATTTCACCGTCGCTGGACATGTGTTCGCGTTCGTCGATTTCCTTGACCAGGCTGTTCCATTCGTCATCGGGAACTTCCAAGCGCGTCGGATACTTGCTTTGCAGTTGGTCCCACGCCTTGGCCTCGGGGTTTCCGCCCAAGATGATGTCGGTACCCCGGCCGGCCATGTTGGTGGCGATGGTGACCGCGCCCAGACGCCCGGCCTGGGCGACGATGTCGGCTTCGCGTTCATGCTGTTTTGCATTGAGCACCGAATGTTCGATGCCCCGTTTGTTTAGCAGCGCCGAAAGCTTTTCACTTTTTTCAATACTGACCGTACCGATCAGGACCGGGCGATCGCGGCGTTCCACTCGGACGACTTTGGAACGCGGTATCTTGATGGGCTTTTTTTGGTCCGGCGTTCGAACGGAGACCTCGTCGTCGTTTTCGTCGATCAAATCGCCCCAGACTTCTTCGTCCTTCATGACGACGACGTCCCATTTGCTGGTCCGCTCGACTTCGTCGGCCAGGGCGTTGAACTTGTCCTTCTCGCTCAAGTAGATCACATCGGAATGCTCGATCCGTTGCAGTTCGCGATGGGTGGGGATGGCAACCACATCCAGGTTGTAGATCTTCATGAACTCGGTCGCTTCGGTCATGGCCGTCCCGGTCATCCCCGACAGCTTTTTGTACATCTTGAAGATGTTTTGCAGCGACGCGGTGGCGAAGGTTTGGGTTTCCGGTTTGATGGGCACACCTTCTTTGGCTTCGACCGCCTGGTGCAACCCGTCGCTCCATTGCCGGCCGTCCATTAAGCGGCCCGTAAATTCGTCGACAATGACAATTGCCTTGTTTTTGACGACGTAGTTGACGTCCAACTTGTACAGGTGATGGGCCTTGAGCGCGTTGTCGATCAGATGCGGCCATTCCATATTGCCGGCGGTGTAGAAGCTTTCCACACCGGCCAAGCGTTCGGCTTCGCGGACGCCTTCATCGGTCAACGAAACGTTGTGTTGTTTTTCGTCGACGGTGAAATGCAATTCCTTTTGCAAACCGCGGGCAACACGATCGGCATCGACGTATCGATCCAGGTCTTGATCGGATGGGCCGCTGATGATCAAGGGCGTCCGCGCCTCGTCGATCAGGATGTTGTCGACTTCGTCAATGATGGCATAGTTCAGCGGGCCTTGGCATTGTTGGTATTCGGCGGGGAAACGATCATCGCCCTTGGCGGCTGGCCGCATATTGTCGCGTAGATAATCGAAGCCGAATTCGTTGTTGGTGCCGTAGGTGATGTCCTTGGCGTACGCTTCTTGCTTGTCGCGGGTGCTCATGCCCTGTTGGATACTGCCGATGGTCAGCCCCAGATTCATAAACAGCGGCGCCATCCATTCCATATCGCGACGGGCGAGATAATCATTCACGGTGACCACGTGAACGCCCTTGCCTTCGAGCGCATTCAAATATGCCGGTAGCGTGGCGACGAGCGTCTTTCCTTCACCGGTGACCATTTCGGCGATGCCGCCGCTGTGGAGCACCATGCCACCGATCAACTGGACGTCGTAATGACGCATTCCAAGGAAACGCTTGCCGCCCTCGCGACAAACCGCGAATGCGTCCTCGAGAATATCGTCCAGACTTTCGCCATCGCGCAGCCGCGAACGCAGGATTTCCGTTTGGCCCCGTAATTCGTCGTCGCTCATCGCCTCGTACTTGGGCTCGAGCGAGCCGATGGTTTCGGCGCGTTGGCGCAGCCGGTTCACCTGGCGGGCGTTGGCCGAACCGAACACCTTGGTGACACCGCGATCGAGGGAGCCGAACAGGCCGCCGAAGAAGACGCCCAATAGGTCCCAGATGGCTTCGAGAATAGACATAAATGGGTCTGATTACCGGTACAATTTCCCTAAGTATCGTCAACCTTTAAGGTTACGGATTCGCTACCGGCCGGTCAACTGAGACTTTGGGGGTGACACCTCCGGAAACCGTGACACGCGCCCTCGGATCACGCCCGCGATTTCGGCGGCGAAGCCGCCGAAATCGCGGGCGTCGGTTTATTGGCCGCCGATTTCCGGAGATGACGTTTGACTCGCTTGGGGCTCGCCAAACTTACCACCGGCTCATTGCTGTGATGCCTTGGGCATCGATATCTGTCGCCGGTCACGGGGCTACAACCTGCCATCGCTTCGCGATTGGGGTACAGCATGGGTGCAAGGACCCGGCTCGCGGCTGTCGCCGCGGGTCTCGGCTCACCAAAAGCTAGATCACAAGATCGCCAGCGGGTTGCTCTTGGGTTCCAATGTCCCGCGGGTCACACCGACCCGGTTGTCGGCCTTCAAGCGCCGCCAGACCTCCGGTGCATCCACACGTCCGTCCAACAGGTCGCGGTACAACCGAATGGTCCGCACGCTCGCCTCGGCGGACTGCTCCAGGAGCTCAATGCGAAAGCTTTGCACGCCGGCGGCCTGGAGTTCCCCGACGATCTCGGCACCGCTTTGCGGTGTTTCGTTGTACAGCGTGTTGCGACACGCGACGTCAGCCTGCAGCACATGCAACGCTCCGACACGATCACGCAATTGCACCCGATGACGATCGCAGGGCCGACCGCAATTGGTTTTGTTGGTGCCCGGCGACATCACGCTGCAAAAAACGCAGTGCTCCATATGAAACATCGGCATGTGTTGGTGGATCACCCACTGCCAGGCCCGCGGGCGAATTTCGTGCAGCAATTGTTGACATTGGTCGCGGTTCAAATCGTACGACGCGGTCACTCGCTGCACACCCAAGCCTAGCAACCAATCGGCGGAATGCTGGTTGGTCACGTTCAGTGAGAAATCGGCGATCGCGGGAATGCCTGCGGCGATGGCCCATTTGAGCGCTGCTAAGTTCCGTCCCAGCACGGCGTCGGGCCGGTGGCGCTGGAGAACGCGAAGCAATCCCATTTCACCCGGCTTTTGGATTCGCACCGACGCGATCGCCAAACGTCGCGAGTGTTCGGTGGCGATTTCGCGGGCCTGTTTGTATTGACGCACGTCGTGCAAATCGACATAGACCCAATCGACTGATTCCCGCGATGCCGCTTCAACTTGTTCCAAGTTCCGGCACAGCACGCACAATTCACTGCCGATCGCCGCTTTGGCATCCGGCAAAAACGCCGACGTTGGGTCGCCATCGCCGGTGACGCCTTCGAACGCGGCAATGGCTTCGAGATCAATGCGCCGGTTGGGCTGCTGTGCCAGGACTTCGTGAAGCTTTTCAATCGCCT
>JBCCRW010000260.1:0-8568 GCA_039201055.1 Planctomycetota bacterium | reverse complement strand
GCCGACCGGGATCGCCACGGCTTCGAATGGCATTGGTTAAGCGGCGTTGTGAATCCACCGGCAACGCCGTTGCGATTCGCCGCCCCGGACACGCTGCCGGCGGCGTCGCCCCGCAATTTAGCGTATGCGATCAACGGACAAAGCGCGTTTTTGGCCAACGGCGGCCTGCAATACCGAAACGTTTCGCCGCTTTTTGATGACACCCCTACGGAAACCCATCAACAGGCCGACGCCATCGCGACGCATCGATCAACCCGGCGGGTCGCCTGCATGATCGACGGGCAATGTGTTTGGACGCATGACCCGGACCGGCGGTCGGGCGGTTGGTCGCACGATCTACCTGGTGTGACCGCAATCGCTTTCATCGGCCCGCAGTGGATCGCGGCGATTCACCGGCACTTATCGAAACAACACGCCGATGAATTGTCCTTGCTGAGCGTTGCCGATGGCAGTGTTGCAGCGGTCCTGGATTGCCCGCAGCTGGACAGCACCCATCTGCTTCCCAGGTACCTGCGGGCAGATGTCGATGATCGGTGGCTTGCCCTGGCGACCCATGTGGCCGGTGAAGTGCACGTGCATTTCTTCCGGGTACGAAACGCCCTGCCGATCGATGACGATCCGACCGATACAACGCCGCAAGTCGAACATGCCGGAAAGGTCACCTGGTTGGGACAAGCGGTCTCCACGATGAACTGGAATCATGACACCGGAGCGTTGATGGTTGCCGAAGACAACGGCATGCTGACTCGGGTGACGCTGGATCGGGATGCCCGGGAGATTCGCGAAGGCGTCAGTGCGACCAAGTCGGAACGATCCTTTGATTCCACGATTCGATCCATGGAGTACTTGGGCCGGAATCAATTCTTGCTGGGCCATGAATCCGGAGCCGTGCGGTACATCGATGCATCGACGCTGGTTGATTTGGGGCACGATTTTGTGCATGAAGCGTCGGTCGTTTTTTGCGGCGTGACTGGCGATCGGGTGCACACGGCGTCCGAACGGGAGGGCTGGTGGGTTCGCTCACGCGAGCACCTGCCCACGGCGAAACTGATCGGCCCCAAAACCGCCGGTCCCGAGACGCGTGTCCGCACGCAGTGGTCCATTGACGGGCAATCGTTGGCGATTTCCAAAGACACACCGCTGCGGTTTTGGGACCTGGATCGACATCTCGATTGGCGGGCCGGCGAAAAGGACCGAACCGCGGCACTACCCAGCGAGTCTTCCCCCGGAACATTGGTCGGTGAACCTTGCGGCGACGATCCAAAATTTGGACTGGTCCACTACTTTGACCGCTGGGTCACGACGTTTGATCCTGGGAGCCGACGACTGGCATGGCTCGCTCCACATCGACTGATCGATGCACCCGAGGGTGTCTATCGCTGCATCGAGTACTGGGACGCGACACACGGGCGAGCGTTATTCGTGCTCAACGAACGCTACCAAAAGTGTGGGCTGGCATGGGCCAAGCCGGTCGATCGCGATCCCGGTTCGGATCCGAGCGATCGCCCGCCGCCGGGCTTGCCCGCCGACACGCAGCCGCAGTATGCGGGATTTGCAACCTGCGAAACGGCGTTGGAAATGCGCCGCGGCGAAATGATGCTGCCGCTGCGGCTGAGCCACGGGGGCAAATGGGTTTGCGCCTTTGGCAGTGCGTCGGCGCAGACGGGGTGGCTGGAACTGCTTGACATTTCCACGACGCAAACGCGGCGGATCGCCAGTTTGGATCTGGATTTTTGTCCGCTGGACGCAGCCGTGTCACCGGACCAAAAACGGGTGGCGATTTGTGATCAATCGGCCAACATTCAAATCTTTTCGTTGCCCGACGGGGAATGGATGCGAGCGGTGACCGGCCACATGGCCCAGGTCCGCTCGCTGGACTGGTCGCCCGATGGCAAGCGACTGGCCAGCGGCGCGGCGGACCGGACGATGCGTTTGTGGGAGACTGAACATTTCACCAACGTGATGGTGTGGGAGGTGGATGCGCCGGTGGAACACGTGCCATTTTCGCCTGACGGCAAACGTTTACTGGGCGTGGACCATCACGGCGATTCCATTTTGCTGTCGGCGCTCGGTTCGTCGGACTCGGGGACTTTTTGACCTTCGCAGCATTATTCGGGCCAAAGAATCGCAAATGGCCTTTTCGATTGGGGCGTGTTTTGATATTTTCCAGAGGTGACTGTACCGGCCAACATTTGCATCCACCCACCGACGCGTTCTTCTCTTTGGCAGCACATGCCGTTCGCCCTCCGGAATTTGGCGAATTTGCGGTGCTTCTGCCTGGGTCTCTGCATGGCTTCCGTCCACTCCCGAGGCTCTGAATTCATGGCTGATTTTGATCTCTTGGCCGTTCCTGCTTTTAAGCCTGTTCCAGGCAGGGCCCCGATGGTCGACCAAGCCACGGGTTTTAAACGGGCCCAATGCTCGGTAGCCGGGCGAAATTCCGCCTGAGTCCAGCGGGGTTTCCGGCGTGCAGGATCGTTGCCGCGAATCTCGCGGTCGGCTGTCCCGGGAGTCCCCTTCGGCACGGCCCGGCTTGTTTGCCGGAGTTCCGTTTTCTTCGCATTTTCAGCACCGCTTTTTTTTACCCATCACGGAGCGTTCCACCACGATGGCAGTGACGACTCAACGTCGACTCGAACCGACCAACGTTCGTCAATTCGGTACTGGCCTGGGCAGCGATTTCCCGCTCCCGGATCTGACCGCCCTTCAAACCGAATCCTACGCGGATTTTTTGCAGGAGGATGCGGATCCCAAGAAACGCAAAAACCACGGCTTGGAATCCGTGTTGCGGGAAATTTTTCCCATCACCAGTTATGACGGCAACACGACACTCGAGTACTTGTACTACGAGTTGGTGAAGCCCCGCTACACCAGTCAGGAATGCCGGCAGTTGCGTTTGACCTACGGCCGGCCGCTGCGAATCTGGCTGCGCCTAAACCGCGAAGAACCGCTCGAAGAAGAGGTCTACCTGGGTGACTTGCCCATCATGCTGGGCGGGGGCGAATTCATCATCAACGGTGCCGAACGGGTGGTCGTTTCGCAGTTGCACCGCAGCCCCGGCGTCGACTTCGTTTTGGAACAGGACACCACCAGCGATCGCAAGCTGCCCAATTGCCGGGTGATTCCCGAGCGGGGTTCCTGGATCGAAGTCAACGTCACCAAAAAGGACGCGCTGACGGTCCGCATCGACCAGAGCGGGAAGTTTGCCGCGACGACGCTGCTTCGCGCGATGGACCCAAAATTGTCCACCGATGCGGATATCCTGTCGGCGTTTTACCCAACCGAAACGATCAAGATCACCAGCGGCAAGTCGGCCGCCAAGATCGAAGGCATGGTCGCCGTCGACGACGTGGTTTTTCCCACCGGCCATGAACGAGCCGGCGAGATCATTGTCGAAGCGGGACACAAGATCGGTAAGGAAATCTCCGAAACGATCGCCACCGCCGGCGTCAAAAGTATCGAAGCAATGGCAATGCCCAAGGTGCCGCTGATCTTCAACACCTTGGCCGACGACAACACCGCATCACACGAAGAAGCACTGCTGCGAATTTACCAGCGTTTGCGTCCGGGGAACCCGCCGCAATTGGAAAAGGCCAGAACGCTGTTCGACGAGAAGTTCTATGACGACAATCGATATCGCCTGGGCAAGGTCGGCCGCTTCCGCTTGAACCGAAAGTTGTCCCAGGACGTCCCCGAAACCGAAATGTGCCTGCGGCCGGACGACATGTTGGCCGCGATGAAGTACCTGGTGGATTTGTTCGATCGCGACAGCGGCGCCGAAATCGACGACATCGATCACCTGGGCAACCGGCGACTGCGAACGATCGAGGAACTCGCCAGCGAAGAACTCCGCAAAGGCTTTTTGAAACTTCGCCGCACGGTCCAGGAACGGATGAGCATCAAGGATGCCACCGACATGACCCCGCGAAGCTTGATCAATCCCAAGAGCGTCTCCGCGGCGATCGACTACTTCTTTGGTCGCGGCGAACTTTCCCAGGTCGTTGACCAAACCAATCCGCTGTCGCAATTGACGCACGAACGTCGGCTGTCGGCCCTGGGCCCGGGCGGTTTGAACCGAAAACGCGCTGGCTTCGAAGTCCGCGACGTGCACATTTCGCACTACGGACGTATTTGTCCGATCGAAACGCCCGAAGGAACCAACATTGGGTTGATTTCGTCGCTCGCGATTTTCTCCAAGGTCGACGACTATGGTTTCTTGGTCACGCCATATCGCAAGATCGACGATGGCAAGGTCACCGACGAGATCGTTTGGTTGCGAGCCGACGAAGAGGGCGAATCCTACGTCGCCCCGGCCGATTCGGAAGTCAAAAAGGGTGCCCTGGTGCCCGGCCCGAACATGATCGCTCGTTTCCGCAGCGACTTCCAAATTGTCAAACCCGCCGAAGTCCAATACATGGACGTTGCACCGGCACAAATGGTTGGTGTTTCAGCGGGACTGATTCCGTTCTTGGAACACGACGACGCCAACCGTGCCCTGATGGGTTCGAACATGCAGCGGCAAGCCGTGCCGTTGTTGGTCGCCGAACCGCCCATCGTCGGCACCGGCATGGAACGCGAGGTCGCCGCCAACAGCGCGATGGTCGTGCGTGCCCGCCGCGCCGGCAAGGTCACGTATTGCGATTCGACGCGCATCGAAATCGGCAGCGACCATTACCACTTGAAAAAGTATCAGGGTTTGAACGAACGGACCTGCCAAAACCAAAAGCCCATTGTCAACGTTGGCGATAAGGTCGAAAAGAACCAAATCATCGCCGACGGTGCCGCCGTCCGCGATGGCGAATTGGCACTCGGGCGAAACGTCTTGGTCGGCTTTATGTCGTTCGACGGCTTCAACTACGAAGACGCGATCATCATCAGCGAGGAACTCGTTCGCAACGACACTTACACGTCGATCCACATCGAAGATTTTGATGTCGAAATCCGCGAAACCAAGTTGGGCCGCGAAGAATTCACTCGTGATATTCCCAACGTGTCCGAAAAGGCACTTCGCAATTTGGACGAAGGCGGCGTGGTTCAAGTCGGAACCTATGTCAAACCGGGCGACATTCTGGTCGGCAAGGTTTCGCCCAAAAGCAAGACGGAATTGACGCCCGAGGAAAAGCTGCTTCACGCGATCTTTGGACGCGCCGGCGAAGATGTCAAAAACGATTCGCTGGAAGTCCCCTCGGGCATCGAGGGGATTGTCATCGATACCCAGAAGTTCAGCCGCCGGATGTCGTTGTCCGAGGACGAACGGAAGGAATTTGAGCGTGAATTGAAGGAAAAGGAGTCGGCGGGCAACGAGGAGATTGCCAGCGTCTTTGAGTCCATGGTTCGCGAAATGGAAGCCGCCGCCGATAGCAAGCTGAAGGATTCGACGGGCACGCCGCTGGCCGATGGCCAGGATCCCAAGTTCGTCGCCGAACGTGCCGGCAGCTTCCGCATCGATCACATTTTGGACCAAGTCGCCGAAGACAAACGCGGCGATGTCCAGCGTGTTTACGCGTCGCAGTGGATCAATGTCGAAACCGCCATCGACGAACGCGATCGGCAGCTGAACAGCATGAAACGCGGCGACGAACTTCGCAGCGGCGTGTTGCAAATGTGCAAGATTTACGTCGCCACCAAGCGAGTCATCAGCGTCGGCGACAAGATGGCCGGCCGCCACGGAAACAAGGGTGTGATCGCCAAGATCCTGCCCATCGAAGACATGCCGTTTTTGCCCGATGGCACGCCGATTCAAATTATGTTGAACCCGCTTGGCGTTCCGTCACGGATGAACGTCGGCCAAATCCTCGAAACCCACCTCGGCTGGGCCGGTGCCAAACTTGGCTTCCAGGCCATCACGCCGGTCTTTGATGGGGCCACCGAGGAAGATATCAACAAGTGTTTGGCCGAAGCCGGTTTGCCCGCACACGGCAAGATTCGGTTGACCGACGGTCGCACCGGAGAACCGATGGAGCAGGAAACGACCGTCGGCTACATCTACATGTTGAAGCTGCATCACCTGGTCGACGACAAGGTGCACGCACGTTCGACCGGACCATATTCGTTGATCACCCAGCAGCCGCTGGGCGGCAAGGCTCGCTTTGGCGGTCAGCGATTTGGCGAGATGGAGGTTTGGGCGCTCGAAGCTTACGGCGCCGCTTACATCTTGCAAGAATTGCTGACGGTCAAATCCGACGACGTCGAAGGCCGGACAAAGATTTACGAATCGATGGTCAAGGGCGAAAACACGCTCGAAGCCGGCACGCCGGCTTCGTTCGATGTTTTGACCAACGAAATTCGCGGGCTGGCGCTGAACATGCAGCTCGAAAAGCGACCGATCTAATCGTTTTCAGTCTCGCAGCGTTTCGCAATTCGGCCGCCAAACCAGGGTCCGGATTGTGGAACGCTTCAAGCTGAACGTTTCTTTATCTGAATTTCACCTGACAACCGAAAACTGAAAACGAAAAATATGTCAATCGGCGAACAAACTTCTTACGATCGCATCAACGATTACGCGTCCGTCAAGATTTCGCTCGCACGGCCCCAGGACATCAAGAGCTGGTCGTTCGGCGAAGTCAAAAAGCCCGAAACCATCAACTATCGAACCTACCGTCCGGAAAAGGATGGTTTGTTCTGCGAACGGATTTTTGGGCCCGAAAAGGATTGGGAATGCGCCTGCGGCAAGTACCGCGGGATGAAATACAAGGGCATGATTTGTGACCGCTGCGGCGTGAAAGTCACGCACAGTCGCGTGCGTCGCAAACGCATGGGCCACATCGATTTGGCCGCACCAGTCGTCCACATCTGGTTCTTCAAGGCGATGCCCTCACGCCTGGGCAACCTGCTGGACATGAAAACCAGTTCAATGGAAAAGGTCATCTACTTCCAGGACTATGTCGTCGTCGACAAGGGTTCGACGGAATTGGAAGATCGCCAATTGTTGACCGAGGAAGAATACCGCGCCGCCCGCACGCAGTACGGCGAGGGTGCCTTTGAAGCCGACATGGGTGCCGAAGCGGTTCGCAAGCTGTTGGGCAAATTGGATTTGGTCCAATTGTCCGAGCAACTTCGTGTCGAATTGGCCGAAACCGGTTCGAAGCAAAAGAAAAAGGATCTGATCAACCGGCTCAAGATTGTCGAATCGATTCGGGATAGCGATAACCGTCCGGAATGGATGGTGTTGGACGTCGTGCCCGTCATCCCGCCGGACCTGCGCCCGTTGGTGCTGCTGGATAGCGGCAACTTCGCGACGTCGGACTTGAACGATTTGTATCGACGGATCATCAACCGCAATAACCGGCTGCGCAAGCTGGTCGATTTGAACGCGCCCGAGGTCATCATTCGCAACGAAAAGCGAATGCTGCAGCAATCGGTCGACGCCTTGTTTGACAACAACCGCTGCAAGCGGCCGGTGCTGGGTTCATCGAACCGACCGCTGAAGTCGCTGACCGACATGATCAAGGGCAAGCAGGGTCGTTTCCGCGAAAACCTGCTGGGCAAGCGAGTCGACTATTCGGCACGCTCGGTGATCGTGGTCGGCCCGCGTTTGAAATTGCATCAATGCGGTTTGCCCAAAAAGATCGCGTTGGAGCTCTATCAACCCTTTATCATTCGCCGTTTGAAGGAACTGCAGCACGCCGACACGATTAAGTCGGCCAAAAAGATGCTGGAGCGGAAAGACGAAGAGGTTTGGGATATTCTCGAACAGGTGATTCGCAATCATCCGGTACTGTTGAACCGTGCCCCAACGCTGCACCGCATGGGCATTCAAGCCTTTGAACCGGTGTTGGTTGAAGGCAACGCGATCCACCTGCATCCGCTGGTTTGCAAAGGCTTCAACGCGGACTTTGACGGCGACCAAATGGCCGTCCACCTGCCGCTGTCAATCGAGGCTCAGGTCGAAGCACACACGCTGATGATGTCGACCAACAACGTCTTTGCCCCGTCCAACGGCAAACCGATTATGAGTCCGTCGCAGGACATCGTCATGGGTTGCTATTACATGACGGTCGAATTGCCCGACCAACGTGGCGAGGGCATGACCTTTTCCGGCTACGACGAAGTCGACCAGGCGTTCGCTCAAGGCGTCATTTCCTTGCACGCCAAGATCAAGATGCGTCTGCCGCGATACCAGCGTTTGCACACCCAAGCCGGCGATGCCAAGCACGGCGACATCATCGAAACGACGCCCGGTCGCGTTCGCTTCAATGAAATGCTCCCCGACGGCATGGATTTTTACAACAAGCCCATGAAGAGCGGTGACTTGGCGGGCGTAATTAGCGATTGCTACCAACGTCTGGGTCGCCGAGCAACGATTCACTTGCTCGACGACATGATGCAGACCGGTTTCCGAGAATCCACCCGATCGGGTTTGTCGTTTGCGACTGACGATTTGGTGACCCCGGACACCAAAGCCAACTTTATCGGCGATGCCGAAAAGAAGGTGATGCAGCTGAAGAAGAACTACGACCGCGGTTTGATGTCCGGCCAGGAACGTTATCAACACGTCCTGGATGAATGGACCAAGGCTCGCGAATTGATCACCGAAGACATGATGAACGCGATGAAGGACGACGTCCG
>JBCCRW010000259.1:0-8571 GCA_039201055.1 Planctomycetota bacterium | reverse complement strand
GACGCGATGCAGCGCGAATTCACCCACACCATGCAAACTTGCCACCAGCCCGGGGGCTCGCAAGAACCAATCGATGCTCCGGCGCTGCGGCTGCGTGCTGGGCATGGGCACCGAAGCGTCTCTGGCGAATGAACCTGCAACATCATGACCGCTGGCCGCGCCGAGCATCACGTAGCATGCTTGTTGATCCAGCCGCCTGTTCTCGCGATGCAAATGTTTGATCAATCCATTCCAGGCGTTGCGAACCCCTTCATGACCCAGAGGTGTTTGACCCGTCCAAACACGCACGCTGGCGTAGATCGCGACCACGCTTAAAAACCATAAAACGGTAAGCGAAACCGCGCGTGCCGGGGTCATGTAGTCGTTCCAGGCAACCCGCTGGGCATCTTGGGCATCCAGCCACAGGACAACGACGGCCAGCAACAGCAACACGATACCGCTGACGCAGGCGACTTTGGCTGCCATTGAAATGGATTGCAAGCGATCCAGCCACGCCTTCCAGTCCAGCAAACCCTTCATGCGGGTTCCCCCGCGCCGACATGGCGATAAATCCACAGGATGCCGTTGAGCAAGGCGAGTGTCACGGCGGCGCACGTCCACCACACCAATCGATGTCGCTGGACAAGCGGCTGTGCGAGCGTCAACGTGCGTCCAATACGCGGTGTTTCTTTCTTCGCTTCGTCGGACTGCAAGGACCGCTCGCGATTCCAATCCGAAAGGATCTGGGCCGTTTCGGTTTGCCAATGTTCAAGCGTCGCCGGCAGCTTTAGCGATTCGCGAAAGGCGGCACCTCCACCAATCGCGTAAACGCCGCGAAAACCAAGCGCCACGCATTCGTAATAGATCCGCAGCAGCATGGGCCCGGTGGGATGCTGACTGTCGGCGGCCACGCGGCGGGACAGTTCAAAGTATCGCTGGCCACCGATGCGGGATCCGAACAAAGACGTTTCCAGTAAATGGTCCACCCACCACCGTTTGCCCGGCCAGTCGATCGACAGCAGGCATTCGTCCGTCCATGTTGCCAGCGGATAAGCCGCCAATTCCCAATCGGCTCCCTCGCAAGCGACGCGTCCTTGACGAAGTTGATCGGCCAACAGTCGATGCAGCGTTGCCGGATCGGGCGAATCGTCACCACGCATCCGCTCCATCAACCGCAAGCATTCACGGACGTAGCCATCCGCAAAACACTCCAACCGCCGCAGCCTCATGACGACGTTTCCTTCATCGCAAAGACGGCGAACTGCAACGGACGGGCATGATTGCCGTCACGCAAAACCAGCGTGGATTGTCCCGGCAATTCCGCCAGATTGGCGACCCGATCATCTTGAATCCGCAGTGCCAAATGCCGCGTCGTCACGACATCGTCCCAGGCGACGCCGTGGCGATGGAATTCGAAATAACTCCATTGTGTCGTCGGCGGCAAAACGCCCGGCACGGCCTCCAGACTTTTCAGATCAACGCCCGCGACGCGGCCACGAAACAGCGTGTCGATTTGACGTAGACTGCCCAATTTCCAATCCAGCTTCCCGCTTTGCAAGAGCGAAATCAAAGCGTCGGCCGGTAGCGACGCACGACGCACGCCCAGATACACACGCCATCCCGGCGTCAACCACTGGGCGTCCAATTCGACATGCATGCCGCGGTCCCCACCCACAAAATTGCGTTGCCGAAACGGACGTTTGCCAATTTGTGCCAAACACGATTCGATGCGTGCCTTAATCGCGAACAGGACGCCGCCCAGATTGTCGTGGTCATACGCGGGCAAATCCGCCGGACGTCGCTGGCCGGTTGCGAACAAATCAAGCGACCCACAAATGCGTACCAATTCCAAGTAGATCGATTCGGGCGAAATGCTGGTCGATCGCTTGAGTCCATCAAGCGTCGCGGCACCTTGTTGCAGCGTTTGCAGCAGCATCAATTGACGCACCTGGTTGCCGCCGACCTGATTGGCGTCGATGCCGACTTGTTGAATCGTTTGCGACAGCCATTCGATACGCTGGGTGATTCGGTCGTGCAAGGCATACAGCACGTCGCCTCGCAAACCAGGCCATGCACCGGCGGTCAAACAGGGCGGGATGTAGCGGGTATCCAGTCGGGCCATTTCGCCCCCGTCGCTGCCCCGGACGACCCGCGCGATCCTGAGCACTTCGTAACCGTCCAGATCATCGGTGGACAGCAGGATCCGCGCATTGACGTGGCGAACCAGAATCGGTTCCACGCTGGCGGCATCCACTTCATCGGGCAAATGCACTTGCAACGGCCGATATCGGGCCGGACCGTTGCCAGCGTGTTCACCGGAGAATTCATCGACCGGTTGTGAGCCCTGAGCATCAACAGAAGGGTGACCGTCAGGATCGTTGCCGCCATCGGGACCCGTCCAGACACGCGGCGTCGCCACGTTGGAAACGCCCAGTTGAAAGCGGGGGATGCCCAGGTACACATCGACGCAGGACGACGTATTGGGAGTGGCCGGGACGCTGCGAGCGGCGTTGTGCGCGTCGGTTCGTGCCGGATCCGAGCTTTCCGCCGCGGGGGCTCGCCGCGTGCCGGTCGCTTCGCCCGCCGCATGCGGATTCATCGCCGTTGGGTTGGAAGCCGATTGCTTCGCGGCGAGCGATTCGGGGCGGCGTTCGACTTCCAAGAAAGCGTCGCGATGGTCGCGACGCTGACTGGCCTCGCCAGGCCGAATTTCGACCAGCGTCCCCTCGGGCATCTTGCAGCGAATCGCCTCCAATTGAAAAAAACCGGCCGCCAGGGCGTCCCGAACGATCGTGCACGATGCCACGCCGTATGCGTGCGGGTTGGACCACCGCTCCGATGCGGTCGCCTGTTCGTGCCAGTGTCGATCCCACGCCTGCAGGTGGTGCGGGCGAAGAAACAGGCCTTCATGCCAATGGACGGCAAGGTTCTGCACCGAAAATCCTGTCCGTTGAATTTGAAATGGATCGTGCGAAGCGTTCCGGCACACTTCGTCGAAATGGTCGTAGCGGCCACGGGGCGACGAAGTCAATCCAAGCTGTCGCGGCAATCGAATGCCGGGGTTGCCCCACCGAAAGGCCGAAGATGCCCATTGCGACCCAAATCGTCGATTCGTTACATCCCAAGGTTTCGCACCCGCACGATTACTCGAACCGGCATCCGGGAGATCGCATTCCTTTGACGGAGCATGTCGCCACCCGATCGCTCTTGCTCGTCCTTTGCGGGGCGTTGTGGCTGCCGTGGATTCGCGGCCGCTGCGTCGCCCAGGATTCGCCCACGGTAATGCCGGCTCCGGCCGCGCCGGTACCCGATGCGCCGGTTCCCAATGAACAGGTACCCGATGCGAAGGTACCGACCACACAGGCAATACGCGAGCCTTTTTGGTTGAGCGATCCGCCGATCGAATCCATCCCGGAAACGTTTTCGATCGACGAAGCACTTTCAATCGACGAAGCACTTTCGATTGAGGAATCGCTTTCGATTGACGACGCCGTTCTTTTGGACAGCACCGTTTTGGACACGGAGGCGTTTGAATCCGCCGTGATCGATTCAAATGTTTTGGAGTGGAAATCCGAAACGCTGAACACCGGCGTTTGGGAAAGCAATGCCGAATCCTTTTTCAACCCGCAGGTGGCCAACCACTGGCGACCGCTGGATCGCTATTGGGATCGCTGGTTCGGACATCGTTCGCCACCCAATCCCGCTGCCGCGACAGCCGTGTCTTCGCTGCCGTGGGCTGGTGTCCGAGACGTCGGCATCGGACACGAACGCGTGCCGTTTGCGCCGTTGGTGCTGCCCACGGCCGTTCCCGTCGCGGGGTTCGGCTTTCGATATCAAGTCGATGGGGGCCTGAACGTCCCCGATCGCGCCGAATATTTTTGGGCGGGTACGCCCGCCGGCCCCGGTGCTGACCCCCACGTCGATGTCCAAGATTTGGCGTTTCGCGTCACCGCCGGAAATCGCAAATTGATGGCGATCACCGAATACGTTTTGCGTTCCCTCGATCCCCTTGCGGCGCCCAATACAACCGGCATGGGCGACATGAAAATTGGCGCCCAGGCCCTGCTGGTCGATGGCAAACGCTTGCAGGTCGCGACGCTCTTCACGACGCACCTGGCCACCGGTTCGGCGCGTCGCGGTCTGGGCACCGGACACACCTCGCTGGAACCCGGTGTGTTACTTCGCTACTGCGCGTCGCCGGACACGTACTGGTTTGGCCAACTCAGCTATTGGGTGCCGGTGGGCGGAAATCCGGCACTCGATGGCAACGTTTTGACAAGCGGCGTTGGCGTCAGCACGCTGGCTGTCGAAAGTGATGTCTTTGCGTTGATGCCGACCTTTGAAATGCGAATGTTGTCGTTTACCTCCGGACGCGAAACCGTTGCCGGGACGCGCCGGCGAGTCGATGGCGAAACAGCACTCGAAGTTTACCCGGGAATCCGCATGGTGGTCGGCCCCGAAACCGATTTGGGTTTGTGCGAAATCGGTGTTGCCACTGGAGCCGTCTTTGCCGACGACGATTGGTTCGATTCAAGGATCCTGCTTGAAATTCGTTTCGTACGCTAGCGAGGCGACGATTTGAGCATTTGGTCGACTTGGTCCGTTTCGATTTTGGCAGCCGTCAGCATTGCCGTCGGGTCGACCAAACGCCAGCTGCCGCTGCTGGACGCAAGCGCCGTGACGACCGCGCCGCCGCGGAACAACCAAATCATCACACCGATGGAAAACAGGCTTGCCGCCGCCACGCTTGCCTCTCCGCGAAAAAACCTCGCATCGCCGAATTCGTCGGTCTCCGAATCGCTGGCCATGTGCCAGACGATTTGTGCGGCCGCCAATTCGTCCAATAGGATCGGCCCCAAGTCGCCCGCTCCCAGACTGGCCAACAACAGCGGGGAAACTTCGTCAAGCCTTGCCAAGCCCGTATTCCACGATGCCCCTTCGCCAAAGCCGACAGCCAGATCCTGATCGCCGACATCGCCAAGCCCGCTTTCGCTTAGGTCGGTGATCACGCCACCCAACGATGCCGATTCCGCATCACCTGCGGACATCGTATCGCGACCGCCCGGCAGCGGACCCGTCGTTGCGTCACTTCCACTGGACGCATCCTGATCAAAGCTGTCGTTTGCACCCGAATCATCATCACTGGAGTTCGTGTCGTCACCGTTTGAATCTTCGTTGTTCGAATCACCATTGTTTGAATCATCGCTATTGGAATCATCGTTGTTCGAATTGTCGCCCGAACCATCATCGCCATTGCCACCCGTACCATCGCCGGCTTGGGTCGTGACGTTGACCGTGACCACGCTGGATTGCAACCCGCCGGGATCCTGGGCGACATACGTAAATTGATCCACACCAAAGTGGCCGCTGTCGGGTGTGTAAACAAAGGAACCATCCGGATTGACGACGACCGTTCCCGATGCCGGCGGTGTCGCGAGGATCGCGATCAGTGCGTCCCCATCCGGATCGGTGTCGTTGGCAAGCAACGCGCCGCCGCCCCCAACCAACGGGCTGCCCGCCAAGGTCGCGTAGCTTTCGCCGCTGCCGATGGGTGCTTCGTTTTGATCGGTGACACGAACCGTGATGGCCTGCGAATCGATAAAGCCACCGTCGGTGACTTCGACAATCACTTCATATTGATTGTCACCGTCAACATCCCCGGGCAATTCAAAGTTCGGCGCGTTCGAAAACATCAACTGCCCGCCGCTCGAATCGATTTGGAACAAGGCCGCATCCGCACCACCGGCAATGCGATAGGTCAGCGTTTGCACGGGCAAATCGACATCTGTGGCCATCACGGTCGTTGCCAAAGTCGAATTTTCCTGGATCGTGACCGTCGCGGTTGCACCGCCACCATCGGAAACAATCACCGGCGCGTCGTTGTTGGCACCAATGTCCACGTTGGCGGTGCCCAGGACGACATCGCCACCGCCATCATTGATCGTCACGGTCAGCGTATCAGCATTGTCGCCATTGGTGTGAACCACCGAATGCAGGTATTGCACCCGAGTGGTATCGTTTAAGAAAGCGTTCAAGTCCGCAAGCGTTCCCAACACGGTCAATTGGTCCGTACCCGAACCCGCAACAGTCACTCCACCACCGCTGGTCGCAAATAGTTCACCGCCGGTTGATGTTTGCAACGTCAGCGTCAAATTGGCGGTGCCTATGTCCACATCGGCGAGATCCATTTGGGACAAATCGACATCCGTTATCACGTCTTCGACGGTGTTGATGTCTGCGGGGAATGTGCCCTCGTTGGTGGCCAAATCGTTGGTGCCGGTGATCGTGATCGTCACCGTCTCACTGTCACCAAGCGTACCGACGCCATCGTCGACGGCAGTGATCGTGTAGGTCAGCACCAGTGTCTCGCCGGCCGCCAAGAAATCGAACGATTCGCCACCCGAATGAAAGTTCCACGTCAGCGTCGCCGACGTTTGCGTAGGGTCCAGCACCACCGCCGGACTGACCGAAAGGAAACTTTGCAGAGTCGCGGTGTCGAGTGACGTTGGCAACTTGCCCGCGCCACTGCCCCCAATGGAAACCGAATCAACAGACGCGAGCACAGTATCGTTCACATCGGGATCCGATACCGTCAACGTGCCGCTGATGCTGAGCCCAACGTTGGTTTGAACGATTCCAACAGAGTCAGGACCGCCACCGATCGCCGGGGCATCGTTGACCGCGGTGACGTTGATCGTTTGCGATGCCGAATTCTGCTCGCTGGTTCCGTCGCCGGTCAGCCCCGGATCAACGCCCGTGTTGCCGCCATCGTTGACCGTTAGCGTCACCGTCGTGCTGGCCGATGGAGTATCGCTGGGGTTGTTATAAACAATCGTGCCGGTGCTGGTCCCGGTCAGCAAATCGTTGATCTGTGAAAGCGTGCCCGCAAACGAGACGGTCGGACCGTTGTTGAAAACAATCGTGATTCCCGAATCACCGGCCGAAAGTGAAATCATGCCTTCGCCAACGCTGAAACTGGCCGTCATGATTCCCGATCCGGCATCGACATCGGAAACACTGAAACCGGTTCCGTGTAAATTCAAGTTCGTCTGTTCGTTGACCGTGAACGCCGATCCCGGCGCGACGATGTCGGGCGTGTCGTTGACGCCCGTGATGTCGATTTGAATCGAATCCGAATCGACCAGCGGCCCACCGGTGCCCGTATTGCCCAAGTCATTCGTCGTCATCGTCAACGTATCGGCCGCCGTGCCGACAACGTCGGTGTTACCGGTGTAAATCAACGTCGCAAGCGTCGAATTGATATCGGTCACGGTGCCCTGGATCGTCAGATCGCCACTGCCATTGCTGCCGCCGCTGATCGTCGCCGATCCGGACAGCGTGACATTCAACACCCCCGCGGAAACCTGCAAACGCGTCGATAGATTGCCGCTGCCCGCATCGACGTCACCGATCGAAAGGCCACTGATGGCCGTTGGAGTTTCTTCGGCGACCGATTGCGTGCCCGGAACGCTGTTTACTGGAGCGTCGTTGATAGCGCCGATGTCGACGTTGACCACACCGAGGGCTTGATCACCGCCACCTCCGATACCGGAGTTGTCATTGTCGTTAATCACCACCGTGATCGTGTCGGCGTGATTGCCATTCAGGTTGGACGTCGGGTGCAGGTAACTGACGTTGGACGTGTTGTTGAAGTATGCGTTCAACTCGGCCAGAGTACCGGTCAATGTGCGTGCAGTCGCACTGCCGCCAAAGTCGATGCTCGCATCCGCCTGGAGTGTCAACTGCCCACCGGTCGAGGTGGAAAGCGTCACCGTCAGATCGCTGCCACTGGCATCGACGTCGCTGAAGTTAATTGCGGAAAGATCAACACCGGTCAGAACGTCCTCGACCACGGTCACATCGCTCGGCAACCCCGCCCCAGAGTCCAACGGATCATCATTGACCGCTGTGACGTTGATCGTTTGCGACGCCGAGTCGACTTCGCTCGAGCTATCGCCGGTCAGGCCGGGGTCGCTGCCCGTGTTGCCGCCATCGTTGACGGTGACGGTGATCGTCGTTGACGCCGATGGCGTATCGCTGCCGTTGTTGTAGACAATCGAGCCGGTGCCGCCGCCCGTCAGCAAGTTGTTAATCTGAGTGAGCGTTCCCGTGAAAGTGACGGTGCCCGCGTTGTTGGCGGTGATCGATACCCCGGAATTTCCAGCTGCGAGGTTGATCGTGCCTTCGCCAACGGTGATCGTCGCCGTCATCGTTCCCGAGGCCGCATCAACATCGGTGACGCTGAATCCCGTGCCGTGAATGTTCAGGTTCGTCTGCTCGTTGACGGTGTAAGCCGATCCCGGACCGACGACGTCGGGCGTGTCGTTGACCGCGTCGACGGTGATGGTCACCGTATCCGTGTCAGTCGCTGAATCGCTGTCGGTGAACAAAACCGTCAGCGTGTCGCTGCCATTGAAGTGCTGGTTGCCTTGGTAGATCAAGCTCGACAGTGTGGCGTTGATGTCGGCCAGTGAACCGGAGAGCGTTAAATCGCCCGAGTTGTTGGCGCCGGCACTGATCGATGCGGTTCCGGATAGCGTGACGTTGAGCGTTCCGTTGCCGACGGTCAGTTGCACCGTCGACAAGTTGTCG
>JBCCRW010000258.1:0-8583 GCA_039201055.1 Planctomycetota bacterium | reverse complement strand
GATCACGATCCCAGCGATGATGGTACGACGGACCGCGATTCCGAATCCGATGAAGCACGCGGCCCGCGTGTGACCGAGTTGTATCCGCGGCCCCAGCGACGGATCCGGTGCATCGACTTAAAACAGTCCGAAGACGCCACGGCCATTTTGGATTCGATTCAGCAATTTGCCGGCATCGCACCGGCACCGACGGGTTTGCCGATCGTCGGCGGGCGTCTGGAAACGGTCGACGAAACCACCAAACGTCGTTGGTATCCGGTGATCGATTTTGATCGCTGCACCAACTGCATGGAATGCATCGATTTCTGCCTGTTCGGCGTTTACGGCGTTGATGGTGCCGAAACGATTTTGGTCGAACAGCCCGATAATTGTCGCAAGGGTTGCCCGGCATGCAGCCGGGTGTGCCCGGAAAACGCGATCATTTTTCCCCAGCACAAAGCGCCCGCGATCGCGGGTGCCGAAATCGCCGGCGACGAAGGCTTCAAGATCGATCTATCGCAGCTTTTCGGGGCTCCCGCCGGCGGCGGCGATGCGATCGAAACGGCGGCCCGCGAACGCGACGAACATTTGTTGTTGACCGGACGCGACGCACGGGGCATCGATGAACAACTGCGTCGTCGCCAAGCCGACCTCGAGAATCGCAAGAAAGATGAATGGGATAGTTTGATCGACGAATTGGAAGCCAGCGGTTTGTAGTCCGGATTTCTTTTTGCGGCTTATCTAACATGGCGGTTTGCACGATCCGATGACCTCACCCAAGCCCGATTCAAACAGCACGCCCGATCCGGCCGGCAACGCGGGTCCCGATCGCGATGACACCCCAGCGGACGGTGACTCCGATGCAAGCGGCGGTTCGCTTCTGGACACCTTCGTCTACGGGCTGTCGCTTCCCGAACGGGCCACACGCAGCTTGTCCGCGGTGGTCGGCGGAATGGTGGGGCAAACGGCCAACCGGTTGATCCCCTTGGCCTTCCGGTCCTCGCGTAGCTACGAAGTGTTCATCCAACAATCGCTGGATGTTTTGGTGCACGATGTCGGTGGCGTCCAGCGCGACGTCGATGAAGAAACCACCGCACTGGAATCGTCGCTCGCGCAAAAGGCCGTCGGCGGATTACTGGACGTCGCCGCCGGCGCGACCATGCACTTATCGCCGCTGACCGTCTTGGCCGTGTTTAATGATTTGGCGTATGGGTCCAACGAATACCTCAAGGTCTTGGCAAAGGAGTGGCGTGAGGAGGGCATCATTGATGACGATTCGACGATCGATCATGTCACCGATTTGATCGACGCAGCGGCCAGGGCCAGTCGCAAGGCCAGCGATTCGCTGGAGGCACCGCCGATGGACTTGGCGGGTTTGCGACAAACGGTGGACCAGATGCGATCGGAAATCAATCGTGTCGATCCGACCAGTCTGCTGCCGCGTAGCGAGGTGACACGATTGTGGGGCGAGATTGAAGACATCGCCGCTCAATCCGAATTGGGCATCGTGCAAGTTGGCACCACGATGACGATGCACGCGATCGCGAAAGTCGATTTGGTCACTCGCGGGACGTTGTCTTCCATTCGCGTCGCGGGAAACCTGTTTGACCAACACATCATCGATCATTACCAAGACGCGATTGTCGCGATTCACCACGATGGCCTATACGAGACCATTCGTCGTGACAGCGAACCGTACGTGTCGGCCGTCTGGGACAACTTTTCGGGCCAACGAGAAACTTGGACCGGCGATTTGTTAAGCGGAAAATTGCTCGGCCAAGCCTGGGGCGGGCTGCGTTCTTGGTGGTCATCCGAAAGCGATGCCAAACCCGGCGCGGAGACACCACCCAAAACCGACGGCGGTGCGTGATCGGTCCGGTGCGTGATCGGTCCGGTTTGGTGATCGGTCTTGATTGGTGATCTGGTGATCTGGTGATTCATGTGATTTCGTGATCCGGTTGGCGATGACCGCCGCCCCATCGCGATGCACCGGCGGACTTGCCCTACAATGGGGGAACGTGGGGAAGGTGGCCCCGGATCACCACACCCGGTCATGGATCACCACGCCCGGTCATGGCACCGACCGTCCCACAGTCGACCGTTATCGAATTGACCGCCATCCAACCCACCCATCGCGATGCGATGCACATTCCATCCGTGATGCGATGAATCAGGATTACAAGACGCCCGTGGATATCCCCGACGGTGACGAACCGCTGAATGCCTGCGGCAAAACGCACCGGGGACTCAAGCGTTCGGATAATCAGGATCAGTTTCTGATTGCCCGATTGAGCAAGTCGATTTGGATTGATGACACCTCATTGGAAATCGAAACCCGCCGGCAATACGGCCGCACCTTTGGTGAAGTCCTGCTGGTCGCTGATGGTATGGGCGGTCATGCCGGCGGCCGTCGCGCCAGCGAAGTCGCGATTGTGCATCTGATTTCAAAGTTGTTAAGCGCCGTTCACACGCACTTTCATGGCAAGCTAGAAGAAGACTTATTGATCAAGGACCTGCAGGCGATGTTGCAGGACACGCACGCCCGAATTTTGACCGAGGCGGCGCGGAATGCGGAAATCCGCGGGATGGGAACGACCGTCACCATGGCGTACATTGTTTGGCCGACCATGTATGTGGTCCACGCGGGGGACAGTCGTTGTTATTTGATCGGCGACGATGGCACCAAACAAATTACCACCGACCACACCTTGGCCCGGCAAATGGTCGAATCGGGCGGCTTGAAACCCGAAGAGGAAGCGACCAGTCGATGGAGCAACGTGTTGTGGAATGTCCTGGGCGGCTCCAACGATGGTGACATCATCGCGGAGGTCCACAAGGTCGATCTGCAGGCTCGTGACACCGTGGTGCTGTGTAGCGACGGTCTGCATCGTTACCTCGATCAGGGCCGACTTTCAAAATTGCTCGACGCCCATCCGGAAACTCGCGAGGCTTGTGAATCCTTGATTCAATTGGCTTTGGATTCCGGCGGCGAGGACAACGTGACGGCGATCGTTTATCGCAGCCCGGGCGAATCGGGCGAACGGGCGACCTGGATCGAAGACTTTGACGGCCAGATCAGCAGCACGATGATTGACAGCGAACCGACCGAAGATGACTTTCATCTTCCCGAAACCGATCCCGAATTGAACTTGCGGGAAACCGACCCCGAAGGTTTGCTTTGACTTGGCGAAGGCCGGGTGCCGGCGTCAATCCCGGGTAGCCGATGTTCGCCAGAACACGGAAGCGCCAGGGTTCCGGCTTCTGGCGAAGGCCGGCTACCGGCGCGGCCCAGGCTACCGGCGTGGCCCAGGGTACCGCCGTAACGTCCCGATTCTTTATCCTTTGGGAAATCCTCCCCTCGTCCAAATTCTCTCACGGCCTGAAAACCGGATGTTCGCCGTCGCACCGCTCTCGCCGCCGGCGTCGTTCGGCCATGACTTCTGCGTTTCCTTGCCCCGCTTTGATGGGTTGGGGTTCATGCTGTCGGATTTCGGCTGGACAAGCGTCGCCGCTTCGGTCGCCGACGCGGGGGACACGCCCGAACCGGCGGCCGCCTGGATCATGCTGCTGTTCGCCGCCGTCATGGTCGCGACCTATGTCGGCGTTGCCGTCGAGCGCTTTCATAAAACCGTTGCGGCGTTGTGCGGCGCGGCCGTCTTGGTCGCCCTGGGATTGTTCTTGGATCTGTTTCCGTATGAAACGATCTATGACTTTCTGAAAGAAGATTTAAACATTTTCGGCGTCATCATTGGCACCGGAATCCTGGTCGACGTGGTTGGCAAAAGCGGCCTGTTTCACTTCATCAGCATGTGGATCGTGCGTTTGACCGGCGGCCGCACCACGACACTGTATGTGACGCTGTGCCTGGTCACCTTTGCTTTCGTTTCGGTGCTGACGATCGTTCCGGCGATGCTGATCTTGTCCTCGTTGGTCTTGGTGATTTGCAAATCGCTCGGGTACCGACCAATGCCGTTGCTGTTGAGCGTCGCCATTTGTGCCAACAGCGGTGCGATCGCGACCTTTGCCAGTGGGTTACCCAACATCATGATTGGGACCGCCGCGAAAATTCCCTACATGGATTTTTTGAAGGTCGCATTGCCCTATGCGGCGCTCAGTCTGTTCATCGCCATGGCGGGCCTGCGTTTCTTTTTTCGCGGCGATTTGCCATGGAAACAGAGCGAAGCCGAAGCCGCCGAATTGAAACAGAAAATTGAATCCTTTGACCCCTGGGCCATGGTCGAAAATCGCCGCGTGCTGCTACGTAGCGGCATCATTTTGTTGACCACCGTGATGGGCTTTGTGTTCGCACAAACCCTGGGCGTTGGCATGGATTTCATCGCGATGGTTGGCGCGACGGCCGCGTTGCTGTTCGCGGGCAAGGGCGTCGAGGATGCGATTGCCAAGGTCAATTGGACCGTCATCCTGTTTTTCATGGGATTGTTTGTGATCATCGGCTGCGTTCGCGAAACCGGCGCCCTGGCCTGGGTGGCGGCCCAAGTGATCGACTTGTCCGACAACCAACTGGGTTTGTTGATCCCGCTGCTTGGCGTGTTTTCGGCGGTGGCCAGTTCCATCGTGGACAACATCCCCGTTGCGGCGACCCTGATCCCGATCGTCCGCGATATTTCCGACGCGGGGGTTCCCGCCGAACCGCTCTGGTGGACCCTGATCGTTTGCTGCAACCTGGGCGGCAACGGCACGCCAATCGGATCGATCTCGTGTGTGATCGCGATCTATGCACTCAAACGAGAAACCGGCAAGCATGTCAGTTGGGGACAATTCCTTAAAATTGGCGGCAGCATCATGTTGTTACAGGTCGCTGGCGCGATCCTTTATGTCCTGCTGATCAATTCGCTCGGCTGGATCCCGTCCTTACCCGAATTGCCCACCGCGTAATCGCTTTGGCCATGCTTGATTCTTCCGGCGAAAAAGAACTCGGTCGCGACGTCGACGATGCGATGCGTTTGTTCGAACAATCCAAGACCATCGGCGACGGGCACATCAATCCGGTGCGACCTTCGCGAGTGTTGTTGGTGCTTGATGGTTCCAACCAAGACGACGCATCGATCGTGGCGGCGGCTCACTTTCGCGAACGTTTCAACACCGAAACGTTGGTCCTGGATGGCCGGCGGCAAATGGACGATCACGCCGATCCGCTGCCGGACGTGGGCCAGCGGATTTCCGGTTCACGGCCGGTTTCCGAAACCGACTCGGAACCCCACGACCGCATCCTTTCGGCCGTCAATCGACACGATGTCGATTTGGTCGTCTTGCCCTGCCCCCTGGGACGCAGCATTGATGAACTGGGCGCCGCCAGCGTGGGCACGGCAACCGATGTCCTGTTGTCGCGATTGTCCGTGCCGATGCTGATCATTCGGCAAGCCGAAAAGGACTTTGTCGCCAGCACATCCCACGTTGCCGTGGTCGTTGGCAGCGAGTGTGACGTCACCGCGCGGGCCGCCGGTTGGGCGCTGGGATTGGTCCGGCCAAGCGGCCGAGTGTCGCTGAACCTGGTGATCGAAAAAGAGCAATTTGAAAACATGCGTTCGATCGTTCGTTCGATGGACCCGGCTTCGGAAATGGACGTTCGCGAATTTAGCGACGCGTTGACCAAGGCGCACCAGAGCTTGCACCGGGGGTTGACCGAGGCGGCAAAACAACGATCGATTGAGTATGAAATGTTGCCTCAGGCCGGCGGCGATTCGCCGCCGGGAATCGCTTGGGCCGATCGCCAAGTGTTGATCGTGTTGCCGATCGAAGTCGACGATCGCTTCGCCCAGGGTTTCGTGCATGACCGAATTCGCCGCAGCGCCCATCCGGTGCTGGTGGTGCCCGGACACGTGGTTGCCCGTTGACCCGCATTACCGTCTCGCCGATCTATCAATCGGTCAGCCTGGCGTTGTTGCTCGCCGTGATCTCGCTGGCCGTGATGTTGTGGATCACTCCGCCGACCGCGGACCCGCGTCGTCGCCGAGTGTTAATCACGCTGCGTTTGATTGCGGGCGCGATCCTGATTTTGACGCTCCTGCGACCCACACTGACGCGAACCGACGAATCACCCGTTCCCGCCGTTCTTGCGATTGGCATCGACGCCAGCCGCAGCATGACGCTTAGCGACGGCCGGGCCGGCGGTGAATCGGAACAACAAACCCGCTGGGAAACCGCCACGCAAACGCTCGACCAATTGCGTTCGGGCTTGGCCACGTTTCAAGACGAGACTTTGCAAATCGAGGTCTTTCGCTTCGACGATCAAATCGAACCGCTGGGTAACGCGAACTCACCGGGCAATCCAGTCAAGTTCGTTCCCGATGGTTCCGCGACGGATTTGGCGGCGGCGCTTCGCGGTGGCTTGCAAGCCGGTGGCGACCGCGCACCGGCGGGCATCGTGCTGCTTAGCGATGGGACCCAAACCGTGCCCAGTCCCGGCCCGGGCGCCCGTCAGGTCACCGAAACACTCGATGGCTTGGGCGTTCCGCTGTGGACCATTCCGATCGGCCCGGTTGCCACCCAGTCACCGCGTGACGTCGCCGTCGCATCGCTGCCGGAAAGCTACACCCTATTCGCGGGAACACGATTGGATGTCAATTTCACACTGACGTCGCGCTCGGTCAGCGGGTTACCGTTACCGATTGAAATCGCTTGGATCGACGAGCAGGGAAAACGCGAGATCGCCGCCACCCGCGTGAGCGAAGGAAAAACGCGAGACCAATCGGCGTTGAGTGTGCCCATCGATGTTCCCCAGCCGGGCACGTACCAACTGGTGGTCCAGGCCCAACCGGTACCCGGCGAAATCCTGGTTGCCAACAACCGCCAAATCGCGCTGGTCGAAATCCGCGAGGGCGGTGGCCGGGTGCTGTCGCTGGAAGGCCGCCTGGGCCTGGAACAGCTGTTCCTGCGTCGTTCGCTACGCCGCTTTCCGGACATACAACTCGATGCTCCGATTTTACCCGGCCGCAGCGAAGGCCGGTGGCCCTACGATCTGGGCGATGCACTGGAGCCCGGTCAATACGACGTTTTCTTGATCGGCGATCTGCCGCCCGAGGCGATCGGCAAAGCACAATGGGAAAAGATCGCAAAGCGCGTTCGCGAGGGTGCCGGGCTGATCACACTGGGCGGCATGTCGGCCTACGCCGCCGGCGGATACCAGGACCAGCCCATCGCGGATCTACTGCCGATTGAACTGGAGAGCACCGATCGCATGATCGATGGTCCGCTTTCGATTCGCATGAAGCGACCGCATCCCATCGTCGACCTGGGAGACGAACAAGTGTGGTCGCAATTGCCACCGCAATTGGGCGCCAATCGATTTCCACCGGCGCGATCCTTGCCCGGGACGCAAGCGCTTTTGGAGATCGGTGAATTGGATTCGACGGCCGCCAACGCGCGCCCGCGTGCCAACGCGGCTTCCGCCACCGGAACGCCGCTGTTGGTCGTCGGATCGGCGGGACGCGGTCGAGTCGCCTCGTTGGCCTTCGATTCGACGTGGCGTTGGTGGAAATCGGGCCTCGAAACCGCCCACCGCCGTTTCTGGCGACAACTGCTGCTGTGGACGCTGGCCCGAGAGGATTTGGGTGGCGACAAAATCCGCCTGGAACTGGACCGCCGCCGCATGACCAGCAGCCAGAGCGCGAATTTTGTGGCCACGCTGGAATCCATCGATCAACAAACACGCGCCAATCTGCAAGTTAAACTGATCGCCCCGGATGGACAAACGCGAACACTGGCCCAGAACGATGCAGCCAACTCGCTAAGCGGACGGATCGAAGTCCAACAGGCGGGTATTTATCGCGTGTTGGTCGAAGGCACCGATTCGGATGGTCAAACGCTGGAACCCACCGAAAAATCGATTCAAATTGTCGAGCGAAATATCGAATTGGAACGACCCGCGGCCGACCTGGAATGGCTTCGGCAATTGGCCGCCATTACCGAAGATCACGGCGGCGCCGCTTTTCGACCCGAACAAGTGAATGAACTGATTCAAACCATCCGCGATCGACGCCTCAAGTCGGTGACGCCCGTGACCGATCGCTATCGCTGGGGCGACGACCCGCTGACGGCGTGGCTGACGTATCTGATTTTCACGGCGGCATTGGCGACCGAATGGACATTGCGACGCAAATGGTCGATGGCGTGAACCCGACGCGGGTGCTAAGAGACGGATTCGGTCGCATTCACAAATCGTTGCGTCTGAGCGTTACCGATCGTTGCAACCTGCGCTGCACTTACTGTATGCCCACGCACGATCCCAGCTATGTCGATCGTTTCAAATTGCTGACCTTCGAAGAAATGCACCGCGTCGTCGGATTGCTCGTGGGTCGCGCCGGGATCACCAAGGTGCGCTTAACCGGTGGCGAACCGCTGCTGCGAAAAGAACTGTGGCGGCTGGTCGAAATGCTGTCGCAAATTCCGGGCCTGGCCGACTTGTCGCTGACCACCAATGCCGTGTTGCTGGCCGATCACGCGGTCCGGCTTCGCGACGCCGGCCTGCAACGCATCAATATTTCGCTGGACACTCTCGACCCAAAACGCTTCCAGCAGCTCGCCCGCCGCGACCAAATGCATCAAACGCTCGCGGGCATTCACGCAGCCATTGATGCCGGTTTT
>JBCCRW010000257.1:0-8673 GCA_039201055.1 Planctomycetota bacterium | reverse complement strand
TCAAGGAATGATGCAATCCACCTTCGACTGGTTGGCCCAGCGCTTGCCTGAATACCGCGATCGGGTCATCCAGTGGTGTTAAATCAATAGCGGGACGGGAAACCAAGACGGCGTCCGCAAGACCGCCGCCGCCGTGCTGCCGCTGTTGGAAACGATCGCCGATGAAGTCGTCGCGCGGCCGCTGCCCCGCATCCAACAAACACGCGACGACGGCTCAGTCGAATCGCTCGGTTTTGCCGACGCGTTGGTCGCGAAAAAAAATGCGGATGCACCGCGTCAAATCTTTTTCTGCATCCACTTGGACACGGTCTACCCGCCCGATTGCGACTTTCAGCATGTGGAAGCCTTTCGCCAGGACGGACGCGATTGCCTGCGTGGTCCCGGCGTCGCCGATGCAAAGGGTGGTTTGGCGGTGCTCTTGGGAACGCTTGAAGCGATCCACCATGCTTCAAAAAGCGATTCGATTTGGCAGAAAGTGGGTTGGCGGGTTGTCTTGAACCCCGACGAAGAAATCGGCACGCCCGCATCGACCCCTTTATTGCAGGAAGTCGGACGCGAGTGCGACTTCGGTTTGCTGTACGAACCCGCGCTGCCCGACGGCACATTGATCGGAGCCCGCAAGGGATCGGGAAATTTCACGATCGTCGTTCGTGGTCGATCGGCCCATGCCGGACGCGAAATCGCGGCCGGACGCAACGCCGTCGCGGCGCTTTGCGACGCGCTGCTGCAAATCGCAAAACTGCAAACAGCCGATGAATCGGTCACGGTGAACCTCGGCCGCGTTGCCGGCGGCACGGCGCTGAATGTCGTTCCGGACCTGGCCGTGGGACGCTTCAACGTTCGCATCCAGCACGCCGCGGCGATGGCCGGCGTCCGCGAGGCGATCGCCCAAATCGTCGGCGACATCAACGATCGCGACGGATATTCCGCACACCTGGAAGGTGACTTTTCCAGTCCCCCCAAACCCGTCGATGCGGGCCTGGAAGTCTTGCAGGAACGCTTGACCGATGCGGGAAACTCGCTGGCCGTTCCGATTCGATTCCGGCCATCCGGGGGCGTTTGCGACGGCAACAAATTGGCGGCCGTTGGCGTTCCCAATATCGATACGATGGGCCCAATCGGCGGCAAGATTCACAGCGACCAGGAATACGTCGTTTGCGAAAGCTTGGTACAAAGGAGTCAGCTTGGTTTTCAGATGCTGTCCGATTTCGCCCGGCATCCGGAACGTTTCCCCAGTCGATCCGATAGGATTCGAAAGTGACGTACTTTTCGACGCCGCTGATTCGCGAGGTCCGCGGTGGCGATTTGGACGATCTGGTGGCGCTGGCACAACGGGCCGCCGCCGGGATGACGACCTTTTTCCCGGATCCGCGTTTGTTGGGCGAGCGTATCGAGCGGTCGCTTTCGGGCGAAGCACCGCTGTTGGTGATGATCGATGGCGACGATGCCGATAGCGATGCCACCGTGATCGGAACCGCCGGCATGTTCGCGCGGGTCGGCGATGCGGCGCGGGCAATCCCGTTCTATGCCTATCGACTTGAAAAATCGGTCCAGCGTTCCGAATCCCTTGGCATTCATCGCACCACCGAAACGTTGCACCTGGTGGAACTGTACGACGGGCCAACGGAAATCGGAACCTTGTTTGTGCACCCGGAACATCGCGCCGGACGACGCGGCCGGGCGCTTTCGTTTTCGCGTTTTTTGTTGATGGCGGGGCAACCGCGGCGCTATCAAAATCAAGTGATCGCGGAAATGCGCGGGCTGCTGGACAAAAATTCCCAGTCGCCGTTTTGGGATGGTTTGGGAAAGCATTTTTTCCAAGTCCCGTTCACCGAGGCCGATGCCCATTCGGCACTCGACAAGACCTTCATCGCCGAATTGATGCCGGTGCATCCGATCTACGTCGCGTTGCTTTCGCGGGAAGCACAAACGGCCATTGGTCGCGTGCACCCCAACACCGAACCGGCCAAACGATTATTAGGAAGCGAGGGCTTTCATTTTGCCGGCATGATTGACATCTTCGATGGCGGCCCCGTTGTCCGTTGCGACCTGGCCGCGATTCGAACCATTCGGGAATCCCGCGTCGTAACGGTGGCCGGTTTCTTGGACGCTTCGGATCATGTACCCGATGGTGTTTCAATCACGTTGATCGCAACCCTTGGCGGTCCCTTTTTGTGTCGCGCCGCCGACGCCGAAGTTCGCGGCAACGAAGTGTGGATGCACGCCTCGATCGCGGAATCGCTACGAGTCGAAAGAGGTGACAAAGTCCGTGTGTCGCCGTTGTTGCAAAACCAAGCCGCCGATTACTAATGAACCGGTTACTAAGGAACGGGTGATCAACAAGTGTCCTCGCTGATTTCCACCAACCCCATCACCGACGAAGTCGTTTGGCAAGGACCGCGGGCGACCCCCGCCGAAGTCGATGCCGCCGTCCGGCGCAGCCACGACGCGTTTGAAACGTGGTCTCGAACAAGTTCGGAAGACCGGCAAAGCATCGCTGAAAATTTTGCCAAGCTCGCCGCCGCCGCGGAATCCAAGCTGGCAAGACAAATCAGCGACGAAATGGGCAAGCCGCGGTGGGAATCGATCGCGGAAGCCAAGTTGATTCCCGCCAAAGTTGCCGCGACCGTGGACGCTTGGAAGCAACGTTGCCAAGATTCGACGATGGACTTAAGTGGCGGAACAGGTCACGCGGTTTATCTGCCCATCAGAGTACTCGGCGTGCTTGGGCCATTCAATTTGCCCGCTCATCTGCCCAACGGCCATCTTGTCCCGGCCCTGCTGTTGGGCAACACGGTGGTTTTCAAGCCCAGCGAGTTCACGCCCGGCACCGGACAAATGTTGGTGGACCTATGGCACGAAGCGGGACTGCCCGACGGTGTGCTGCAAATCGTTCATGGCGAGCGTGACGTCGGCCAGGCAATCGTCGAATCGCGGGTCAACGGCATTCTGTTTACGGGCAGCCATCGCGCCGGCACGGCGATTCATCAAACCCTTGGCGGTCGTCCCGATGTGCTGCTGGCGTTGGAAATGGGCGGCAACAATCCTTTGGTGGTGCACCAAGTCGAACAGCTTGCCGTGGCCGCCTATCACACCGCCGTTTCCGCATTCATCACCTCGGGTCAGCGTTGCACTTGTGCCCGCGAATTGATCATCGTTGACGGTGACGAAGCCACCGACTTGCTCGACCGGCTGGTTGAAACAACAAAGGGCATTCGTATCGGCCCGCCCGGCGACGATCCCGAGCCCTTCATGGGGTCGGTGATTCACGCGGGCGCCGCCGGCCAAGTGATCGCTGCCCAGCAACAATTGTTGGACGCCGGGGCCAAGCCGATCCTATTGTCACGGCTGCATGCGGATTGTCCGGCCATCGTGACGCCCGGCATTTTGGACGTCACCGATATGGATGCGGTGCCCGATGAAGAGGTCTTCGGGCCGCTTTTGAAAGTTCGCAAAGTGGCCTCATTTGAAGACGCCATTCGGCACGCGGGCAGTTCGCGATATGGATTGGCAAGTGCCCTGTTTTCGGACGACCCGGAATGCTTTCGGCTTTATCAACAGCGTCTTCGATTCGGGGTGTTGAATTGGAATCAAGCCACCGTGGGTGCCAGCGGTCGACTTCCCTTCGGTGGGCTAAGGGATTCGGGAAACCACCGTCCCAGTGGTTTTCATGCGGTCGATTTTTGTGCGACGGCGACCGCACAATTGCGTATGCAAAAGCTCGTGTTGCCCGCCAATGGCTACCCCGGTCTGTCGTCCCAATAACATGTCGACTCGCGAATGGAATTTTGATGGTCTGATCGGGCCCACGCATAACTACGCGGGACTGGGGCCCGGCAATATCGCCTCGCATCAAAACCTGGGCCGCGTTTCGCATCCCCGCCAAGCGGCGCTGCAGGGATTGAAGAAGATGTCGACCCTGCATCGATTGGGTGTGCCGCAAGCCGTCTTGCCGCCCCAGCCGCGGCCCAACGTGGCATTGCTTCGTTCGTTTGGCTTTCGCGGTGACGATGTCCAAGTCGTCGCGGCGGCGCAACGCGAGTGCCCGCGATTGATTGCCGCCGCAATGTCGGCCTCCTGCATGTGGACCGCAAACGCCGCCACCGTTTGCCCATCGGCGGATGCGGCGGATGGGAAAGTCCATATCACTCCCGCGAACTTGGTCGCGGGACTGCACCGGCACGCCGAAGTCGCCGCGACGGCTCAGGTGCTACGTCAAGTTTTTCCGGACGAAATTCACTTCACGCACCACGACCCGCTGCCCGCGTCGTGGCAAACCGGTGATGAAGGTGCCGCCAACCATTCGCGTTTCGGTGAACACGATGATTCCCCGGGCGTTCAATTGTTTGTTCATGGCGTCGATTCGGAAACCAATGCGGAATCCGGTGCAAGCGGACGATCCTTTCGCCCACGGCAAACGCAGCTTGCCAGCCGTGCGGTCGCGCGGCTGCACACGCTTTCGCCCGACCGCGTCGTTTACGCTCGGCAGCATCCCGACGCCGTCAATGCCGGCGTTTTCCACAACGATGTCATCGCGGTGGCCCATCGGCAAACACTGTTTTGTCACCAGCGAGCCTTCTCGGACCGCGAAAAAGTGTATTCGGATTTACGCAACGTCAGTGACGGCCAAATTCGCATTGTGGACGTTTCGGAAGCGGATCTGACGCTCGATCAGGCCGTGCAAACGTATTTGTTCAACAGTCAGGTTGTCACGGACGCCAAGGACCGCACGGTCTTGATCGCACCTCGAATTTGCGAGACCACGGATGCCTCGCGAAACGTGATCGCATCATGGATCGATGCCGCGGCCATCGATGCAGTTGAATATGTGGATGTGGACGAAAGTTTGGACAACGGAGGCGGCCCGGCGTGCCTGCGTCTGCGAGTCTTATTAACCGAAGCGCAGGAACAGGCGATTGCACCGGGGTTCATTTTTGACGAACGGCTGGAAACGGAACTCGAGTCATGGATTCAATCGCACTATCGCGACACGCTCGCACCAGCGGATTTGGCCGACCCAAGCTTGGCCGCCGAGGTCGGGCGGGCGATGGAATCGTTGAGCAGAATTTTGGGTTTGGACCTTTGTTAGGGAATCGACGATTGCTTTGTTCCAATCGAAAATTCCTCCGGCCAATCGCCGGTCAGAACCACATTTCGCAGTTTGGCTTTTCGTGATTTCGGCACAATCCAGCCAAATCGCACTGGGCCGTTGACGTCCCTTGTTCGAAACAGCTTCCCATTCAAGGAAACACTCAGCACGTTGTTTTCCACTCTGAACACCCACCGGTTCCATTGGCCGCGTTTCAATAACTGGGCTGATCCGGGGAGTTCACCTTGATCCGGCTTTGCACCGCTGGCCAATGCCCAGCCATCCCCGTCTTGGATCCCATCCCCGTCTTGGATCCATGCCTGATCCGCAACGACGGGTCCGGCTTCGAAGCGGCCGGGTTCGTGATAAACATCTGCCGAAACCGATTCGCCACTCCATAGCGGTCGCCGGTTCATGATCACACCATCGTTTGCTTGCGGTCGCTCAAAGTCGATCGTCCAAACACCATCCCGCATTTGCACGTGATGCTTCAAAGGGCTGTTGAACAAGCTCCAGTTTTCCTTCGCTCTTAACGGCTCCCGCATGGCGATGCTGTGGTCCAATAAGCCCTGGTTGGTGGTGACGTACCAGCCGCGAAAACTCGGGCCCAAAAGGGCCACTTCGCGGGGTATCTTGCGATTGCCGGTCCATTTCAATTTGGTGATGCGAGTTGCCTGCAGTCCCGGTTGATCGATCGACAAAAATGGGAACGATTGCGAATGGACATCTTTCAAGATCGGAACGCCCTGAACGTGAATCTCGGTGCCCTGGGCCGAGTGTTTGAGGGTCAACGAAAAACGATCCGCCGGTGGCTCGGCGGGTTCATCGGACGCGTTTCCCGAATGGTCCGGGGGTGAAAAATCGGGCAATGAAAAATCAGCAAAGGGAGATTCCTCAAGTAGCGAAATCTCGGCAAGCCGACCGACCATTTGTTTCTGGGTGCCAAGATCGCCCTGCATTTCACGGCGGATGAACTCGGGTACTCCAAACTCCCCATCGAACGGTCGCGTCTCTTCGATCGTCGGATGAATGGGGCTAAACATCAACCCGCCCATTCCAATGCCCGGTGGTATCTCGTAACACGTATTGCGACCTTGTTTCCCAAACCCGGCCATTTGCAATTCCACTTCAAGCTCGGCACCGACGGGAATCGGATATTTCAGCATCAGGTGTTCGCGTTTTGTCGTCGGGGCGACCTGGTAAAGAACATCGGCAGTCAAATTGGCGATGGCCTGCGGCTTTGAACCGGCGAGTCGCCAGGACGGCAAGACCACAAGGCCCTCGGCTTGTTTCGACGCCGGCAGTGAGCACAAAATGCGATGCCGCATCCCGCTAATCAGTGTCCGCAATTGGCGGCAGCGGCTAAGTGAGTCCGCATCACCAAAGTCAAATTCGTCCAACCGGTGATCGAGTGCCGTCAGGTAGCTTTGGGCTCTTTCGACAGGAAGGCCATGGTCGACGCAGGTCGACAGCAGCGACAAAATGCTTCGAAAATCAAGCGTCTTGTGATCCCGCGGTTCCTTCGGTTCGAAAATTTTGTCAAGCAGCGAATCGGCTTCACGCCAGCCGGATTCTTGATCACCGCTGGTCAATACGGCCAGCATGGCACGCGTTACCGACCGCATCGAATCGTCCGCGGCGATCCTTAGATCGCCGGATTGCACGCGCGGCCGTAGCTCGGAAAGCCAATCTGCATCATGTTCGGCGATCATTCGCAGCGTATCGTTGATCGAAATCGGAACCGCGTCATTTGCTGCGTCCGTCGACACGGACGCTTGAGTCGACTTCGAAGTTTGCGGATTGCAAAATGTGTCGATGAGCTTGGATTTCAGATGCCAAGTCGCCCAGCGTCGCGTCCACGTTCCATCACGATTGAAGGTGTCGGCCCACGTCAAATGTACGAGCGGTCCACGACCATCGGCCCCAACAATTAAGTTCCGAAATGCATGAGATCGATGCTTCAAATCGTATTTCAAAACACGATCACAGATGCCGCCGATCGTGTTTTGTTGGTCAATTGGAAAGCCGCCTTCGGGTGCCGCCAGAAAGAGCTCTCGCAATTTGTCAGTGAATGTAACCAGAGCTTCGTCGGGAAGTTTCGACAAACATTCGATCTTTTGATCCCACGCATCATCGCCGTCGATGGCATCCAATTCTCGCATCGAAAGGTCTTGAAACCAAGCGGGACGATCGGTACGGGCCGCCGCGACAAGTAAGCTGCCGAGCAACTGCTTGCGGTTCGCATCGCTCCGGTCACCCTCCCTTTCACCTTGTCGCAAGATTTCAAGCAGCGGTCCCAAGACTTTCCGCAACGATTCCATCCGCTTGGGTGATTGGTCCAGTATTTCACTTTCTAATATTTTGCAAAGCAAATGGCTTGCCATGGCGGCCGCATCCAAACGCGACGCCTTCGAAAGCGACCAATCGGGTCGTCGGCCAAGTGATTTTTGATTTGCATCATTGAGGATCCAGCGAACCCCCGAGAGAAAGTCATTCCAAACGGCCGGCGGTATGCGAGCGCCTTTTTGCATCAACACGAGTCGCATCTGCGTGGCAGTCACCTCAAAGTCCTGATCCGCACTGGGTTGATAGGCTTCGAGACGCTCAGCGAACACGTTCTCATGTTTTCCACAAGCGGCGGCCCAGCCCAGCCAATCGATCAACGACTGATTCGCAAGAATCGAATCAAAATCTTCTTCGTAGTTTATTGGCTCTATCTCTTGGGGTACATCAAAACGACAAAAGGCGTCGTCGCTGCCATCTCCCAGAATTGCTTTCAGCATGGTATCGACAACGTAACGCGTATCCTTCGCATTGATCTCATTTGGCATCGTTTCAATGCCGCTTTGGGTCTCCGTTTCGTCGTCTTGACCCGATCGCATGACGGGGGAATCGACTTGCCAAGATGAGGCGATTGCATCGATCCAATCCGCCAAGAGAATGATCATCTCCCGCGGCGTTTCTTTCCCCGAAGCAACCGCCGCGTTGACGTCAAAGGTATCCGCGCTACGTTGCAACTGTGGTCCCAACAGGCGACGTTCCAGCAGTCCGCCAATCAGGTCGCAGGACGCCCGGATCGATTGGTTTCGAACCAATAACATAACGAGACTGGACTGGTCTTCTGTTGTGCTGTCAGCAACGGATGACCCTCTATCGTCAGGACTTTCAAACGCCGCGCGGATGGCTTGCTGTCGCTCTTGTTCCGAAACACACAAACGAATCTGGAGGATCAAACCATCAAGCGAGTCGGTCGTCGCCCTCAACGTTTTGAAAAAGCGCTCCACCGATTGCTGAAAAGGTGGTGTCGCAACTTCCGATCGAATTCGATCACCAAGCTGCCATGCCAACGGCAAAGTCATCCGCAGCCGACGAGCAATTTCGGGTTTGGACCCGGACTGTCGTTTCGCGGCCAGATCGTCCTCGATCGCGGCCAACCATTTTAACAAATCAGCACCCGTATGCCGCCCGACGTCATATCGCATTTCCGTCAGGTGGGTCACCGATTTTAGTTGGCAAAGTAACGCGTGATCCAGCCACGCATTGGGCTGGTTTGAATTGATGGGCTGGTTTGAATTGCTGGGCTG
>JBCCRW010000256.1:0-8676 GCA_039201055.1 Planctomycetota bacterium | reverse complement strand
AGACTCTTGAGCCTGCTGATCATTCGGCGTTTGCCGGCTCGATCGTTTGGATAGGTCAACTGCTGCGGCTCGGCGGTTCCGACGGCGTACCGCAGTAGCATGGTCCGGTCGTGTAAATAGCAGCCAATCATGAGAACTTGAGCCATGGGTTCGGCACCTTGTTGAGGAAAGTTGGAAACAGCTATTCACTTCCCAACAAGTGTGCCGAATCTCCTTGATTCGAAAAACCCTCTCATAGTATCTTCGCGACTGAGTGGCCCGTCGTCGCCACTCGACGGAGAGGGCTGGTTCCTAGGCCCGCGAAACTCGATGGAGTAGCTCGTTTCGCAATCGATCGATCAAATTGCCGACTTTGATGTGAGCCTTTCCAATTTCCAAGATGTCATGGCGGCGGATGTAGGTTCGATTCTTGACGGGTCGCGCAAGCCCGGCGCGGATCCGTGAAAGGACGCCCGTCTTGGTTAATGGCTCGACCCAAACCAGATCATCATCAATCACCACTTTGGCGTGGTAGGGCCGAACACCGTCGATGTCGACAACCACTTCGTTTCCGGCGTCGCGGCCGACGAAAAAGTGGACGCGTGACGCCGACCGTTCGCCATTAAAGAAATGGGGTGGCAGGATGACCCGATGGTCACCGCCAAGAACCAATAAATCTTCGGCGCCCAGTCGCGCCCGCGAGATCCGTTGCCCGTTAAGGAAGGTGCCGTTGGTGGAGTTGAGATCCGCCACCAGGCAATCGGTTTCCAAGCGCGTGATCCGGCAATGGACCCCGCTGACGGTGGCGTGATCAACGCGGGCATCACAATCATCGCGATAGCCAAGCACGATCGACTGCCGAATTCCGATCGGAATACCCGCTGCGTCGATTCGCGTGCCGCGTGGCGGGGTGATCGAAAAGGGCGCGTCGGGGTACGCCGATGGGCGGCGGTTTTGGGGCAAGGGAGTGTTGGCGGCATTTGACGAATCGAGCACCTCCAGTTTCGCCTGTCCGATTTTGTTCAAAATCTTTTGGCCAATCTCCAGATGCTCGCCCCGGGCAAGTCGGCGAACGTGCATACATTGTCGTTCCGCCGCATTGCGAACGACTTCCCGATCGCGTTCACCATCGGCAACGCCAAGCCATTGAAAACAGTTCGGTGGTTGCTGCTCCGGCGGAATCCCCAACCACTGGTGAATGATGTCTTTTGTGGAAGTCACGATGTAGGTTTGATTCGGGTGTCGGAGAGTTGGGCGGCGATCAGTATCCTGGCGATATGCGTGATCCTGACGAAATTTGTGATCCTGGCGAGATGCGTGAATCGGGTTCCAGCAACCAGTTCGTTAGCCTTCGAATTTCATTGCCTAATTCGTCATCAATATCTAGCGGACGCGGCGAATCGAAGCGCTGCCGCCCCGCTTCAACCTTGAGATGGTCATGCAACTTCGTTAATCGATGATGCTCGATTTGGATCGTCGACAGGTGGCTCTTGGATTCGACATCGTCCTGCAACGGGGGAGCGGATTGCCGAGCGGCCAAGATCGCTTTTTGGGCGGATTCGAGAATTTGCAGACGCTCGCCAATCCTGCGCACCTGGGCCAGCCCGAACTCCGATGACGTGCCGCCGCCGGATTCGCCGTTGGCTTCACAGTGATCGGCGACATAGCGATACAGTTGGTCAAGTCGTTCAAGAATTCTGCCCCGTTCGGAATCGGCCTGTAAACTCGTGTCTCGGGGCAACGCACTTGGCCAAGGCGTGCCAGCTTTGCCGGTTTGGTTTTGCTGGGATTGCCGGACATCGCCATTGGGCGTCTCACCATCAAAGCGGCTGCACAAACGCTCGCGCCATCGGCCCAGCGGTTCCAGCGACTCGTGCCCCTCACCGTTCCAAGCGACAACGGCATCGACTCCGGTCGACGGAATTCGGGCACGGACGGAAATTGAACCCACTCGGTCATACTGGCACTGGACATGAACCACCGTCCCCCGGGGCAGACCGGAGGGAAGCTTGACGGTGCCACGCCCTAGATGGGTGCAATACTTCGGATTTTCGCTCTCGCCTTCGACCAAGCGAACACGGATGTTGGATTGGTTGTCCTTGGCCGTGGTAAACGCCATAGAAGCTTGGGCGGGCAATTGGGTGTTGCGAGGGATCATCACCTGGTTGGCTTGTTCGCCAGTTTCCAGGCTCACTCCCAAAATCCCCAGACCGTGCGAATTCACGTTGACGATTTCGAATTGCGAATCCTGCGGTATCGATGGATGTCGGCTGGCCATGGCGCAGTAGACCGCCGCGCCTTTGGCAACAACCTGATCGGGCTCGGCATGCAAGGTGATGGGCCGACCGGCTTCCTGCTGCAGCCTTTGCCGAACCAACGGGATGCGGCTTGACCCGCCCACCATCAATACTTCGTCCAAGTCCGCGAAGGTCAGCCCCGCATCGGCAAGGGTTGCTTGGCAGGTCATGATGGATCGTTCGACCCTGGGCCCAATCGCGTTTTCAAACTCACCTCGACTTACCGTCATCTCGTGGGCAATCCCCGCGTATTCGAACTGAACTTGCACCTGCGTTTGATCGCTCAGTGCATGCTTTGCCCTTTCGGCCAAGCGGTTCAGCGCGATCGCATAGAAAGGGTCCGAATGCGGATTGATGCCATGTTTTTCCACAAATTTACTGGCGAGAATTTCGCTCAAACACGCATCAAAGTCTCGCCCACCAAGAAATGCTTCTCCGTCGGTACGAAAGGTCTTGAAGACGTTGTCCTCGACCACCAACAAGGTCGCATCGAATGTGCCGCCACCCAAATCGTAAACAAGAATCTTGTACCTTTCCGAGGCCAACCCCAAACGCTGTCGTTCGTATCCGGTCGCGATCGCGGCGGCCGTGGGCTCGTTGACGATATCAATCGTCGTCAGGCCTCCCAAGGCAATCGCGCGACGGGTTGCCATCCGTTGACGCGAATCAAAGTAGGCGGGGACCGTGACGACCGCGGATTCGAATTCGCCGACAATCGGCTTGGCATCGCGAACCAATTTCTGGACTAAAAATCCGCTCAGGACCTCGGGAGGAACGCTTTGCCCTCGCAGTGGTCTAGAGAAATAGGGTTTGCCGATATCGCGTTTAAAACCGTCGGCATAATTGTCCAACGCAAATTCACGTCGTTCTTTCGCCTCGCGGCCGGCAAAAACCTGAGCGTCGAAAAGCAGTGTGCTCGGCATCGCAAGCTCGGCCATCTCGTTCGCGACGACCTGTGGGATACCGGCGGCATCGATGCACGCGATCGCCGAATAGGCTGTGCCAAGATCAATTCCGACCGGTGGTGGTGGATCGTTCATGTTCGCAGCGCCACCACGATGGCGACGATCCCGATGACCACGCTTAGCGAAAACAGGCCGGCAATCAGAAACGCAATCCAACGAAACGCCGGCGTTGTCCAAGGATCGATCGATGCGCGATGTGAAGCACGCGAAAGCAACTCGGCCGCATCCACCACGTTGTTGTCCGCCGGAATATCGGCGGTTCGGGAATCGGACGCGTCCTGTTGTTCGGCTGGTAACGCGACGTACCTGCCGATCACGCGATCAACCTTGGGTGGGTCCAAGCCCATACAAAATTGGAAATCGGGACCCAGCGGCGACAAACGGACCACGTCGCCGGATCGCAAGAAAGTGGATTCGGTAACCGCCGTGTTTCCAACAAAAAAGCCTGCCGCCCCCGTGGTCGTTGCTTTCCAGCCATGGGGTTGCCGCTCAATCGCAATGCGGCTGGGAACGGGGCCGCTCGGGGGAGCCTGCAAGCGGAAATCGCAGTCGGGTTCCACCCCCACCGAGAAGTGACCTGCCGCGGCGGGCAAAACGTCACCCGAACGTGGTCCGGAAGCCAGTACGATCGTCGCCAACACTGCCGTTCCCGATGCCTCCACGTAACCGATTCGCTTTTCGTCGCCCCTCGACCGGGTTATGATACCAACGCAACACGCTGCCGGGCGGCGGGTATCGCGGAAGATTGACACGGGCGGGGCCAACTTCCACTGACAACCGTTTTCGATGGGAAGGATGAGCGACGACTTTCGTGTGACCCGACGGGTCTAGACACCAGAAGAACTGGAGGCCGCCGAATTGGCGGCGGAGCAACGCGAGGCCGCCGCGAGCCCGACGCAGGATTCCGTCTTCAACGGTCAACAGGCCGCGATCACGGTGCCCGAGCCAACGCCATCGACGGGGCCAACGCCACCGACAACGACGGCGGCGTGGTCAGCGGGCACACCGGCTGAGGCGTCCGCGGCAATGGACGTGCCCCTTCCCACCCGAACGTCGCCCCCCACCACGTCGCCAACCGACTCGCCTCACGCCATCGCGTCGTCGGCCGATTCGTTATTCGCGGCACCGACTACCGAGATCGCTTCGACGCTGCCGTTCCGTCCCACGATTCGTCCACCGATGGCCCAGTTGCGGGTCTATTTTGATGATCTGCGGACTTTTGAAACCCACCGTCTTTCCAGCGACCGTGCCGTCGTGGGTCGGCTTCGCGGCGACATCCTGATTGGTCACGACGTCTTGATGTCGGCGGAGCATTTCGAGATTGTCCGCCGACCCGCGGGCGCCGGGTGGCGATGGCAGCTTCGTGATCTTGACGGCTCGAACGGCGTTTTTGTCCGAGTCGCGCGAGCGTGGCTTGCCGACGGAGACGAATTTTTAATGGGGCGACATTGCTATCGATTCGACCACGTCGACGGCGTGCCGATCCTGCAGCATATTCTCCACACCGGACCCGGCGACCGAATCGAAATTCCGAACCAGGGTATTTGTGTGGGGCGCGATCAAAGTCAGTTGTTGGAATCATTCCGTGATGATCGCTTGGACCGAAAGCACGCATTGATTCAACGGAACTCCGGCGGATCCTGGTCCATCAAGAATCTCGATTCGCTAAACGGCATTTGGTTTCGGATCACCGAGATTGACCTCGGCGGCAAGTGCTCGTTCCAAGCGGGGGAACAGCGTTTTGGATTTCGGGTTTAATTTTCAGCCGTCACGAATCCAAAACGAAATCTCGAAATGCAAAAAGAAAGCGAATCGATTCGTTGGCTTTTGGGGGCTGATCCAAAATCGGAACTGTGGATCAATGAGTCCTCCGTTTCGGGCTCGCACTGTGAACTGATTCGGCTGGACGATGGCTACTGGTTGAACGATCTCGGCAGCGACAATGGCACGTTCGTCAACGACCAACGATTCAGCTCCGGGCCGGTAACGCCACGCGACAAAATCCAACTGGCCGATCGTGTCCCCATGCCCTGGCCGGATAAGAAGCTTGCCAAGCAGGTGATCACCATTGGTTCGAGTCCGGAAAACGATGTCCACTTGGACCACCCGTCGGTTTCACCGCGACACGCCGAACTGATGGTGGATGCCAATGACCTGTTGGTGATTCAAAGTTGCGACGGGCGTGGCGTCGTTAAAGTCGACGGGAAGGAAATCAAAGCCGCGTCGGTCAGCCGGGAGACCTCGGTACTTCTGGGCAATGTTCGAATTTCGCCCGCATTGATTTTGCGTCACGCCGCCGCCGGAACCGGCAATGCATCCGAGACAACCCGGCGGTTGCGGAACTTGGCGGTCGCTGGAATCTCGGTCGTCGCGCTCAGCCTTGTGATATTGTTGGGGGCCGCTTGGACTCTTATCGGCATCGCCCAGACGAAAGCCTCCAACGACCAAGTCCAATCGCCGCCCCGGCAAAACGAACAACTCGATGCCCCCGAGAGCGTCGGCGCTGCCCAATCGGAACCGACAGACTCGTTGGTCGACCCGATCCAACCCAAATCAGGTTTGGCACGCGTTCGCGATGCAATGTTTATTTTGTTGGTCGATTCGGAGGGGCAAAAAGTCGAAGTCGCATCCGCCTGGGCAGCACGTGAAAATCTGCTCGTCACCAGTGCCACGATCGTGAAGTCCATCAATGACCAAGAACTTGAAGCAACCGCGATTCACGGACCATCCAAAACGCCCTACCGCGTGGTCGCCAGCGGTTTACACCCGGATTTCCTTCCACGTCGACAAGCCCTGATCGAACTTCACGAACGCCGCGCCCAACTTCAAAGTCAACCGCTGCAAAACCAACCGCCGCAAAGTCAACCGCCCACCGAGGCACCCGACGTTGATCCCGGATTGGGCGTGGTGTTGCGGCAATTGCCCATTGCGATCCGTGATTTCGATTCCGTGGACGTCGGCTGGCTCAAGATCGACTGTGATCCCGAGAAACCGTCGTTTATGGGATTGCTCGATGCCCCAACCTCGATCCGAATCGAATCGGGAACGATGTTGAAAATTGCAGCCGCTTCGATCATCGCCGACATTAACTATGCGGAATATTCGCCCACCGGCCGCGAACTGCAATTGAAAAACGTCCAAGCGACCGAACCGGTGCTCCTTCAGGATGAGAATTTGCCAATCCGCTGGCATGCAAAATTTGTTGGTAACGACTATCAAGAGTATCTTCACACCGGTTCACCGGTCGTGGATCTACGCGGTGGACTTGTCGGCATGTATCGCGGCTGCAAACGTTCCAAAGACCCCAAGATCGAAGATTTTGTTCAAGATGGTCCGTGCACCATTCCAGAGTTTGATATGATCGAATCTTCCACTATTGATGATTTACTGCGTCAAATTTCGCCCAGCAAAAGCGACGACCAATGATTCAAAGATTAAAACGATGGGCCGCCATCACATTCATTTTTCCAAGCTTTATTGGGATATCACCGGTCCTGGGACAGACCCCGGAGGTTTCGCGTCGCGAACAAAACCGTGTGCAATTCAAGTGGGAAAGCGCGGCGACGACCGACAACGCACCCAACGTCAATTGGAAGATTCGCATCCGGAATGCGGAAACGACGGATCCGCCAATCGAAATCACGCTGAGGACCCCGGCTGATGGCATTCATCGTGTTTGGTCCGATGTGCAACCCGGTGGCAAAACACTACGGGCCAACACGGAATACCTGCTGACCTTGTTTCGCGATGGGAAGGCGACCGACCCCAACGCCGTTCGCTTCACCACGGCGTCCTCAGCTGAACTACGGGCCAAACGCGATCAACCCAACAGTTGTCAGTTGACTTGGTTACCCGTCATCGGTGCCACCAGCTACGAGGTGACACTTCGACGCGACGGCAGTGTCTTTCCGGACTCCAATAATCCCTTTGTCGTTTCGTCAGAAACCAACGCCCAGGGATTTGATTTTGCGCGGCCGCGGTGCGCCCTAATCGCCGACGATGCCTATGAAGTGGTTGTCCGTCCAATGCCGCGGGGAGCGACCTTCATGACAACGATTCCACCCTTCAAAAGCGACAACACGCAAAGCACAAAGGTGTTTGGCAAGGACCCGATCGCACAACGCTTGGAGGCCGTCGCACGGAACCGCCGTGCGAACGCGGCGATGAACACCGACTGGGCGGATGTTGTGCGTTCAAAGAACGAATACATGGTGAAGCGACGAAACGCACTTCGTGTTCTGGAAGCCGCCGTGGGACATGAGCTGGAGCGTCAAAGAGAGTATGTAAAGGTCTACTTCGACAAGCAAAGAATCAACCTAATCGGGAAAATGGATGTCGCCGAGCTAACGGACATGCGCCGCGACCAGAAGGTCTATTTCAAGAAGGAGGCCCGTCGCCGCCGCTACAACAAGGTGCTTAACGAAGCCCCTCTCAAAACAGGCCGGTACGCCTCCAGCCTGAATACCGTGCGGGCCATGTTTGTGGGAACACCACTGGGCTATGGCGACCCCATCGAATTGATCGTGGGCGACGGCGATCTTGCCGATCGATTCCGACTGACCGAACAAATGCTCGGGCAGCTGCGTGTCAAATCGGGTAGCGGTATCGAATTTCGGCTGAATGATCCGAAACCGCTGCCGATGGATTGGCCCAAGATGTTGCGGACCGACAATTTCAAAAAAATCCGAAAATACGTTGACGAACAACTCACCCGCTTAGAAATGGAATCCGTTCCAGAGGAGCAGGAGGCAACTCTAGTGCTCTTGGATGATATTTTCACGACTTTATATGGACAGTTCTTGGACAAGTATCCGCCAAGTCGAGAGCGTCCGTTGCGGCCAGACTACCGCGAGATCAAGAAGGCCGAGGACTTCCTGCGTTTGAAAAGGAAGGAACTGGGGTATCTATCCGAGAATCCGGCGGCGACTCTGGCGGTTTCCAAATCATTCATTCCGCAACTGCACGGCCGTGATGCGGGGACACTGGTCGCCTGGATGAACAGTCGCGGGGTTGAATTCGTCCGGCCGCGAGCCGGTGAGGAACAGACCTACCAGCGGCTGTTCATGATGCTGCACGAACTGTACGCGATCTCCGGGGCACCCATCATGGATATTGTTTCCAATCCCTAGTGCTTCGTTCCAATTGAAAATTGGTGTAGCCGTTGTTCGCCAGAACACGGAAGCGCCCAGGATTTCCGGCTTCTAAGCGAAGTCCAGCTACGTGCGCGCACCCTAAGATCGAATGGGAACAAAGCGACTAGTCTTCCCGGGACCCGCGTCCCAGGCTACTGGCTGTCATCGCTTCGCGACTGGGTGTGTTCGTCGTTTTCGCTCTGTTGCTCCGCCTTCAAACGCGCGATCTCCAAGCGGATCATGCGTTGTTCGCGACGATTGATTGCCAGCTTTTCCTGCAAACGCTTGAGCCGCCGCTCGGGT
>JBCCRW010000255.1:0-8698 GCA_039201055.1 Planctomycetota bacterium | reverse complement strand
GTTCGCGTGCGGTCGCAGCCACAGCGTCGACATCAACAACACGCCGCCCCAAACCAGGATCGGCCATGGGGCCGCGACATCGCTGGGCCAAAACGACCAACCATGGCTGGCCTTCCATAACACCAATTGAATCGGAAACGCGGCCGCCGTGGCCACCGCAAACGCCGCCAGCGGATCGGCAAAACGGGATTCGTCTGGGCTGGATTCGTCTGGGCCGGATCGTTGCCCACGCTGCAAGCCAGCCGCGATCAGGGTCGCGATCACGACAACCGCCAATCCCGCCTGCCAACCCAAAATCAACATCGGGATGGCCAGGATCGCGACCAGGTCGACCAAGCGCCGCGTGGTCTTGCCCAGTGGATCCAATTTCAAATCCGCCGTCGGGCAAACGCTTCGTGCCAAAGTCCGGCCCACCAGGGCCGCCGCAATCCAGGCCGTCAGCACACGCAACATCGCGTCGATGCGGCTTCCCGAGATTGGGTACGGATCGGCGGATTCCCATTGGTTCCATGGCACGACCGCCAGCATCGGAAACGCCAGGATCATGGCGGTGATCACCAACAGCGTGATCGAGGTCAATCGAATCGGCAGCCGATTTCCGTCCATCCGAATCAGCGCCAGCATCCACACCGCCGCCACGGCAAGGACGTGATAAACCAGCAACAAACCCTTGCCCGGATCATCGAAGCGCGGCGTCGCCAACGAAAAGGCGGTGATGTGGTTTTCGTGATGGGGTAGCGACCAGCCGTGAATGCGGGCATAAGCCACCATGCCGATCGAGATGCCCACGACCCATTCGGTCAACGGGTACCGAACGGAAATCGGCAAACGGCACGTCCGGCAGCGGCCGCCCAGAAACAACCAGCCCAGCAGGGGCAGATTGTCCCGCAATGAAAGCGGGTGCTGACACCGCGGACAATGGCTTCGACCCCGAATGCTTTGGCCACCCGGCAAACGATTGGCCACCACATTCAAGAAGCTGCCAATCGACCCACCCACCCAGAGCGACCAGCCGAAAATGAAGACGTCGAACGTCCGGGGGACAAGATAACTTCGCGGGGGCAAGATACTCCGGGAGCTTTGGTACCACGAAGTGATGGCGATGTAGGCGATCGCCGCGACGACCATTCCGGATACCAACAGCACTTGCCGCCTGCGATAGATCCAGTGGACAACGGGCGAGATCGGGTCAGACACCGGGCGGCAAGCGAAAAAAAGGGTTACTTGGAAAGGCTTGAAGGTGGAAAGCCCGACGTCGATACGGGGAAAGCCCGACGTCGATACGGGGAAAGCCGGTCAACAGGGTCCCGTCGACGGGCTATCATACGAGGGCGTCTTCTCCACCGGACACCCGACTCTTCATGAACTCGATGAACCCGTTCCCGCCTTCGGGCGATTCCAACGCATCCGGCCAATCGGATGCCCAGGACGATTCGCGCGAGCGGGAAACGCAGGACGATTCGCATCAGCACGAGGTCGCCGGCGATTCGAAGAAGCCTGATGCGGACGAGCCATCTGTTGTCGACACCCTCGGTGATCGGCCATCCGGCGATGCCGAATACTTGCTGGTCGTCGACGATAGCGAAACCGCACGTCATTTAATGCGAAGCATTTTGGAGGCGGATGGGTTTGCCGTCGAAACCGTCGCCGATGCCGAATCGGCTTTAGCCGCGTTGCACGCCGCCACGCCCATCGCGATCATCACCGACCTGGAAATGCCCGGGATGTCCGGTCTGGATCTGGTCCAAACCTTGCGGGGCACGCATCCCTCGGTGCCCGTGATCTTGTCGACCGCCAAGGGCAGCGAAGACATCGCGGCTTCGGCGCTTCGTGTCGGCGCCGCCAGTTACGTTCCCAAACGCGACGTCCGCGAGAATTTGACCGTGGTCGTGCGGCAAGTGCTCTCGACGGGCGAAGCCGTGCGCTCGGCTCAGGCGGTCGGACGCTTTGCAACCCGCAGCGGGATCGAATTGTCCATCGGCAACGACGAAACGCTTGTCCCCAAAGTCATTTCACGCTTTGAGATGGCTTTGTTGGAACTAGATTTGTTTGACGATGGCGAACGCATGCAAATCGCCATGGCATTGGACGAGGCGCTCTTGAACGCGATTGTGCACGGCAACTTGGAAGTCCCCTCGGAGCTTCGCGAAGTGGATGATGGAGTCGCCTATCACGACATGATTGACCAGCGACGCAAGCAGGCGCCGTACAAAGACCGACGCGTCACCATTTCGCTGGATGCCAATCGCGACCAAGCGGTTTTTGTGGTTCGCGATATGGGCCCCGGGTACGACCCGGAATGTTTGACCGATGCGACTGATGAAGAACATATCGAAGGATTCGGCGGCCGCGGCATGTTGATGATCGATGCCTTCATGGATGAGGTTCGTTTGAACGACTGCGGCAACGAGATTGTGATGATCAAACGTCGCGGCGAAGCGGATTCGACGCCCTTAGACTAGGCGAGTTCCTTCAAGCAGCCTTCCACAGTTGGAAACCGTTTCGTGTCGGATCAAGACAGCGTTCCACCATCGAGCGGGCCACTATCCAGCGGTTCCCTATCCAGCGGTCGTGCAACCGAAGCGGACGATCGCGTCGCACGATCGCCAATCCCAGGTCCACGCAGTGACCGGACGGCGCCCAGTGACCGGACGGCGCCCAGTGACCGGACGGCGCCCAGTGACCAAACAGCTAGGGGACGCTCGGGTATCGCCGGCGGGAGCGACGATTCGTCCGTAACACGGGCATCGGTGCCCGGGCAACCACGCCGGATCGGACCCTACGTGATCTTGGATGAATTGGGTGAAGGTGGCTTTGGGAAGGTCTACCTGGCCCGTCATCCCCGCTTGGATATTGATGTCGCCATCAAGCAGGCCCGCCGAGATCGGTTCGGATCCAAGCGTGACGCGGAACGCTTTGTCGAAGAAGCCAAGATGGCCGCCTCGCTGAAACATCCCGGCATCGTGATCGTCCACGACGTCGACCGTTTTGGCGATTTTGATTACATCGTCCAGGAATATCTGTCCGGCGGCAGCTTGCGGGATCTGATGCGCCAGCCGCACGTCGGCTTCGAGTGGATCGTCAACATGCTGGTCCCCGTCGCCGATGCACTGGCGCTGGCCCATCGACAAGGCGTTTATCACCGCGACATCAAGCCGGCCAATATCATGCTGGACCACGAGGGCCGCCCCAAGGTCACGGATTTTGGTTTGGCCATGCGGCGTCGCGATCGCCAATCGTCGCATCGCGTTCGCACGGGAACACCCGCTTACATGTCCCCCGAACAAGTTCGCGGCGAAGTCGACCAGACCGACGGTCGCAGCGACATCTGGGCCGTCGGTGTCATCTTGTACCAAATGCTGACCGGCCGCCGTCCGTTCACGAGCGGCAACGCGCCCGGCAGCGATTCCGTTGACGCTTTGTACAACGACATTCTCAGTAGCGATCCGCCGCCGCCCCGGCAGCTAAATCCCGATGTCCCCGAAAAGCTGAACGAAATCTGTCAGCGCTGCCTGCAAAAGAATAAACATGATCGTTTTAAAACGGCGGACGATCTGCTTAGCGAATTGCGACAAGCGTTGCCCGCCGCAAACGGCAATGTCATCGGTGTTCCAAATGGCAAAGAGGGCTCCAGTGGAAAAGCCAAACCCGCGCAGGTGACGCCCAAGTTTCTGCGGCCCTTTGACCAAAGTGACCGCGATTTTTTCTTGCAGCTTTTGCCGGGTCCTTACAACGAAGATGGGTTACCCGAAAGCGTTCGTTTTTGGAAGTCACGAATCGAGCCCACCGATCCCGACGACACGTTTTCGGTCGGCATCGTATACGGGCCCAGCGGCAGTGGCAAATCGTCGATGATTCGCGCCGGCGTGCTGCCGCGATTGGCGGGACACGTCCAGAGCCTGTTTGTGGAATCCAGCCAACGGGAAACCGAAGCGCGTCTGGAACAGGCACTTCGCAAACGTTTTCCAAAATTAGCGACCGACCTGTCGCTGGCCAAAATCCTGGACCAGATCGCCACCGCCGGTTGGCTGCATGACGGCGAGAAGCTGACCATCGTTCTGGATCAATTTGAACAATGGCTGCACTTGCACGAATCGCAATTGACCCGGCAGGCCGCTGATGACGGTGAACTGCCACTGATCGATGCGCTGCGGCGTTGCGATGGCGAGCGGCTGCAGGTGTTGTTGGTCGTTCGCGATGACTTTTCGATGGGCCTGAATCGCTTGATGGACTGCATCGACCAGGACTTGTTGCGGGGTCAAAACTTTGAACTCCTAGACCTTTTCGATCGGCGTCACGCCAAAACGGTCCTGACCTTGTTCGGCCAAGCCTATGGGACGCTACCCAAAGACAGCGACGACTTGGATGAAGCCAACGACGATTTTTTGGAGCAAAGCCTGGACCTGCTGGCCGATGGCGGCTTCGTCGTGTCGGTGCGTCTATCGCTGTTCGCGCACCTGATGCGACATAAGCCTTGGCGCCCCGAAACGCTGGATGAAGTCGGCGGTGCCGAGGGCATTGGCTTGCAGTTCTTGGACGAAGCTTTCAAGAAAGAGGGCGGCAACCCCAAGCATCGCATGTACGCGGTTCCGGCAACGCGGATTTTGTCCGCCCTGCTGCCCACCGACGATGGGGATTCGCGTCGCATCAAGGGCGAACGACGCTCGCGGCAGGAACTGCTCGACCGTTCCCAGTGTAATGAAGGTGAATTCGACGAAGTCATCAAAGTACTCGACGGCGAACTCGGCCTGATCACGCCCACCGACGCCATCGAATTGGCGAAAGTCGAAGAACAATCGTTTCAATCGGCCACGCGTCGAAAAAGTCGCAGTCGCACAACGTCCCGTGGCTCGAACGACGAAACGCTTTCCACGGGCCAGGATTCGGTCGGCAGCACGAAATCGAAGTCCGGCACGCCGTCGGCTCAATCGACAACCCAGCGTGCATCCGAACGCGACAGCGACCCCAGTTTTTATCAATTGTCTCACGACTTTTTGGTGCCGACGCTTGAAAATTGGATTCGCCGCAACCAAGACCATTCCCGCCGCGGTCGCTGGGGCGCGAAATTGGAGCGAATGGCCGAAGCGTATCACCGCAAACCGCAAAGCCGGCGTTTGCCGACGCTGTGGGAATTCACCCAATTCACGTTGTGGGTATCCCGCCGCGATCAATCCGAACCACAACGTCACTATTTGAAAGTCGCCCGGCGGCGGTACCTGGCCACCACCGGATTGTTCGCCGTCCTGGTGCTGGTGCTGTGGGGCGCCAATCAATTTCGAAAACGGGTCGAAAGCCAGCAGGCGCTGGCACAGTGGACCGAAGCGACTCCGGTGCAATGGCCCGAAATGCAAGTCGAATGGGATCGTTCCGGCGATCACGTAAAAGATGCATTCGCACGAACTTGGAAATCGATGCAAGCCGAATGGATGCAAGGGAAAACAGGTACCGGTGCCGAATCCACCACGACGCTTCCCATCGCCTACCCCTTGTCCGATCGGAATCCGGAAGCGCGTGCACGGTTGATCCGGGCGATTGACGAAGCCGACCCGGCAATGGTTCCGATTTTGGCCAACCGCGCACGCCTCGATCCGGCCGAGGCTGAATTGTCGCTGCGCCAGGCGATTGAAGATCAAGACGCGGCAGCCGCGCTTCGGTGGGCCAAGGCACAGTGGGTTGTCGACCCGACCGCGGATCTATCCGAAACCGTCGTGAATGCCCTGTTGCAAAGCGGTGCGAAAGAACGTTCCGCTTGGGTCAAGGTGTTTGCGGCAAAGGGCGATGCGATTCGCTTCGAAATCCTCAGGCGCTTCAAAAAAGATCGCAAGGGCAAAGTGGCCATCGCACTGGGCGAATTGGTGCCGATCTTTTTTCCTGGCCATCGTGAAGCCACCATCCAAGCGGTTTCGCTGGCTTCCATCGCCAATGCTCCCAGCATTTTGCCTTTTGCGGCCGGCCAGCTTGGCCCCCAGGATGCGATGAATGCCCTGGGCACCAACGTTTCCAAGGCGCTCGTGCAGGCCCGACATCGCCAACCTCAGTCAGGTGCGCAGGGCTTGCGTCAAATCAGTTCTGAACTCAAGAAGAAAATCAACGAATTCGATGGTGCGGTGAGCGATTTGGGCGGGTATGTCTTGCGACTTCCGCGAGCCGATTGGCCCGATTTCGCCAACTCGCTGCGTCGCAACGGCCAGGCACCACAAGCGATCCGCTGGTACCGCGACGGCGATCCAATCTTTGCCAGCGTCACCTGGCGACCATCAAACCAACCATGGACGACGAATCAGGGCGAAACATGGACGCCTGACGAATTTGAGCGTGTCGTCGAACGAAAACGTGCTGACGGTTGGCGTTTACGAGACTTTGCACGCCTTCGCGATGGCGACGACATCCGAATGACGGGCATCTGGTTTCGCGATGATGTCGACGGCGACGCGCCACCGAGCCAGTTTTTTGTGCTTGCGTACGAGCCTGAGTCGATCGCCGAGAACACGGTTCCCGAAAAACTAGCCGAAGCATCGCGAGAAAATTATCGATTGGATCGCTACGACGTTTGGCGTGAGGGCGACCAACTCCGCGTTGCTTATCTGATGGCCCCCCACTTCCAGGACAATATCAAAGGGTTTGATTTCGAAAGCCGCGGGGAGAGCTACTTCGAAAACGTCAAGCCGGGTGAGGTCCAAGTCGACTTGCGTTGGTCGGCGGAGGCACTGGGCGGCCGATTCGATACCGAATTGCTCCGTCAACAATTTGTCGCTGGGAGGGCTCGGTCACTTAACGCCGTAATCGACTACGCAATGTATTGGCGACACTTGGACCGGCCCGATCTGGCTCTCGAGCACCTGGAGAAAAAACGCGAGAGATTTGCCAAGGCATCTCCACAAACCCTCGCGAACTTCCATCAGGAATATGCTCATGCTTTGATCGAGTCCGGTCAATTGGAAGAGGCACAGCACGTTATTAACGAATCGGAGTGGGCAGTTGAAAGAGCACCACCGGAAGGCTTGGACGTCGTTCTTCATTTGGCTATCGCGACCAATGACGTTGCCACCATTGACAACGTTTCGGAGCGTCTGAAGACGACCGAGGCCGGGGACTTCAAAGATCTTTCCACCATGTCGGGTCTGGGAGTGTCGCGTTCGTGTGCTCGCTTGGCGTTACGGAACGAAAAAACGAACCCCGAGGACGCCGCTCGTTACGCGAATTTGGCAATGGATGTCCTTCGTGGAACACGCCAAACCGTTTTCAGGCATTCGTTATCGGACCCGGTGTTTCGAGTGGTCCGGCAAAATTCCGAATACCGGCAATGGATCCGCGAGCAGGGTTTGGATTCCAGAATTTCTGGTGCCTGGGGTGAATCGCCGGAATGGAGCACTCGATTTTTCCGTGGTGATCGAGTGTCGTTTCGGCAAACGGCTGACGAATGGGCCGATGAACAATATCAACTGTTTATCGCCCAGGGCGAACCCCGTCTACGAATTGACGATCCTTTAGACGTTTCATCAAGCGTTCCGGTGTATGCCGGTGTTTTTCGGCGTTATGAAAGTCAAGACGCAGTGCCGACCCAGCGCGTCGTGAATTGGTGCGTGATTCAGGCGTTGCAAGCGATCGATTCGGGCGCGAACCCGAAGCTTCGGCCCGCGGCGTCACTGGCCGATTTGCTCTCCCGCCCCGATGATCTTCGCGTTCTGGCACTCGCCACGGCCAAACGGTGCCAGATTCCCTTTGCAACTCTTGAAGCCGAATTTCACCGCCGGCTGGCCGAAAACTTGCGCGGTCCAAGCATCAATCGCGAACTTCAAGGACTTCTGCTCCTGATTGCCGAATACCCGCCGGAACAATGGAACACCGCCACCGCGAACATCATCTTGAATTGGCACGATTCAACTCATTCGACTGCCATTGCATCAGCCTCGCGGTTCGCCTTTCAGAGTTGGGGCGATCGATTGCCCGAGTCTGAAAATCGCAACGACGCGGCGCACCAAGACGCGACGGTTGACAATCCCGCCCTTCGGCTCGCCCGATCACTTGATATCGATATGGTTCGACTTCCCGCCGCCGGTGTCACACGGATTGGGTCACCCGAACGCGAACCTGGGCACTCCGTCCGCGAATTCCGACATCAAATCCGAATCAATCGCCAGTTCGAAGTGTCGTCGACGGAAATTCCCGAGAAAGCGTATCAAGCTTTCCTTCGAGATCCGCGGGTCCAGAATTTCTTGGAAATCGATTCCGGCAGAGGCGAGGGCAATGGCAAGGCCGGCGAAGGTGATAAGGGAGGCCCCACTTCTACAGCGGTTCCCGCTCGATTTGAAAAGGTGATCGTTGCGATGGCCTTCGCGCAGTGGTTTACCGAGCGCGCTGGCATTCCCGAATCGGAATGGTGTTACCCGGGAATCCTTGAATACACGCGATCCAAATGGAAAACGGAGAGCTATGAAATCCCCAAGGACTATTGCCGTCGAAAGGGGTTCCGTCTGCCCACCGAAGCGGAATGGGAATTTGCCGCTCGTGCGGGCAGCGACACCGCCTACTCGTTTGCCGATCGCGATGACTTGCTGGCATACTTCTGTTGGCACCAGAACAACGCAGACCGCATTCAACCGGTCGCCAGCCGTTGGCCCAATCGCTGGGGCCTGTTTGACATGTATGGAAATGCGAGTGAGTGGACGCAAGACTTGACCGTCCGCCCGGTGTATCC
>JBCCRW010000254.1:0-8724 GCA_039201055.1 Planctomycetota bacterium | reverse complement strand
GGGAAAACCTCGTGCGTGGGCAGCCCGGAATCGATGAAAGAGGACGCCGAGCGAACCGGCAAGCACCATCATCGCGGCCAAGTGGCCGCGGCGGGCTGCTTCACCAGCGGGTGAAGCAAGCAGGTTCCCAGCCGCCTCGCAAACGCGGCAACGAACGACGGTAAATCCGCGCCGGTACAGCGAAGGTTTCGTTTCCAAGTGGATGGGAACTGAAGCGATCAGTTGCTAGCCGGTGGTACGCCACCAACAACGCCATCCCCGGTACGACTCGCGACGAGAAACACTGGCGACAAGGACTGCGGGGTGGGTGGCACCACTTTGACTTTCAGGGTGGATGACTGCGGGGTGGATGATGACTGCGGGGTGGATGGCACCATATTGATTTGTTGGGTGGGTGGCACCGCTTTGACTTTGACTTTGACCGAGCAGGCGTTCTCTCGGTCGAAGCTCGCCGGTTGTCCCAGGCTTGCTCTGCGTGCAAGTCCCGTTTCAGGAAATCCCGGCGTCGAGCTCCGACGGCGGCGCGACACGCTTGACCTCGATGTCCTCCAGCTTCAGATCCCGTAAGCGTAGGCTGTCTTCGTCTTCCATGTCCTCCAGCTTTGGGGTTCGCGGATCGGCGTCCTCAACGTCATCCGGTTTGTCCAAGCCTTCGGCTTTGCGGCGGGCCTGCTCAGCCCGATCCTCGTCCTCGCTGGTCGGCCCATCGTCCCCCAGTCCCTCCTGACGCATCTGTTCGTCAGCCTCGCTGGGCTGGTCGCGGTTGACGGTCACGGCAACCCGGCCACCCGCGGGATCAAACAGACTGCCCACCAACCCGGAATCGCGATCGCTTCGTTGCCAAACGCCGCCGTAGGCCGGAAAATCCGCTTCACCGACATCGGAAACGATACGACATCCGGTGGAAAACGTTGCCAAGGTCGCAACGGCGACAAGAAAAACTCGGAACATGGGTTTCCGGCATGAAACGAAACGAGAAAGCCAATCCAGTACAATGTCCTGGTCCGTATCGGCGTTTCGACGCCAAACAGAAAAGGTAAACTTTGCCGCCTGCGAGGATTTTTCGGCCGTCTCCGCGTCGAAAACGCACAGCATTTCCCGCCAAAGTGTCGAAACAAGTTACGACAGAACCATCCCATCGCTTCGATCGATTGGTCCCACCTAAGGACGAATCGTCCCGCCCTCGAAACGCTCCCGCCCTGCCAGTGCCCGCCCCATTTTTCCGCCAACGATCGCGCAAATCCCTTGGCACTTTGCTGCATCAATTTCCGAATCAAGTTCTCAGGTTCGGGATCGCAGCCGGCTATGTCCTCATCTCGGCGTCGCTGGTCGCCGCCGTCGAAACGGAGAGCAGCCAACCGCTTCCGGCGAAAACGCACGCGGTCAAGCCACTGAAGCATTTTTTAGAAGCCAATTGCTTGGATTGCCACGACGGAGCCGGCGGCGAGGGCGGCTTTGACATCGCAATGCTGAATGCCGGCATCGACAACGCCGAAACGTACAAACGCTGGGTACGCGCCCTGGACCGCGTCCGCGATGGCGAAATGCCGCCACCCGAAGATATGGAAATCGACGTGGAACAGCGGCACCAATTTGTTCGCCGAACGCATCAGTGGCTGAGTGAATTTCAGCGGCGCGAGGACAGCAAATACGGTCGCGTACGCGGACGCCGACTGACCGCACAACAGGTCGAACGGACTCTTTGTGACCTCTTGAAGGTGGATTTGCCGCTGGCGGACTTGGTGCCGCCAGACCCGCGCCCCAGTGGGTTCGCCGAAACGGCAGCAGGGCAACAAATGTCTCACTTTCAATTGCAATCGCATCTAACCCTGGTGGACGCGGCACTGGACGCGTCGTGGCAACGCTTGTTTGAAAACCAACCCGTGCACCTCGCGCTGCCGGCCGAGCGAATCGCCAACAAGCCGAAGAACAAACGGAACCGCGACCCCGAGCTTTTGGACGGCGCGGCCGTCGGTTGGAACAGCAGAATGCCGTTCTACCCAAGAATAAGCAATTCAAAGGTTAAACAGGCCGGATGGTACGACATCGAATTGAATGCGTCGGCACTCAACATGCCCGATGCTGGACAGCCGGGTAGCAAAGGATTGTGGTGCAGCGTTCGCAGCGGTGCGATGACGTCATCGGCACCGCTGATGTTTTGGGTCGGGCAATTCGAACTGCACGAAGCACCCGAGACGTTTCGCTTTCGCGCCTACGTGCAAGCTGATCATTTGTTGGAAGTTCGAATCAACGACGTGCGTTTGAAACGCGCGAAGTTCGCCGGGGGCCAAGTCGGCAACGGCGAGGGCACACCACAAAATGTCCCCGGGATCGCAATGCATCATCTGGGGCTGCGGCAGGTGTTCCCCGGTGGCGATCGCGAAACGGTCATCGAGCGTTGGTTTGGGGATGCACCGGTGAAAATCGATGCCAAGCGGGAACAAGTCCAATATGTCGGTGACAATCCACAGGCGGATTTTCGGCCGCTGATCCAGCGTTTCGTCGCGTTGGCCTTCCGTCGTCCAGGCGATGCGGCGGCGGATCGATATGGCGATTTCTTCGACGCCCAATTGGACGCCAGCGGCGACCCGGTCGCGGCCCTGCGGGCAATGTACCGAGCGATTTTGTGTTCACCACGGTTTTTGTATTTCAAAGAATCGCCGGGCCGCTTGGATGATCACGCCTTGGCCGATCGCATCAGCTATTTCTTGACCGGCACATCGCCCGATGCCGAGCTTCGTGATCTTGCCGACCGCGGCGAGCTTTCCGACCCCGAAGTGATCCGCAAGACCATCCACAGGTTGTTGGCCGATGATGGAACGGAACGCTTCGTCGAACGCTTTGCAAAACAGTGGCTGGATTTGATCGACATTGATTTCACGACACCCGAACCCCGCCTGCATCCCGATTTCGATCCCATTGTTCAACAATCGATGCTGGATGAAACGCGGTTGTTCTTGACCGATCTATTCCGACGCGATGCTCCGGTGCGTGAGCTTGTAGATTCCCGTCACACGTTTTTGAACCGCCGACTGGCCGAATACTACCGCGTACCCGGACTAGCTGGTGAAGCCATGCGTCGGACCCGGTTGCCGGCCGATTCGCCGCGTGGTGGCTTGCTGGCTCAAGGTAGCGTGTTGAAAGTTACCGCCGCCGGAAATGAAACGTCGCCCGTCGTGCGTGGCGTTTGGATATCCGAACGCATTTTGGGGCAAGAGATTCCGGCCCCGCCGGAAAACGTGCCGGCCGTTGAACCGGATGTTCGTGGGGCCACGACGATTCGCGAGCAACTGGAAAAGCACCAGGACGACGCCAACTGTGCCGCTTGTCATCGCATGATCGATCCACCCGGTTATGCGCTCGAAAACTTCGATGCCGCCGGGCGTTGGCGGGATTACTATCCACGTTTGAAAGGTCGACGCATTTTGGATGGGGCCGAAATCGATGCCTCGTTCCGCATGCCCGACGGCCGCGAGTTCGCAGACTTTCAAGAATTCAAACGTTGCGTTGCGGATCGACCCGAAAAGCTGGCTGAAAACTTGGCCGCCAAATTGTTGGTCTACGGCACCGGGGAAGAAATCCGCTACAGCGACCGGGCGGCACTCCGCGAAATCGTCCGAGACCTGTCCGAACGGCAATACCCAATCAAAGAAATCCTGTGCCGCGTCGTGCTTAGCGATTGCTTTGGATCCAAATAAACCACGCGTCGGTGCCCGCTGACGCAGTTGAACATTCCGCGCAGGCAAGCATCCCGCCCGATTTGTCACCCCGCCTTCAACACCATTCAAAATCATGAACTCCTTCGGACATTCGCTTCGCAACCATCGCCTGGACCGTCGCCATCTTTTGCGAGGTTCGGGGGTGGCGGTCAGCCTGCCGTACCTGAGCGCGATGACACCGGCGATTGCATCGGAGCAAAATGCGGCCGCGAAGCAGCCCAAGCGTTTTGTCGGTGTCACGCTGGGACTGGGTTTGCTGGGTGACAATCTGAATCCCAAAGATGCCGGTCGCGATTACACGCCCAGCCGCTATTTGGAACAAATGTCGGACATGCGGGATGACTTCACGGTCATCTCCGGCGCCTCGCACCCGGGCGTCAATGGCGGACACCGCGCCGAGGCTTGTATTTTGACGGCCGCACCCGGTGGCGGCACGGGCGGTTCGCGGAACACGATTTCCTTGGATCAACTGCTTGCCAAACACTTTGGCGACGTCACGCGTTTCCCCTCGCTGACGCTGGCGACCGACGGCAGCACTTCGCCGTGCTACACCGAATCGGGGGCGATGATCCCACCGATCTCCCGGGCCCAAGACCTATTCGAAATGCTGTTTGTGACCGGTTCCCCGAAACAGCGTCAGGCCGAGGCGGCACAAATCGCCCAGGGCCGCAGCATCATGGATTTGGTCAGCGAAGACGCGCGTTCGTTGGAACGTCAACTCGGCGGCGCCGATCGAGATCGCTTGGACGCCTACTTCACCAGCGTTCGTGATTTGGAAAAACGCATGAGAATCTCCGAGCGTTGGGCACAGCGGGCCAAGCCCGAAGTCGACAAGCCAAACCTGGTGGTCCGCGACCGGTCGGATTTCGCGGCCAAATTGAAGGTGATGACCGACATCATGAAGCTCGCGATCAAAACCGACAGCACCCGTTTCTTGACCTTGCACCTGGGCGGCAGCAATCAAACATTACCGCTGGACGGCGTCCGCGGCGGCTACCATTCGCTTTCCCACCACGGGCGCGACGAGGACAAATTGGAACAACTCGCGTTGGTGGAAACGGCCATCATTGGTGTCTGGGGCGAATTCGTTCGCGAACTGGGCCGGTCGGAGGAAAACGGTTCGCGTTTGTTGGACAACACATCGGTGCTGCTAACCAGCAATCTGGGCAACGCATCCAACCACGACAACCGCAACATGCCGGTCCTGTTTGCCGGCGGCGGATTCCGGCACGCCGGTCACCTGGCATTCGACAAAAAGGAAAACTATCCGTTGCCGAATTTGTATTTGTCGGTTTTGCAACAATCAGGCTTGGAGGTCGACCGCTTTGCCACCAGCACGGGACGTGTTCAAGAATTGGTGGCGTGAATCGGTCAAGTCATCGCCCGCCTAAGATCGCTCTGGCGATTTCCAAATCCGCCGCTTGCGTGATCTTGATGTTGTCGCTGCGACCTTCGACGATCGCGACGTCGCGGCCGCTCCGCTGCATCAGCGTGACATCATCGGTGGCGATGCGGCCGCGATGACGCCGATTGGCTTCGATGAACCAATCGGCACGGAAGACCTGCGGCGTCGCGGCGGCAAACAGATCACGCCGATCGACCGCCCGGCTGGCACCGCCAGCAGAACCGCTGGCCCCACCCGCGACACGTCGATGCAGAGACGCGGTCACCGGCGTGGCCAAAAACGCGGCGCCGGTTTCGGCCGCGCACGCCAGCACCCGGTCCAAATCATCCCGGTGCAGCAGCGGCCGCGCGGCATCGTGAACGGCGATGTCGAAATCCGCCGTGCCGAAATCCGTCGTCTCGGGTACCCGCCGCAGCATTTCCTCCTGGGCGGCGTCCAACATCGCCGCGACGCTGTCATGCCGCTCGGCGCCGCCAAGAACACAGCGGACCGGCAAATTCATCCGAGTCACGGCCCGCGAAAATTCGTCGAGCATCGCCTTGGGCACCGCCATGATGACGGCGGCGATTGCCGGATGATCGACCAGGGCGCGGACGGAGTGTTCCCAAAGGGGTTTTCCACCCAGGTCCTCCCACAGCTTTCCGCGGGCGTCCAAAGCGGCCGAATTGCTAGCATTTCGGTATCGAGTTCCCGAGCCACCGGCGGCGATCAGGCCGCAAACGGGGCGCCGGAGCGAAGATTCATCGGTCATTCGGCGAAAATCCAGTGCCCTATTCCATTTCGGTTTCGGGGTGCCCTCAGTTAGCTGGCCTTCGCCAGAAGCCGGAAATCTACCCTCAGGTAGCTGGCCTTCGCCAGAAGCCGGAAATTCCACGCGATTCCGTGTTCTGGCGAACAACGGCTACGCCAGTGGCTCCGTGTTCTGGTAAACAACGGCTACGCCAGTGGTTCCGTGTTCTGGCGAACAACGGCTACGCCAGTGCTAATGCCGGCATTTTCCGGCGAATGATCTCTTGCGTGGCGGGTCACGGCTTGCCATGGTCATTGCTCTGCCATCCGGGTGGCATCGCTCGATCCCATCGAGTTGACGCCCGGGAAGCATGTTCGACCTCAAAAGCGTTTCCGATGTGTAGAATCGGGACCGGTCACTACCCCCCATTTTTTCTCGGAGTTTGTTTCTGATGCAATTACGCAACCTGCTCGGCGTCCTGGCCATGGCATGCCTGTTCGTCGTTCCCGTTTCTGCCGACGAAGGCTGTGCGGGCAAATGCGACAAGGGCAAGAGCGGCGCATGCTGCAAGACCTCGGTCGCAAGCAAGACCTGCAGCGGATCGGCTTGCAGCGATACGGCCGGCACTGAAAAGACCTGCGATGGCGGTGCTTGCCCAATCAGCACGGCTGTCGCCAAGTCGATGGAATCGCTGCCGAAGATGACCTATTTGGTCGGCAAGGAATCGACTTGTTGTTCGACGTCGGCCGCCGCCCTGGCCAAGAAGTCCGGCGACGCGATCCAGTTCGTTGTGGGTAAGAAAACCTACAGCGATAAGGGCAAGGCCATGGATCACTTGATCAAGGACACCGAAACCATGCTGACCAGCTTCACGACACCCACGACGTGCAGCAAGTCGGGCATGACCTCGATCGCCGGCGAAGAGTGCGGCTGCAAGGTCATGGCGGGCACGCTTGCCAAGAAAGTGAAGTCGGCCGCCGACGGTGTGAAGATGTCGTACCTGGTTGGCACCGAAGCATGCTCGTGCCCCACCACCTCGGCCGCGATGGCCAAGAAGAAGGGCGTCGATCGCACCTTCGTCATCGGCGAAACCAAGACCACTTGCTCGAAGACCGCTCGACTGGAACTGGCTCGTGCTCGTTTCGCAGCCGCCGCGAAGGCAGCCGCCGAAGCCAACGCGGCTAGCTGACCCCGGCGAAGCTTCACGCAAAACGATCCGATAGCAAAGCGACGAACAACCACTGGGTTGTTCGCCGCTTTTTTGTGTCTGAGTAGATCGCCTCTCGGTAGATCGCCTCTCCGAGGCGAATGCATGGGGTTCCGCCGCTCAGTAGATCGCCTCTCCGAGGCGAATGCATGGGGTTCCGCCTCGGAGAGGCGGGCTACTTTGACACGTGGGCTACTTTAGACCTTCGACCAACGTGCCTTGGTCCCTCGAATGTCGTAATGCACGAAGGTGCGATACAAACCGACGCCGCCCTGCTTCATCTTGCCCTCGCCGATCAGCGACAAAATGCGGCTGCGCACATCGCTGGGCTTCATCGATCCGAAGCGGATGTCCCCGGCTTTGGCCAATAAATGCTGGCTGTTGGAAACACCGCCGACGGCCCGGTTGTAATTGGGCGTCCGGTAGCCGCTGTTGATGTGGATCGGTTGACCGACGGCATCGCGAAGGACTTGCAAATTTTCGGCCAGTTCCTGGACGTTGCTCCGGAGACTATCGGGAACCGGGGTGCCGTCATTGCAGGCGAATTCACCCAGCTTGAAATTGGCCGTTAGCTGGTTTCCCGTGGGCCGGGATGGTGCCGGGGTGGGTGTGGTGCGTGGCGTGAAACGGACAAATTGGTCGACCAATTGGCGGCTGCGTGAATCCATGGACCGGGAGTTGACCAAGATCGCTTGCAGGTCCGCAATCTCTTGCGCGTCGGTGCCGCCGCCATCCATGGTTGCGGTGATCAAACCCTTGACCTCGTCGAACGACAGCCGACCGTCATCGGCGAGCGCCCGATGCAGGGCCGCCTTGACGGAGGAGTCTTTGACCTTGGTTTCGATCTTGTAGCGGGGCGTGCTGCTTTGCACGCGTTGCTTGATGTCCTCGAACAACGACTTGAGATTTTTTCCGGGACACGCGGTCGCCGTCCGTCCGCCGGGCACGTTGTAGTGTCCATAGATCGCGTTGACGCCCAAGCTGTGTTGGCGACACCAATCCTTCAGCACGGTGACCAGTGATGTGATTTGACCGGCCGACGGCGTTTCGTTTTCGAAGTTTCCGGTCAGGCAAACGCCCAGCGAATTTTGATTGGCCCCCAACGCATGGGCGCCCATCATGGATTCCGAGCGACCGGCCTGGATTTGGCCACTGCCCAAAATCACCTTGTGGTAGCCGATGCCCGAGAAACCGCGTTCGCGATGCCAACGCGTGATGTCGGCGACCGAGGTGGTGTCACGCGGGCTGGCCGAGTGATGGACCACTAACTTAAAGACTCTCACGTAACACTCCTGTGTGAAGAACAAGCCGAAATGGGTGGTCGTGTCGCGCCGGATTGGATGGGCACGACTTCGACACGTTTTTTGTGATTAAGTAAGTCGGGCGACGCCGAGCTGCAGTGCGGTAGACCTTTAGGGACGGCCGATCTTTAAGTGGCGCAAGCGGTAGTGGATGAGGCGACGAATCCCGAGCTCAAGGACTCGTCGCCTGGGATGGTGAAACGGCGGAGGTTCGGGCGAAATGAGGGGGTTAGAGAATGAGGATGCTGTTACGCTCCGGCGGGTGACTTCTCAATTTCAATCCGCCACGATGGAGCGCAACAGCGGTGCCAGTATCCACCAACTCTACCCACTCGTTCAAGAGTCCTCTTCGATGTCTTTTG
>JBCCRW010000253.1:0-8735 GCA_039201055.1 Planctomycetota bacterium | reverse complement strand
CGCCGAAATCGCGGGCTCCACCCAAGGGCGAGCGTCACGGTTTCCGGAGGTGGCACGAACGCTCGCCAAGGCTCGGTTCGCTTACCACCGGCTAATTTCTTTGACCGCTCCGCGGTCGACTCACGCTTCGACATCCGTATTTGTTGGCAGATTAAGGTCTCGACGAACGAACAAAAGTCAACGCTCAAAAATGCATGTCAACACCAACGTTTTGATAGCCGAAACGTCCGCTCGATCACGACCGATAGCGCCCGCTGAATCTTTCGTTTGCGCTGCTCGGTGGATACCGGCGCTGCGCGAAGGCTTCTGTGCGAATGTTTTCGTACAGCGAACTGTCATACGGTCCTATATGGCGTGTACGCATAATACTTGGGCCGCGAGTCGAGGCGAATGTGCAACCATGCGACGCCACCGCCTGCCGAACTGACCCAGATGGGCTGACTTCCGAGTCTTGATTTCACCTTCGCCGCAAGGACACGCCAAATCGAATCGACCTGGTCGGGTGGAGCATGACGGAAAAATGCGGCAAGGTGTCCGTAAGCCGTGTCGGCTGCCCGCGGCGACGGGACAACAAGTGTGGAATCACCACGTAAGTTCAGGAAAGTGACAATTCCATCATCCGAGTCACTGTCCGTGAAGTAATCCGCGTAGGTCTTTGCGTCCGTTTGTCGCTGGCAAAAACTCGGTGAATGGATCAAAACAAATTCAAACGGCCGGCCGACCGTGGAATCCGTGATTGCCGGAGTCTCCCAGCGATAGCCAGGAAAAGGTGATTTGGCAAGCTGCGCGGTGAAGAAGCCACGGAACGCCGAATCGAATTGCAACAAATCCAGGACGGCCGCGTAGGACAGCGGCTCACCGCTGTCCAAGATGCGGTATCGCGTCACCCGATTGGGCTCGATGTGTTCGGCTACGGCGTTGAACATCGTCTACCCGGGACCTCTGGGCAATCGAAAATGCAACGCGATCGCCAAGGCGATTTCGATGATGCCGCCCAGCAAAGCGGGAACCCATGCGGTGAGATTCAGGATCGCGGCTAAAAAACCAGCGATGCAAAGGGCACCGCCGGCGAGCCAATACAGCCGAAGTCCATAAAGTGACTGAAATGCCAGATAACGGCTACCAATCACCAAAAGCATGACTGGGAAAAAAAGCGCGCTGCTGCCCACAAGCACCGTCGCGAAAGCGATAAAAATGCCAGCCATCAACCAAAGCGTTGTTTCCATGGCCAGGTAGCCGAGTGGATTACCCGGTGTGTGCTTGCCCGAGGCACCAAGAGCCCGGCAGCCCAACAAGGAAAGCGGAAAGATGCCGAGGCCGCCAACAAGTAGCGTTCCGACGCCAGCGTTCATCCCAAACATGACCAGCACAATCGCCGAAGCAAGCCAGACGATCCCCGAGACAAACGCTCCGGGAATACCCGACGCGTAGGCCTCCCGCATTTCGGCTTGATTTGCTTTGAATGAATCGTCTGGCATCATGTAGTGCGAATTTACAACCGGTTAATTAATGGAAACCTTTCAACAGGAACATTGCCGTTGGCCCGCCGTCTTCCGAGAGAGAGTCTAGCATGAGCGCTTCGAACGCATTCTGCGCACTTCGCCAATCAACGTTCGGCATTTTCGTCACGCTAATCGTGTCGTTCTCTGTGGCCGGCTCGGCGGTGGCTGAGCCGACAGCGCTGGTCGATGGTCCAGAATTTGTCGACGTCTTTGTGCCCAAACAAGATGGTTTCCCAGCGATTCGAATTCCCTCGCTCATTTGTGCCCAAGACGGAACGCTCGTGGCCTTTGCCGAAGGACGCCAGGGCGGTGATCATTCGGGCAACGTGATGTTGTGCAAGCGTTCGTCGGACCAGGGCAGCACTTGGTCGAGCGCCGAAGTGATCGCACGACGCGAGGGGCTGGCCATCAACAATCCGCAAGCGCTTGTCTTGGATTCGGGCCGCGTGCTGTTGATGTATCAGGTCAATCGTTTGGGTGAATTCAAGGCCCAGCCGGGATACGGTCCGGATTCCTATCAGACGTTCGTGTTACACAGCGATGATCATGGAAAAACGTGGTCGGAGCCACGCGACGTTTCGCGGCAAGTCAAACGGGCCGAGCGGGTGACAAGCGTGGCGTCGGGGCCGGGCATCGGGATTGTCCTGCGGCGGGGCCCGCATCGCGGACGGATCCTGATGCCGATGAACCAGGGCCCGTTTGGCGATTGGCGGGTGTACGCGGCGATCAGCGATGATGCGGGTGAAACCTGGACGATGGGTGACGTTGCACCGGAGGATCCGTCGAGCGAGAAACGCCAGGGGCACGCCAACGAAGTTCAGTTCGCCGAATTATCCGATGGACGCGTTTACCTGAACGCGCGAACGCAGGGCACGGGCAATACGAAACGACGCAAGATCGCCTTGAGCGAAGATGGCGGCCAAACGTGGTGCCCGCTTCGTGATGATGACCACTTGATCGAACCGACTTGCCAAGCATCGTTGCTTCGTTTTGACCCGGTCCATTTGAAGCAGCAAAGTCTCGAACAAACCGCTTCATCGACGCAAACCGGCAAACCTTGCCTGCTGTTTTTGAATCCCGCTTCGACGAAAGCACGCGATACCGGGACGCTGCGTATCAGCCGCGATGATGGCCAAACGTGGCAGGACGTGATGCCGATCTACGCCGGCGGCTTTGCGTATTCGTGCATGACGCAGCTGACCAACGGCGACTTGGGGGTGCTGTTCGAGGCCGACGGCTACCGGCGGATCGTCTTTGGGCGGATCGCCGCGGACAAAATTGTCCAAGCCACGACTGGCGAGTGATTGCGTTACATTGTGACGTGCTTCATCACCCACCGAGAGCCGCATGTACGTCCTGGAAAACCCGGTCCTCCAACGCGAACTGCTTGTCAATCTGCGGTCGGGCCGATCCTTCCTGCTGCTGGCGATGTACCAATTGCTGTTGGGGCTGGTCGTTGTCCTGGCGTGGCCCAGTGACCAGCGTTTGGATCTGACCTCCAATCCGGCATCGGCACGAAAGCTGGTCGACCTGTTTTTCCTGGGCCAATACGTCATCGCGTCGTTGATGGCACCGTCGTTTGCGGCGGGCACGATCACGGGCGAAAAGGAACGGTCGACGTACGAAATGCTGTTGGCCAGCCCGCTGCGGCCCGGGGCGATTGTGATCGGCAAGATGATCGCATCGCTCACTCACCTGGGCGCTTTGATCGTGGCGTCACTGCCGATCATCGTGCTGTGTTTGCCGCTGGGCGGGGTCAGTGTTTACGAGGTGCTTGCGGCGTATCTGGGCTTGATCGTGTCGGTGATTTTGTTCGGAGCGATCGGTGTTTTGTGCAGCAGTTATTTTTCGCGGACCAGCAGTTCGTTGGTGGTCAGTTACTTGATCATTTTGCCGCTGGTAATCATCGCGGTTTCGTTTTGGCTGTTTCTGCAGGACCAGGGTGAATTGCGGCTGAAGCTGTCGCTGTTGGTGATTCCCGCGTTCGCGATTGCCGCGGTCATTTTGATGGGTGCCTCGTCGGCGGGGCGAATGTTGTACCCGCCGGATTTTGGTAGCGAGGGCCGCGAGGTCATCGACTTGGAAAAGGAATCGCAGGAAGCCGTCGGGCTGGTGATTCAGCCGGACCAATTTCCCGATCGCTTGTTTGCGCCGCCAAAGAAGAAAGAATTGATGGCCGATGGGGCCAACCCGGTTTACGACAAGGAGATTCACAGCGAAATCTTCAGCCAGGGCACCTTGATGCTGCGGCTGGTGATTCAAATCAGCATGTTGCTGGCGATCCCGTTGATGGGCGTGTATCTGTTTTGGAAGGTCGACCAATGTGCTTGGTTCAGCGTGTATGTGATCGTTTTTAATATGCTCGTCGGCCCGGTATTTTTGGCCCCGGCGATGACCAGCGAACGTGAACGTCAAACACTGGACCTGTTGTTGACGACGACGCTTAGTCCGCAGCAGATTTTGTGGGGCAAGTTTGTCGTCGGATTTCGCGTCTCGGCGGTGCTCACGATGTTCCTGGTGTGGCCGTTGTTTCTGGGCGTGCTGCTGAACGTCATCTTTTGGCCCAACATCCTTTCGATGGCGACGATGTTTTTCGTGATCGTCATGGTGTGCTTGGCCAACGCGGTGCTGGCGATGGCGGCTTCGCTGATCTCGCGTAAGACGTCGATTGCGTTGATGACGACCTACGTGATCCTGCTGATCCTGTACGTCGCACCGCCGGCGGTGCAATCCTTGTTGACGGTGTTGGAATTTTCGCCGTCCGTGCTGTCGGCCAGCCAATGGTTGGGGGTGACCAGTCCGTTTTCGGCGTTGTTCGCGGTGCCACTGGGGCCGGACCTCGCCTCTTCCGCCTCGCTGCAATCCGATCCCACTGCCGTCGCCAATGAGGGCGACTGGCGCTTGGTGATTGGCTATTTCATCACCACCGCGGGCATCTTGGCGGGAACGGCCAGCTTGATGGTGCTGCGGCTACGCTCCCGCCTGATGGTCTAGAAGCTGTAGCCGGCCTTCGCCAGCAGCCGGAGGCGTTACCCGCTAAGTAGCCGGCCTTCGCCAGAAGCCGGAAGTTCAATCGCTGAGTAGCCGGCCTTCGCCAGAAGCCGGAAATTCACGCTCGCGCTCCCGTGTTCTGGCGAACATCGGCTACGGCTTGGCTTCCGTGTTCTGGCGAACATCGGCTACGACTTTTCAACCGTCCTGCATTTTGTTTAGCAGGCGGCCGGGCGAGCCCATCGCGTGGTAGCCCGCATCGACATGCAGGATGTCGCCGCTGATACCCCGGCTGGCGTCGCTGAGCAAAAACGCACCCGATTGGCCGACTTCCTCGTGGGTGATGTTGCGTCCCATCGGGGCAACGTGTTCGTACATTTGCAGCATTTCTTTGACGCCCGCGCCGACGCCGGCCAGCGTCTTGATGGGCCCGGCGGACAACGCGTTGACTCGCACACCCACCGCACCCATATCGAAAGCCATATAGCGCACAGTGGCGTCCAGCGCGGCCTTGCAAATTCCCATCACGTTGTATCCGGGGACGCATTTTTCGCCGCCGAAATAGGTCATCGTCGCGATCGCTCCGCCCTCATTCATCATCTCGCGGGCCTCCCGACAGCACGCGATCAGCGAGTAGCAGCTGATGTCCATTGCCATTTTGAAGCCATCGCGGCTGGTCATCACCGTGTCATTTCGCAAATCGTTTAAATCGGCAAACGCGATCGAATGGAGCAAAAAGTCGATTTTTCCAAAGGTTTCCTTTGCTGTCGCGAAAACGGTGCGGATGTCTTCGTCCTTCTGCGCATCCATTGGCACCAGGAACTTGGAACCGTCATACTGCGAGCTCAGCTTCTCGACTCGTCGACGATTCTTTTTTCTCTCGTCATCCGGGCGATCGGGCAGGTGCGTGAAGCCGCACTCCCCGCCTGCTTTCAGGATCGTTTCGGCGATTGCCCAAGCGATGGACTTGTCATTGGCCACGCCAATGATCAGTCCCTTTTTACCTTCGAATTGCATGACTTCCTTTTGGATGGAACCGCGGACCGAGCGGGCAGGATAGCGTCGCGGGCACATTTTTGTCGATCGAGTCGCCGAGGGCCGGCGACCCCCTTTTCAACCGAACATTGCATCTTTTCCGTTCAACATGAAATCCGATTTTCCCAATTCCAGCCAAACACCCAGAGACTTGGTATCCCGCCGTGATGCGGCCACCCGCCCTTCCGGCGATCGTCAAAACGCTCCGCGAGGCAAGATTAGCTGTGGCCATTCCACCGAGGACACCGGCATCGCGTCGACCGATAGCGCCGCGTCGCTTCTCAAACTGGTCGCCCGTTCGCTGCAAATCGGGATGCCGCGTGAACAGTTTTATCAGGCGATTTTTCCCGAGGTCATGCCTTTGATGCATGCACAAGCCGGTGGCATCGTGGTGCAACAGCACGGACGCTGGGACACGGCATGCTGGTTTGCCGCGGTTGCCGAAGAAACAGCCGCCCAGCGACTTCCCAAGGACCAGCAAGTTCCCCAGGATCAGCGTGTTCCGGCTGAACAGCGTATTTCGGACGATCATTGGGTCGAGGCGATCGATTCGGGCGGGTTCTGGTTCCGCGACAACGTTTGCATCATGCCGATCTCGCAGCCCGGCACGCGTCCGGAACAACCGCAGGCGATCGGCTTTTTGCTGGACGAAAAAGAGGCCACGTTGGTCCACGCGGATCCGGCACGACGCGAACATCTGCAACATGTCGTCCAGTGGCTTGCCACCGCCGTCTGGCGTTTTCAATCAGAACAGGACCGCGAGCACCAAATTGATGTGCTGCGTCGCATTTTGGCCGCCGCCGCGACGTGGCAATCGATTGATGATGTCGATGCCCTTTTGGAAGCGATCGCGACGGTCGCCGCGGACTTGGTCGATGCCGAACGGGTCAGCATCTTTCTGTGGGATCGACGACGAAAAAAACTTGTCGGCCGACCGGCTTTGGGCGTCGAAGGCGGCAAGCTCGAAGTGCAAGATGACCAGGGCATCGTCGGCCAGGTGCTGCATGGTGGCAGCGCTCAACGTTGGCGGCGTGGGGAGGACCGGCCGTCGGAATTGAACGCACAAGTGGATTCAAAATTGGGCTACCAAACCAATTCACTTGCCGCCGTGCCGATGGTCGATGCACAGGACCGAACGATCGGCGTCTTTGAAGCAATCAATCATCGCGGCGGCGGTTTTAGACTTTCCGATTTGCGGACGCTTGATGACCTGGCCCTGCACGCCACCGCGGCGATTGTGTCGCAGGGCATCCGTCAGCGGTTGACGGCCACACGCGACCGCTTGGTCCAGGATGCGGAATCGAAATCGCCGCTGATCGGGCAACACGAATCCATCGCTTTGATTCGTAAAGAGGTCAGCAAGGTTGCCAAGACAGAATTGACGGTTCTGATTCGCGGCGACAACGGCACCGGCAAAGAAGTCTTGGCCCGCCAGATTCACTACCAAAGCGGCCGACGCAACACGCCCTTCGTCGCCGTCAACTGCGCCGCGCTCGTCGAAACACTCTTGGAAAGCGAATTGTTCGGACATGAAAAAGGCGCCTTTACCGATGCGATCGCGGCACATGCGGGAAAGTTCGAATCGGCAAACGGCGGCACTTTGTTCTTGGACGAAATCGGCGACATGAGCCCGGGCGGGCAGGCAAAACTACTGCGTGTGCTGGAAGAAAAGGTGGTCATTCGGGTCGGTGGCAGTGTGCCGATCCCCGTGGACGTTCGCGTCATTGCGGCCACCAATCAAGCGCTGGATGAATTGATCGCCGAGAAACAATTTCGCCAGGACCTGTTTTTCCGATTGAACGTGGTCTCGCTTCACTTACCGCCACTGGCGGCGCGGGGTGACGACGTGATCGTCCTGGCCGAACACTTCCTTGACGAATTTGCCGCACACCTGGGTCGGCCGCATTTAAAGCTTGACGATTCGGCTCGCGATCGTCTTCGTGCGGTCGCATGGCCCGGCAACATTCGCCAGCTTCGCAATACCATGGAGCGGGCCAGTTACCTGACCGATGGCGAATGGATTCGTGCCGACGACCTTGGCTTGCACGATGCAAAATCGGGTTCCGGCGCTCGAGCCGACGAAACGCTCAACGATGCCACTCGCACGTTTCAAGTTGCCCACATCGAAACCGCAATCGCCGACGCCGGTGGCAACATGACCAACGCCGCGGCGCGACTGGGCCTACATCGATCCAATCTGTATCGCAAGATGCGGCAGTTGGGGATGACCCAGAACGGCAACGATGCACCGGAGAAATAAAGCGGTTGATTGCGGCCATTCGGTGACTTGCGCATTCCGAAGCAACAATCATCGCATGGACTGCAGCGGCGGCGGCAAGCGGTCTGATCCTGAGTTGTTAAGAATTGCGTGCTTACAGCGACCGCGAAATGAATAAAATCGGGGCATGAAAGATTCGCGCCGATTCGTCTCGCTCGCGGTCGTGTTTTGTTTTCCGGTGACGTTCTGCCTAGCCATTGGGCTGACAGGCTCCAGCGCATCGGAACCGAAACCGGGCAATCCGCCTGTTTCCGAAACCGCCGCGAGTTCCATCCCTGGCTTTAACCAGGATATTCGCCCGATTTTGTCGGATGCCTGCTTCGCCTGTCATGGGCCCGATGAACACGGGCGACAAGCGGGGCTGCGGCTGGACGATCGCGAAGAAGCAATCGATGCAGGTGCGATTGAACCCGGCGACGCGATGGCCAGTTTGATCATCGAGCGGATTCTAGAAACCGATCCGGATCTCGTGATGCCGCCGCCGGAGACCGGAAAGAAGCTTTCGGCCGATGACATCGAAATGCTTCGTCGCTGGATTAACGGCGGGGCAACTTATCAAAAGCATTGGTCGTTTGAGCCGATTCCCGACACCCTTGCCACCCCCGGTACCGGGAAGCTGGCTTGGTGGCCCGAAACGAAGTTGGACACGTTCATCGCCGCGGAACTGGACCGCCGGGATTGGTCGCCCGCACCGCCGGTCACGCGTGAGGGTTGGTTGCGGCGAGTGTGCTTTGATTTGACCGGCTTACCACCCAGCCCACAGCAACTCGATCAGTTTCTCGCGGATTCATCACCCGGTGCCAAGGCGCGAGTGGTCGACCGCCTGTTGGCCGATCCGGCTTACGGCCAGCGGATGGCAAACATGTGGTTGGACGTCGCCCGTTACGCGGACACCTTCGGGTATCAAGCCGATGTTCCGATGGACGTTT
>JBCCRW010000252.1:0-8741 GCA_039201055.1 Planctomycetota bacterium | reverse complement strand
TATTTGGGTATTTTGCCGAAAAGTTTTTCAGTCACAGCATCGAAACCAAAGGATTTGCGACCGCTGCAATAGCAAATTGGTCTTGTAGCACAGCAAAAACGCGAGCCACTTTTTTGCGATCTTTAACACTCGTGCGCCAGGCCACCCCCGACCCCTCTCCCCTTCGTTCCTCAGGGGCGAGGGGAGCCAGGATGGACGAGCTACCCCCGGACTAACGTCCGGGGCTGCAACCTGCCATCGCTTCGCGATTTACTTGCGCTGCTGTGAATTCTGTTGCTGCGAATTCTGTTGCTGGGAATTTTGTGGCAGCGAACCCTCGAAACTCGCCTGCACCTGCGAATACGTTTCCGCCATCGCTTGCAATTGTTTTTGCAGCCGGTCCAAATCGCGGCCGTTATCCAGCGATTCATCCAACAACGGACGCAGCCATTCCTGCATCAAATGGAATTGGCCTTTCACTAAATCGGCCAGCACCCGCGGCACCTTGTGCTGCACCAGGACGCTTTGCTTGGGCGGCTGAAGTGCCTGTTGGCGGCTGATCGTTTCCAGCTGTTTGCCGGTCCTGTCCAAGGACGCCGAAAGCCGCGACCCGGCCTGCAGTACGGTTTCGCGAATCGCTTCGAATTGCCGCTGGGCTCGCTCGTGTTCACCATCGCCGGCCGATGCCGCCGCACCCGCGATCACTTTGCGAATCGATTCCAATCCATCCCGCATCGATGCGAGCTGTCGCATCAACTGTGCCGCCGCGTCATCGCCGGCCATCCCCGCCATGCGAACATTTTCGCTGAACGCGTACTTGATCGATTCCCAGCGTTCGGCATCGGCCGGCGTCATGATTCCCATCAATTCCTTGAACTTCAAAACGTTGGCTTCGTTGTCCGTCGTCAACGTTTGCGCTTCCTGTTCGTAGGCACCGATGATCAAGGATTGCAGTTCTTCGTCGTTCATGACCGCGGCCACCTTTTCGGCGATCCGATTCATGTTCCGATAACTACCCTGCAACTTAAACGGTGGCTCGGTGCGATACTCGTCGGCCTGGGCGGCCGATTGGATGTACGCGCGATTGACTTTCAACACGACATCACGAATGACGATCAACTTTTTCATGACGTCGACCATGTCGCGGCAATCGTCCATCGAAATGTTCGATTCCAGCGACAGGTTTTCCATCGAATCACGTTCGGCGGCCCGAATGATTTGCCGCGCGTCCTCGGGCGATGCCGATGACAGCGGCGCCAGCACGGTGTTGCTGGTCAGGGCGTTTTCCAAGTAGCTCATTTCAAAGGCGTCATCGTTGCCGCCAATGATTTCGCCCAGGTTGTAAACGTCCGCCCGGTTGGACAGCATGTCGGGGACTTGGAAGCGTTCGCCGCTTTCGGTGTACGGGTTACCCGCCATCACGACCGCGACGCGGCGGCCGCGCAGGTCATACGTTCGCGTCTTGCCATTGCGAACGCCTTCGATCTTTCGCGTCGCATCACACAACGAGATGAACTTTTGCAGCAATTCGGGATGCGTGTGTTGGATGTCGTCCAAATACAGCATCACGTTGTCGCCCATTTCCAGGGCCAAATTCAAACGCTCGACCTCCTCGCGTGCCGCGGCATTGGGCGCTTCGGCGGGGTCCAAGCTGGTCACGCCGTGACCGATCGCGGGCCCATTGATCTTCATGAACACAATGCCCAAACGGTTGGCGACGTATTCCATCAAGGTCGTTTTTCCGTAACCGGGCGGCGAAATCAGCAACAGCAAACCCATCCGGTCGGTGCGTTTGTCCTCGCCCGCGCTGCCCATTTGCTTGGCCAGGTTGTCGCCGATCAGGGGCAGATAAACTTCGTCCAGCAAACGGTTACGCACGAAACTGGTCAGCACCTTGGGCTTGAATTCTTCCAGTTTCATCGATTCGCGGTTTTCGGCCACAATTTCGGATTTGCGTTGTTGCAAAGCCCTGTATCGTGGCACGACGCTGCGGCGATAATGCTTCAGGCGTTCCAGAAATTCGTCGTATTCCAAACGCATGGTCTCGTTTTGAATCCGCGAATGGTCGCCCACCATGCCTTCCAAAACACGCTGGGAATCGGCACCTTCGACGTTCAACAAACGCGTCCCGCCACGGAAGATCAACCACGCCAATTCATCGCGATAATTCGCCAGCTCCGGTGCATCTTGAAGCATCGCCGCGGACCAATTGCGAGCCAGGATGAATCCGTAGGCCGGATCGTCGCTGGGCAGTTTGGCGTTTTCGGTTTCGCGTTTGTAGCGAGCGAACAAATCGGCCGCCGGTTTGGAAACCACGGGCCGCTTGTCGGCGTGCACCCAATCGTCGAACAAATAATCGGCGACGTCTTGAGCGGATAGATCGGCCGGGAACAGCAGCGACCACCAATCGCGATCCGCTTCAAACGATTCGGCCACTCGGCGGCGGAAGTCAACGGCCGGTTCGGCTTGCGGATACGCGGCTGCGATTTTGGCGAAGCCACCGATCCACTTGGCGAATTGGTCACTGCGTTCGGCTGGCAAATGATGATCCACCCACATCCGGGCCGCCGCGCGAATCGACGGCGGGTGTCGCAGCCGGCCGAGAATCAAATCCATTTCGACAAGCGCCGTCAAAATCTTGTGGGCGTCGACCTCATGAACCCCCTTGTTGTAAGCCTCGGCGGTTCTCCCGTCGGCCAATTCCGCGGGTGCCGGGATGTCTTCGAGCGAACGGATCGAACCGGACAAGAACCAATCGGCGGCCAGATATTCGCCGCGATAAACGTTCGAATCTTCGCTGATGTGAAGCTGGTTCCACAGGTCCTTTGCGTCCAGGAGCGCCGCATCGGTCAGTGGTTCAAAGTACTGCGTACCGGTGACATGCAAACACAATTGGCCCTCGCGAATGACCGTGGTCAGATCAAGATTTTGTCGATTCACCGCAAACCGGCGCTCGCCCAATTTGATCACGTCGCCACCATCGACGTACAGTTCCAGCCGATCCTTCAATTGCCGAACGGAATCTTCGCGGATGGTCTTGAGGCGACTTTGTAAGTCTTCCACGCGAACGGCGTCGCCCATGTCGCCGAGCTTGGTGATGATCTCGCGGACCTTTTCGACCATCAAATCGCCGGCGAAGTAGGCCGCGATTTGGTCGGTGGAATCCATCGACCCGACGCGGGATTGGATCCCGCCCAAGATGCGTGTGGCGGCGGCCGAGAGCGATTCGGCGCGGCGGTTTTGTTGTTCGATCATCGCGACTTTGCGCGATTCGAAAGCTTCGTAAATTTCGTCGCGGCGACCAGCGAGTTCGACGACAAATTCATCGAATTCGGCGAAGCGACCCTCCAGTTCCTCGAGCTGCACCATCACCTTGGTCAGATACGTTTCGCACTGCTCGGGCGATTCGCAAACGTCCAAGTAGCCCGTGACCGTTTGGTCCAGCAACTTCATTTGCGAAGCAAATTCGGCGCGACCCTCGACGCCCATCAGATCACTGACGCGGGCCTTCAAGCGACTGCGGACGCGGTTGAGCGACGCGAAGACATCGGAGATCGAATCGATGATCTCGGTGCGTTTGGTGGCGTCGTCGATCTTCAAATTCGAAACCGTCTCGGTCAGCAATTCCAATTGACTGCCGGCGGCCTCGGTATCCTCCTCTAACGTTTTGGCGTCAACGACCGTAGCCACTTTTTCGATGCGGGTTTCGGCCTGGGCGACCCGGTCAACGTAAGGGTCCAGGGCTCCGGGTGACAGCAAAAAATCGACGCAGCGGCGGCTGATCCGTTCGGACCACTGGGCTGTCGTTTCGGAAAGTGATTCGACAATGGCGGTGTCGACGTATCGCAATTCGGCAAGCCCCAAGGCATGGCCGCGTTGGGTTCGCAGGTCCGAAATCACCGCAACAAAATCGTCAATCGTTTCGAAACGGCCACGCTGGATTGCGGTGACCAAGTCGTCGATGTCTTTTTGAACTCGCTTTGTCGCGGCGGCGGTCTCGCGTCGAATCCGCACGACTTTCTCGAATTCCTCGACCGCCGCGGTCGCGGCTTCGCGAATTTTGGTCAGCGATTCGTCAAGTTTGCCCGCTTCGTCTTCGCCGATCCAAAAGTACGAATCCAAAATATCGGATGACTTTTTGACCAGGTCGACGTACAAGCCTTCGTAGTTGTCGTCCTTGTCGATCAGCGACAACACTTCGCCGCATTCGGACATGCCGCGAACCAAATCCTTGTTGCCGACTTTGAACAACAACGAATCGGTTTGATTTTCCGGCTGGAAACTGGCGTCCGTAAATGGCGTTTGCCACACCTGCAAAGCATGGTGTTTTTGCGGGTCATCGCCGGCCTTGAAACAGACCATTTCGCCGCCGTGAAAGAACGTCTGGCCGTGCACGACAATGGGCACGTCGACGCTCTGGCGAATCAAGTTGTACCGCAGCTGGATGTAATAGCCGGTTTCGGAATTATAAAAAACGTAAAGAAAATCTTCCCCGTTGGGGGCCGCATCGGTGCGTTGATAACGCATTCCTGATAGGCCGTGATCGAAACGTTTGAATTCGCCGGTTTGCAGGTAGTATCCGCCGGGAAAAATGATGCCGTGATCGCCCGGCAGCAGCACGCACGAATGTTCGATTTCGTCCAAACGCATCGCCCGGTTGATCTTGCCGTTGAAGACCAGATAGCGGAACGCGTCCTCTTGATACGGGCGGATCTTTAGCAGGATCAAATTACCCAGCACCGCGTAGTAAATTTCGGCGTCGTCCAGCGTTTGATCGTGGTTTTCGACCGGTTCGGCGTAGATGCCTTCGCCGCTTTCGGTGTTGTTTTCGACCTTGACGGTCAAGTCACCGCCGACGGCTTCGACAAAAACGCGATCTTCGATCGAGATGTGCGGGTGGGCACCGTAGTGGTGTTGGTCGCGGGTGGTGCGGACCCAGCGAAATTCGTGCTGTGCCGGGTCGCGGACTTCGTGGTCGCTGCGATTGTCGATATACGCCAGCGTGCCATCACGCAGCAACCACTTGAACGTCTTGATGTCATCGGGGCGTTTGCCGACCCGAAACACCATGTGCAAATGCGGCCCGATGATAAAGAATCGCTTGAAGCGCGTGTCTTTGTAGTACCGGTAAAGTTCGTGGAAATCGTCAACGAACTTTTGCTCGGAAATGACATCCAGCGGCGTTTCGTGGAAGTCGTGGTCTTCGAAGCGGAATGTCGAAAACACGTCCGACAATTCAATTTCCGACTTCAGCCCGAACTGAACGTTGTACCCGAGCAACAATTGGTCGCCGATCGCGACCAAATCACAGGGCACGGCGTTGTGATCGGTCGTCACCCGGCGCGTCGCGATCAGTTCGGTGGGGATGTTCCCAAAGACTTCGCCGCGGGCGGTGTCCAGTTGTTTTAGCCGGCCGCGCAAATCATCGGCGGCGGACCGCAGGCGTCCCCGCAGCACTTCGTAGGTGCCCGCGGACATGCCGTTGCTGGAAGATGCACCGGAATCTGGTTCCGGTGCGCTTTGCGGATCGGTCGTCGCGGAAGTCTGGTCGGCGTCGCGGGTCGCCATCGACTAAGCCTTTCCGTTGGTGGTGCCGGGGGCGGTCAACAAGCGACCGGCTTTTTGATCGGCCACGTTGGCGGTGCCGGCCATCGACAGCAGCCCGGTCAGTTGGCTGCGAACATCATCGCTGTCGGCCATGCCCAACATTTTTGCGATCAACGCCGCGATGGACAAATCCTTGACGCTGTCGCTGTCCATGCCGAATTGACCGACCAGCGACTTGAGTTGTTCGCCGAAGTATTCCGCATTGCCGTCAAAGAACGTGTCCTTGATATCGGTCGCAACCTTGCTGTTGTAAACGAATCGGTCGATCGCCTTGCCGCCCTTGACGGCGGAGGTGATCTGGTCGAAGAACTCGCCATCGCCGCCGACGATGTCGATGCGAGCGGCCCGCAGGGCGTCGCCGACGACACCGGCTTGGCTTTCGGCGATTCCCTTTTGGGCATTGATGGCGGCGATCTCGACCGACATTTCCTTGTCCAATTGCAATTTGAATTCCTCGTGTTCCTTGCCAACGCTGTCCAGCAGCTTCATCGCTTCGGCCTTGTCGGTGATACCCTGGGCTTCGGCGGCGTACTTTTCGCGTGACACGGTGGCTTCGGCCAGGCCTTCCTTTTCGAGGGCGTCGGCCTTGGCATTTTGCACCTGTGCTTCGGCCAATCCAGTCGCCGCGGCCGTGGCGGTTTCGCCTTCGGCCAGCAGCTTCTTGGCGGCGGCATCTTTTTCGGCGGCATCGCGTCGGGCATCGGCTTCGATGCGGACCTTTTCGGCGATCAATTCGCTGGCGGTTTTTTCGGCCTCGGCGAGCTTGGTTTGGCGAATCAATTCTTCCTGGGCCTTCATTTCGGCCGCGGTGACCTGGACGGTCTTGAGACGATCGGCCTGGGCGATTTCCTCGGTGTCTTTGATGCGCTCCTTTTCCTCGACGACGGCTCGTTCGACGCTGACGCGTTCGCGAATCACCTCTTGGATGTTTCGCTTTTCGGTTTCGATCGCCTTTTCTTTTTCGATATCGGCGACCCCGACCAAACGCATCCGCTCGGTGGCCTCCAGATCACGGTCGCGGGCGACGCGTTCCTGTTCGACGGCGTCGGTGCGTTCTTTGTTGCGCTGTGCGACCAAGATTTGCCGTTGTTTGTTTTCTTCGGCGATGCCGATTTCTTCCTCGGTGGAAATTCTCGCTCGCTCCGATTCAAGCCGTTGTTCTTCTTGAACCTTGGCGGCGGAGGCTTGTTCGCGGGCGCTGATTTCGGCAATTTCGCGTTGCTGTTTCTCGTTGGCTTCGACGCGTTGGCGTTCCAGGGCCAGGATCGTTTCCTCCGCTTCAACGTCCTGTTTCTTCAGCGTCTTTTCCTTGTCGCGTGTGAATTGGTTTTCCTTGACCTTTTCACCGGCGGTCAGTTCGGTAATTTTCTTGATGCCCTCGGCGTCCAAGATATTGCTGGGCGAGAGCAAATTGAGCGGTGTTTGTTCAAGGTAGTCGATCGCGGCATCGTCCAGCTTGTAGCCGTTCAGGTCCGTGCCGATGACCTTCAAAATTTCTTCTTTGAACTTGTCACGCTGGTCGTACAGGTCGATGAAGTCGAATTGCTTGCCCACGGTTTTGAGGGCTTCGGAGAATTTCGCGTCAAACAATTCTCGTAGCGTTTCCAGTTCGCTACAGCGTTTGGCACCGATCGCTTGGGCGACCTCTTTCATTTCTTCGGGCGAATTGTCCACCCGCACAAAGAATGCGACCTTGATATCGGCGCGGATGTTGTCGCGACAAATCAGACCTTCGCTGCCCTGCCGAGCGATCTCGAAGCTCTTGAGCGACAGGTCCATCAATTCGTGGCGTTGGAACAAGGGGATCACCAGCATGCCGCTGCTGGTGGCCACCCGCAGGCCGCCCGAACCGGTCTTCACGATCGCCTTGTCCGGGCCGACGACGACGTAACACCGTTTCATCGTGATCAGGGTTCCGATCACCCCCAACACCAACAGGATACCGAGGATGCCCCAGATCAGGCCCCAATTGGTTTCGGCAAGCAGTAAAGCGTGGTTCACGACGGGTTCTCCGAGGGAATGGATGTCGGGTCGCCGCTGGCGACGGCTAACGGGCTGACGGTGTAAATGCGGGTTTGGCGATCAAAGGCGACGATGCGAACCTCGTCACCTTTTTCAAAAACCGATCCATCGGTGCGGATGTTCAACAGCAACGGTGCGGCGTCGGTGCGAAACTTGGCTTGGCCGAATTTTTCGTCGGCGCGGCTGGTGCTGATTTCGCAAGTCGCGCCGATCAAATGACCGGCGTGGTAGCTTTCCGCTTGCACGAAATGTTTCACCAAGGGTTGTGACACGACCTTGGTGATCAACGCGGCGATGACAAAGTTTCGACCCGCCAGCAGTAAGCTGGGCCAAAAATCCGGTTCGTAACGATTGGTATCAAAGCTGTGCCACAGGATTGCCGAGGCGCCCCAAAAGGCGATCGTAAAAATGGCACCCCAAATCACGAGCGGGACTTTGCCCAAGTTGGCCCAGCGGAGCGTCGCGCCGCCGATGCCCTGCCAGGGATCGACGCCCTGGGACAGGTCGGTGCCAAGTGATTCGCCGGCAGCGTCCAAGCCGGGGTCAACGTCCAAGCCGGGATCAACATCCAAGCCCGCGTCCAAATCCAAGCCGGGGTCCAGATCCAAGCCGGGGTCCAGATCCAAATCCGTTCCGACCCCGTCCAGCCCCAAATCGACCAGTCCAAACATGGCAACCAGCGCATAGATGGCCAGCAGCACGGCGAGCACGGACGCGGGCCACACCGGGCCCACGAACATCAATTCGGTGATCTGTTCAAAAAGCTGACTCATCAATCCGTGTCTCGCGTCGCAAAAACGTGGTGATGCAGCGTCCACCATCCAGCGATTGGTGTCTTGCCAGCGCGCTTCTTGGTGGATGCTGCACAATTTCAATGGCCCCATTAGAAGCGAAACCGGGGCGCCGCATTTTCCCGCAGAGCTTTTTCGACCGGCTGATATTTGTGGGCTGCCGGATACAATTCGGGCATGTTTGGCATTCTTCGCGACATTTCGGTGACCTGCTTTTTCTCCAGCTATCTGGTCGTGCTTGGGCTGGAATTGCTGCGTCTGGCCGGCCGCATTCCCGGTCGGGCCCTGGGCGTGATCGCCATGACGCTGATCGGGATTTTCACGCATGTGACGTTTTTGTTT
>JBCCRW010000251.1:0-8767 GCA_039201055.1 Planctomycetota bacterium | reverse complement strand
GAAACCCGCGTATGCACCAGAACCCAGGTTCGCATCCGGTGTACCGTCTTGGACACGAACGATTCCAAGGCGAATCCAAGTGCCAATGAACTGCGTCACGACGTCCGTTTCCCAAGACAAATCGCTGGCCTGGACCGACGCCAGTACCAAGTCCATGCGGCCATGTTCAGCGATCCAGTCGAGCAGACGGTTTTCGTCTTCGCCGAGCCGATAGTACGCATCGTTTCCGGTGTGGTGCAGCAGCACACAGGGTTGGCCGGCCAGGTGACGGTTCGAGCGTCGCACGGCGGGATCGATCAACAGTTTTGGAAAATCGCCCGAGGGTAGGTCACCGGTTGTTTGGTCACCCGTTGTCCCGTCGCGTCCCGGCAATCGCACGTTAGTACCCCACCCACCACAACGCACGTTCCCAGGCCGGGCGCAGCGAGGACCAGACCCAAGGTCGATACGGGCCTTGGACCGTCGCGTCGCCCTTCATCCCCGGACGAAAGCGCCCGCCATCGTTTGCGATTTCCGCGCGGGCGAGAAAAACATTTTCGTCCTCACGAACTTGCGTCGATGGTTCGATCGATTGCAATGTCGTCCAGATGGAGCGGCCGCCGGCGGCATCCATGCGGATTCGCACCGGGGCCTGCCGCGAGATCATCCGTCGCTCAAAAGCGGGGATTTCGACATCGACAACGACTTGCCGGGTCATCGCGATTTCCATCAAGCTCTGCCCGGTTGTCAGCGGCGACCCGACAAAGCGGTCCAGATCGCTGCCCAACACCACGCCATCACGCGGGCTTCGCAAGTCCAATTTTTGCAGCCGACCGCGAAGCAAATCACGCCGCAGCGACAAACGCTTTTGTTCCAAAGACGCCGCCTGGGCCTCGGCGACCTTACGCGTCGCGAGCGCCACGGTGTAATCCTTTTTGCGTTGGTCAATTTTCGCCTCGATCTCCGCCAATTCCATTTTCAGCGGCCGGCCGTCCAGTTGAAGCAGGAGATCGCCGGCGGCAACGACCTGTCCGGGCCGGACATGTGTTTTGAGCAGCGTGGCCTCAAACGGGCTGGCCACCACTCGCGGCCGATAGGGCTGAATCGTGGCGTTGCAGGAGACGCGATAAGGAACCGGAATCAAGGCCATCGCCAACATGATCGACGCGGCGCAGCCGATCGTCAGCCCGGGCCTGCGCCCCAGCGGCAGTGCGCTTTGCAAGGCGCCCCAAAACGATCGATGTCGTGGACGTTGGCGAATCAATTCGATCAGCCACGCCACATGCGGTATCCACGGCGACAATCGCCGGGCAACATCGGGCATCGCGGGATCGTCGCATCCCGAATCATCGATGTCCCCACCGGCGGCGACATCGGCGTCTCCGGCTTCGGCAACACGGATCAAAACGATCGCTTGCAATTCGCCTTGTGAATCCAGCCATCGCCACCTGAGGTGCGTGCCAACGCGGTCTACCAGCTCGCCGATCGATGTCGGTCCGCCGCCAACTTTCGCCGAATCATCAAGGCGCGTTCTTGCATCGCGTAAAGCACATTCGCGGAGCTCATTTCCAAGCGCCAGCCAACCCCAGCGGGAATCCAGAACATCGATCCGGCGGCCGTCCAAAACGACCAATTGCATCGCGAGTCCACCGATGGCTTCGGAAAGCCGATTCACGCATGCCTTCCAGGCTTCGCGGCGGGTTTCCGCACGAGCGATTTCCAGCCCCAGAGACTTTAAACGATCCAGACGCTTTAAACGATCGCTTGCATCGGAGCTTGACGCACGCGGCCGCATCTCCGGCAACGGCTCGGCTTGCTCGCCAGCGGCCTGCTGGACCCACTTTGAGACCTGTTCGAGCCCGGCGAGCGGTTGCCGGGGATGGTGACCATTCGGCGGGATCGTACGAACGGACTCGCGTCCCGTGACGCTCGCCGGCGGGCGTGCTTTACTCATCTGTGATCGCTTCGCCGGCGTCGATCGGGTTGGAATCGGTTGGTTCGTCCAAGCGAATCGCGCGGGGACGAAGCAGCATGATCTCGGGGTTCGGCTGGGTTTCGGATTCCAGCCTGATCGGTCGTCGCGCCGCGATACGTGGTACCGATTTAGGTTGAACCGATCCGGGATAGGATTCCTCCAATGCCGTGGAACCCGGTTGCCAAGTCAAACTGGGTCGCCAATTCAAATTCGCCCGCCAATTCAAACTCGGTCGCAACAGTGAAATATTCGGCGTCCGCGGACCCTGGATCGCCGGCGAACCCAAACGCTCCTCGAGCGTGCATTGGTCGCCCGCCTGCAAACTTCCGTTAGGGTTGGCGATTTCCAAACGAACGCGAATCGTGCCGCTTTCATCATCAATGGTGGGTGATATTTCACGGACCACGCCAACCACGGTGGCCTGGGCACTGACCAGGAACAAGGGCAATTCCTGACCCACTTTCAATCCCGCGGCCTCGCGAGCGGGAATGTTTAACCCGGCCATCAACGGGTCCAACACCACCATGCGGATCAGCGCCGAATCGGCCGGCGTGACCGATTCCCCAACGTCGCGAAGCACGTCGGCGATGACACCATTGGTGGGCGCCAGGATGCTGCGGCGTTTTAGCAACAAACGATCCCGCTCGTACTGCTGTCGGCGCAGCGTTTGTTGCTCCGCTGCCATCCGCAGTCTGGCTTTGGACGTGGCGAGTGCGGATTGACTGCGCAACAATTCTTCACGTCGCGCCGCGCCGGCGTCCACCAATTGGATCAACTTTTCCGTCCGCCGCTGGTGCAGTACCCGTTCGGCTTCGGCTAATTCGATCTCGCCCCGCATTTCGGCCTGTAAACGTGATAATTCAACCGCAGCCTGCTGACGTTCTTGGTCCAAGCTAAGCACGACTTGTCCGCGTCGCACGGCTTGGCCCATGCGAACATCGATGGCAGTGATCCGGCCAATTTCGCTGGTCGAAATCAGGATGTCCTCGGAGGGCTCGGTGAACCCTTGATAGGTGTTGATGGCGGGGTAAGCGAGCGTGCTGCGCTGGTCTGACCGGGATGGGTCTGACCGGGATTGGGCCGACGGTGATTGGGCCGACAGGGATTGGGCCGACAGGGATTGGGCCGACAGGGATTTGACGCCGGGGCAGGCGGCGATCCCAACAACGATCCAGATGATCGGCAGCGGCATTCTTCGCGCGTTTCGGTGGGGCAAGCCGATTCGCATTAGTCGGGGGCCTCCATGGAAACGGTGGCGTCCCGGATGGGAGACTCGAGAGTGACTTCGGTGGGTGGTGGATCGCCAACAGCCATCGGCCCCAACAGGGCATCGGCTTGCAATTGGATTTCGCCACAACAACCCACTCGCTCCGGTGCGACACCCTGTGTCACCAGGATCGTTCCCATCGCGGCCTGCAAATCGACCCAGGCGATTTGATGGTTGGCCCGGGCCGTCACGACCGCGCGTTCGGCGTCGGTCCGACGCTGCTGGGATTCAAGTAGATTCTCCAGCACCACGCCGGCCGGCGAATTCTCCGGACCCAGCGCCGTGTAACGCATCGTTTGCAGTTGTTCTTCCTGCAACGCCGCATTTAAAGTTTGTCGTTGGCCGACCAATAACTTCCGCGAGGTTTCCAGCCGCACGAGGGCGTCTTGAACATCCGCGCGGATCTTGGCGACGGCTTCATCCATCGCGGCGGCGGCCTGCTGGTAACGCAAATGGGCTTCGCGGTACCGCGAGCGGGCGGCACGATTGCGATACGGCAATTCGTATTGCAAGGTCGCCGAAACACCCGGGCCGGATTCAAAGAATTGGTCACCGAAGGAGCGGAACGCCGCATTGTTGCCATTCAGCCCCGCCAGATATCCGTTGAAGACGGCGTCCAATCGCGGCTGCAATTCGTGGCGGGTGACCCGTACACCCAGCGCCGCCGATTCGATGTCCGCCAGTGCCGACGCGACCTCGGGGCGAAATTCCAGTGCCGTTCGCATGGCATCCGCAAGTTCCGGTGCGGTCTCATGCGGGACCGCCGAATCGCCAAGCACGGGAATCCATTCCTCATCGCCGCCACCGGACTCGTTGTCGGTCACGCCGATCAGGTAACGCAGTCGGTTTTCGGTGATACGGACGTTGGTTTCGTCTTGCACCTGTTGGGCGCGCCGAGCCAAGGTCCGTTGACGAATCTTGGCGAGTTCCAAATCGGAAACGTCAAAACCCTGCCGCCCATCGAGTGCTTGTTCGATGGAATCGCCTCGCTTGATCAAGGCCTGTTGTTGGACATACCGACAGCGACCGGCATGCAATTGATAAAACGCCGTCATCACGTCGGCGACTCGCTGGGCGATTTCGCGTCGCATGTCCTGCCAGGACAGTTCGCCATCGATTTGGGCCTGCATCACCAGACGGCTGTTGTAAAAGTCGCCGCGGCCGGCCATTAACGGTTGCGAAATTGAAAGGTTCAGCCGTGCGTTGCCCTGGTTCTGGGGTTCGAAAAACTGGCTGTTGCTGCGGAGTAGACCGAGTTGTTGCGACAAGTCGTAGGTGCGGCCCGAGCGGCTATCGCGGCGGATACCGGCGCTGGTGTCAAAGTTGCGTTCACGCAAACGTGGGGGACCACCGGTGACCAAGCTGTTGCCCACCGGATCGTTGGTCAGTCCATAAGCACTTTCCATGACCCAACGTGTGTCGAAGGCCGCGTCCTGCTGGATCACGCGTTCATTCATGATTTGTGCAGCACGCGTGACCGCGCGGACTCGTGGGCTACGCAGCACGGTGTCCAAGACCACCGTTGGCAAATCAAAGCGAGTCCAGGTTTGCGACGGTAACACCGCCTGACTGACGGGATCTTCCCACCAGGGCGACGGTGAGTCGACACTTGTCACCGACCCCGATGTTTGGGCGCCCGCCACGGATTCCGACGCGATCGAGCACGCGAGCACGACCGTCGCAATCGCTACGGTCGACCATGTCGATCGGTTTTTTGGTGGGGCGGTTGGCATCGAAGTTCCGGCGCAATGGGATCCTTGCACACCCGTGGCGGGGCATCATCCATCATCGGCATGGTGCGAAGCGAAGCCCTGCGACGATCGGGCGGGTTCTGCGGAGTCCTGCGGGTGGCGCTGTGCAAAACCGTTGTCGCAACCACCGCTTCGCTGATGGCGCCAGCGGGAACATCCGAGACGATCGCTGCAACCGATTCACCTTCACACGTCTTGGTCCCTCGCGCCACCTTGGCCGTTGAAATCGATACGTGGCGTAAGTTTTCACCAGTCGATTGGAGTTCGCTGTCATCAACAAATGACAAAACTCCCGGCCGGTGCGATTCGCTTTGATCCAGTTTGAGACCCGGGGCACTCGATGACCTTCCCCCCAAAGAAGCCGTTTGACTTTTATCGACTCGAAGACCGCGTTCTCTTAAGCGGTGAATCGATCGAGGTGGATGCCGTGGATGCTGGCGCCGAGGCCGCCGCGGACGCATTTGAAATGCAGATGGCCGATGCGGCGTTGCTGCCCCGGGCATACGCGAATGCGAATGTCGCCAGCGATGCTTCGCAGCCGCACGTCGATGAAACTGCTGACACCACGACCGAGTCATCCGATCAAGTGAACGTTGCGGCGGCTACTTGGTTGGACGTCGACGGCCAAATGCTGGATGCGACTGGTCCGCTGGAATTGATTTTTGTCGATGCTGGAGTCGAAGACGCCCAGCAACTGATCGACGATCGGCGTGACGCATCATCATCGCAATGGTTGGTCATCGAAATCGCCGCCGACGAAGACGGCATCGAACGAATCACCCAGACGCTGGCGGAACTCGACGGCATCGACGCGGTGCACTTACTCTCGCACGGTGATGGCGACGGCATCCAGTTGGGCAACACCAAGCTGACCGCCGAATCGGCCGGCGGATATGCGGGTGACTTGGCAAGCTGGGCGGATGCCCTGGATGACGACGCCGACTTGTTGATTTACGGCTGCGATTTGGCGTCCACCGATGACGGCCAAGACTTGCTGGCGATGCTGGCCGCGGTGTGCGACTGCGATGTCGCCGCCAGCGACGACTTGACTGGACACGCTGATCTCGGTGGTGACTGGTTACTCGAATACACCGTCGGAGATGTGGAAACGGACACGGCGTTTGGCTACGCGACGCAAGCATCGTGGTACAGCACGCTCGATATCACCAGTAACCTGGTCGGGCACTACGAATTTGAAACCTCGCCGGGCTCCTATGCGGATTCCACAGGTAATCAGGATGCGACGACGAACGCCGGCATCGATGTCAACAATGCTGCCGTTGGCGATCGCTCTTTGTTTCTGGCGTTGGATCCCAGTGGCAACGCGTTTATTGAGGTTGCCGATAACACCGCTCAAGACTTCGGCAGCGGCGACTTCACCGTCAACTTTTGGTACCAGTACAACGGAACCGCTGGCACCGAGATGCACCTGATCGGTGATCATGACGGCCAAGTCGGCTCGGCGGGCTTTCGAATCTACATCGACAGCAGCGGCGACCTGAGATTTCAGCGCGATAGCGGTTCGAATTCAGCGACCGTTGGGCTCGGCGCCGCCGTGATGGACGGGTCCTGGCAAATGGTCACCGTCATGCAAGACGGCTCCAACGTACGCTACACCACCAACGCCGGGAACTTGTCGACGCTCGGCAGCGCCGCGTTAAACGTCAATACATCCAACACCTTGCGTATCGGTGCCAGCTCAAGCACGACGGGGGATTTCGACGGCAACATTGACGACGTGCGGCTTTATACCCGCTCTCTAAGCTCGTCGGATATCGATGAGCTGTATGCGCTTGGAGCGCTCGGCCAACCGGATGGTTACAGTTTCCCGGGAGGTGGAGACAACAGTGTCGAATGGATCACGAATGTCACGTTTGATGACATCAACCATTCGACTGGCCAAGAAACAAACGCCTATGGCAACTACACCGCACAGTCGACCGACGTTGCGATCGGTGAATCGAACACACTGTCAGTCACGATCGTCGACGACGACAACAACAATGTCTACGCCTGGGTCGACTGGAACCAAGACGGCGATTTCGAAGACGCGGATGAGACATTTGTCGTTGCGACCGGAGTCACCACGCCCGGGCCGCACTCGGTCAACATCGTCACGCCCGGCCACGCGTTGGCCGGCAGCACGGTGATGCGAATTGGCATGGAATGGAATGCCACGCCGACGCCCGATGGCAGCAATTACGGCGAGTATGAAGATTACACCGTCGCGGTTCAGGCAGCCGGACCTGACATGAACAGTGGTTTGGTCCTGCATCACAGCTTCGATACGGATGCCAGCGACAGCACCGCGAACAACTACGACGGCACGCTTGCTGGTGGGGCGTCAATCAATAACGCCACGGGCACCAACCAAATCGGTGGCGGCAAAGTTGAATTCGATGGAATTGACGATGCCGTTGACTTTAGCGCGCACGCGGCGGATCTGGATGATCTTGCCGAGGGTACGCTTGCGTTCTGGTTCTACTCGGATGCATGGAGCGGTGAGGAAACGCTGTTTCACGCTGCTGGTAGCGGTGGCGAACAATCCTTGTTTTCGATTGGTGGTTACGGCGGCGATTTGTTTGCCTACGCCTATGACAGCGCGGGTGTCGAACAGTTTTATGCTGATTTTGACACAAATATTCTTGCCCAGACATGGACCCATGTTGCTTTCACGATGTCAACCAGTGGCAACAGAGTGTACGTCAACGGCGTCGAACAGAGCGGAACGTATTGGTCTGGTTCGTCGTCCACTGATTTCTTCCTTGCTGACCTGCAGAACACCGATTCATTCTCTTGGGGGGCTTCTAGCGATGGCGGATCCGGATTTCAGTATGGACTCGGCGGCTTCATGGATGACGCCCGCATTTACGACCGAGCCTTGTCCGCAACGGATATCGCTGAACTCTACACGTATCGAGACGCTGGTTCACCAGCGGTCCAGCATAGCGGTCGGTTCCTATTCACCACCAACGGCGATGTCACCGGTGCCGGAACACCCGGAATCACCGACTGGGAGAACGCAGAAGTCCTCGAGCTGACCTCGCCCACATTTGAACCCGGAGGAACCGGCGGCAGCCTCGCCAGCGCGATTGACTTCAACACACTCGTGACCGATGGCGATGGCGACATTCAAGTCAATGCGATGCATATCGTTTCGATGGATGTCACCGTCGGCGGAACCAATCTACTTCGCGGTGACGTGGTCTTTTCAAGCGCTCAGGACGAGACAATCAGTGGTATCAACGTTCAGGACGAAGACGTAATGGTGTTTCGTCCCACAACGGTCGGCGACTGGTCTTCGGGTTCGTTTTTCTTGCTCGCCGACATGTCCGACATCGGCCAGTTGAGCGACACTCAAGCACTGACCATCGCCGAGGTTGACATGACCGTTGGCGGAACCAATGTCAACGCCGGTGATCTGGTCGTGGCCTTCGATGGGGAAGATTTGACGCACGTCGTGTTGACCGTGGCGGGCACAAATACTGCTGGCAGCACGTCGCTGTTTCTCGACGGCAGCGACTTGGACATCGAAATCGACAACCGGATCGTCGGCGCGCACTTGGTCAGTCATGCGGTCGATGTGGGCGACAGCAGTCTCACCGTTGGACAGATGCTGGTCACGCTGACCACCGGTGATGGCATTGATGGTCTGGTCGCTGTGGATCCGCAGGATGTCTTCATTCTCGATGTGACGGCAACGGGAAGCAGCACCGGCGGGAGTGCTACGGCCTGGTTCGACGGCTCCGATCTCGGCATGAACTTCAGCGACGATGACGAAGAAATTCATTCCGT
>JBCCRW010000250.1:0-8841 GCA_039201055.1 Planctomycetota bacterium | reverse complement strand
TTGTCTGTGTAAAAGATTGGGGCCGCCGCTGCTCGCCAGAACACGGAACCGGCCAGGATTTCCGGCTTCTGGCGAAGTCCAGCTACTTGCGGATACGCTAAAACCGCATCGGAACAAAGCCTAGACTTCGCACGACGCGCCAGCGGGCGTTTGGTCCTGACCGCCATCGGCGACGACTTCGACACCCTTCCAAAAGGCAACGCGGTCGCGAATGTTTTCGGCTTCGGGTTTTGGGTCGGGATAGTACCAGGCCGCGTTTTCGTTCAATTTCCCGTCCACTTCGATGCTTTTGTAGCTGGCCACGCCCTTCCAGCCGCACGTGGTGTGATGGTCGGTGTCGCGAAACAAATCCGCCTTCAAGCTGTCCGCTGGGAAGTAATGGTTCCCGTCGACGATCACGGTATCCTCGCTTTGGGCAAGCACGACACCGTTCCATTTTGCTACTGCCATGTTTCACTCCTAAAGATGAATGGGTGGGTTCGGGATACCGTAGCGGGCGCGTCAATTACGGCGACACGTTGACGTTGTAGCGGACGACTTCGCCGTGGATGGTATCCAGCTTTTCGATCGCCTCGGTCGCCAGTGCTGCCGCGCGGCGACTGGCCGGATGCGTCATCACGACCAATGGGATGTCTTGCCCGTCGATGTTCTTTTCGGATTCGTGTTGGATGACCGATGCGATCGATATGCCCTGCGACGCCAGAACGCCGGCGATGGAGGACAGCGTACCCGGGTCATTGGAGACCGACATTCGCAGGTACAACCGCGACGCGATCGAGTCGGTGCCGCGCAAGTTGACTCGGGGCGGCCGGTCGGTTGAAAAGTATTCGAGTGTTTGAAAGGTGATCGGTGCCCGGCCAACGGCCATGTCAATCAGGTCCGCCGTGACGGCCGACGCGGTGGGCATCCGGCCGGCACCCTGGCCTTGAAAAAACACGGGACCGACGGCATCGCCGATCACACTGATCGCGTTGTAAGCATCGCGGACTTCGGCCAGCGGTGTGCCGATCTTGACCAACGTCGGCGCGACCGACAATTCCAAACCTTCGTCGTGCAATTTGGCGCGGCCGAGCAACTTGATGCGGTATCCCAATTGCCGAGCGTAACGCAGATCGGTGGGGTCAATCGAATCGATTCCCTTGCGTGGGATCTGCTTCCAATCGACGGTCGCGCCAAAGGCAAGGTGTGCCAGGATCGCCAATTTTTGAGCGGCATCGGTGCCGTCGACATCCATCGTCGGGTCCGCTTCGGCATAACCGAGTTCCTGGGCGCGGCCCAGAACATCGGCATAGGAACCGCCGTGCGAATCCATTTGCGAAACAATGAAATTACTGGTTCCGTTCAGGATGCCTTCAAGCGATGTGATTTGATTCGCCGAAAGGCACTGGCTGATGTTGGCGATGATCGGGATGCCGCCGGCCACGGACGCTTCGAAAGCGATCGAGCGACCCAACCGACGCGCCGCGGTGAACAATTCGGCACCGTGTTCGGCCAGCAGCGCTTTGTTCGCCGTCACGATGTCCTTGCCCGCGGCCAGTAATCGCAGCATCATTTCGCGGGCCGTGTCGGTACCGCCGATCAGTTGGGCGACCACGGAAATCTCGGGGTCGTCGATCACGTCCTCGATGCGGTCGGACAAGACGCCCTCGGGCACTTCGACATCGCGTGGTTTGTGCAAATCACGAACGATGGCTTTTTTCAGCCACATCGTGCGGCCCGCGTGTCGCGCGGTGCGATCGCCGTGATCCAGCAACAGCCGCGCAACGCCGCTGCCGACGGTGCCCAAGCCAATGATTCCGACGTTGGTTTTTTCCATCAAACGGTTGTTCCATCCAGCGGTGGGTGCGAGGCGTCACGTGCATCTGAAGCGGTACGCGAAACGCTTGCAAAGAGCATTCGCCGCTGCGGGTTATCGGAAAACCGAGACCATTCAACAAGGGAAGTGTTTAAGGCGTCATACTCCTTTGGTACTCCGTTTCTTCCGCCCCACAAAGAAATCATGCCCCAGTTTCGCTTGATCGCCGGTGCGATGCCCATTTTGTTCACCTGCGGGCTCGCCCCGTGCTTGACCAGCCACGCCGAGGATTGGTCGCGTTTTCGCGGGCCCTCGGGCAACGGCATGGTCATCCAGGCCGCCGGGATGCCCGATTCCTGGTCGCCGCAAGCCAACCTGGCCTGGAAAACCGCGTTGCCCGGCCCCGGGGCGTCCAGCCCCATCGTCGTCGGCGGCAAAGTCCTGGTGACGTGCTATTCCGGCTACGGCCTGTCCCAGGAGGACCCGGGAAATCTTGAAGATTTGGTCCGACACCTCGTTTGTGTGGATGCAGCGAGCGGCGAAAAATTGTGGCAAAAAGACGTTCCCGCTTCGCTGCCCGAGGACCCCTATGAAGGCATCGGCGTGACCGCGCACGGCTACGCGTCGCACACACCAGTATCGGACGGAAAAAATGTCTATGCGTTTTTTGGAAAAGGCGGCGTGCACGCGTTCGATTTGGACGGCAACGAACTTTGGCAGGCCGAAGTCGGAAAAGAATCGGACCCGGCGCGTTGGGGTTCGTCGTCCAGTCCCGTGATGTTCGAGGATTTGGTGATCGTGACGGCGTCGGCCGAAAGCCAGGCCGTCATCGCGCTGGATCGCGAGAGCGGAAAAGAGGTGTGGCGAAAAGAGGCCAAAGGACTCGACGGGATGTGGGGCACGCCCACCCTGGTAAAAGTCGATAAAAACCGCACCGAACTGGTGATGCTGGTGGCCAAAGAGCTTTGGGGCATGGACCCGAGGACCGGCGATTTGCTGTGGTACGCCGACGCCACGGGGGCCCAACAAGCGTATTCCAGTGTGGTGCTGGACGGGAAAAAAGTCTTTGCGTTCACCGGTCGCGGAGGCGGCAGCATCGCGATCGAGGCGGGTGGCAAAGGCGACGTCAGTGATACCAACACCGTTTGGACCGGACGCGATTCGGGCAGCTTTGCGTCGCCGGTACGATTCCAAGACAAACTGTATCTGGTTTCGCGGAACGTGCTCTCGGTCGTCGATGCGACCACCGGCAAGCGGCTCGAGCAAATTCGTTTGCGGGGGGCGAAACAAACCGGTGGCCGCTTCGGTTCGCTGGATTATGCATCGCCGATCGTCGTCGGCGACCGTTTGATGTACATGAACGGCAGTGGGCAAATGTGGGTCTTCCAGCTGGGCGAAGAAACCGAGCAAATTGCTTTGAACGAATTGACCGCTGACAAAGAAATCTTCTGGGGTTCGCCGGCGGTCAGCGACGGCAAACTGTTCATTCGCAGCTCAAAGAACCTGTACTGCGTTACCGACAAAGGCCAAACCGTTCCGCAAAACGACTCGCTGATCGCACGGACCGACGATCCCGCCGCGCCGGGCGAAAATGGTCGCCAAAGGGGTGGTCGCGGAAATGCCGGTCGCGGGGGTGACGGCGGACGCCGTCAACGATTTGACCCGATCACGATGTTCAACGGGATGGACAAAGACCAGGACGGTCTGGTCACCGAAAAAGAACTGGAGGGAAATCGCCTGGCCGATCGACTGAAGACGCTGGACAAGGACGGCGACAAAGCGATTTCGAAGGACGAATTTACCGGTGGCATCGCCAGTTTGTTTCAGCGTGGCGGTGGTCGTGGAGGTCGCGGTGGCGGAAGCGGCTACGGTGGTCGCGGCGAAGACACGCGTCCGGACCGACCGCAGCGGCCTTCAGAAAGCTAGCGCTTCAGAGTAGCACGCCTCTCCGAGGCGTTTCTTCTTCATTCGCCAAAGTAGCACGCCTCTCCGAGGCGTTTCTCTTCATTCGCCTCGGAGAGGCGAGCTACTTTGTTTTCATTCGCCTGGGACACGCGAGCTACTTTGCAGGGCATCCAACGGGGGCGGAACGATCGCCGTTTGACCCCACTGGACGCCCATCATCACGCTGTTGATACCCGATCCGATACCCAGCAGCACGACGCGTGCGTCCGGATCGACGTCCCACTTTGACGCCGCGTGCGCCAGCGTCATCGGCAGCGCGACGCTGCCCGTGTTGCCCAGCCGATCGAAGGTAATGTGGTCCCGTTCCAGTGGTAATCCCATCGCCTGCAACATGGCGACGCGGTGACGACCACCGACCTGGTGACACACACTGGCGGCGATCGATTCACGCGGCCAAGCGGTTGTCTCCAATAGCTGGCCAAAGTTTGCGGCGCCGCACGCGATCCCCTCGGCCATCAAACGCTCGCTGTCGGTCTCCATCAGCGGCTGCATCGATGCCCCGCCCGTGTCAGTGTCGCTGCGGCACAAATCGTGAAATTGTGTCCGCGCGTTGACGGTGGCCGCGACGCAGCGAGTCGCATCGGGTGCAAGTTCGGGTTTGCATAACAGCCACGCCGCGCTGCCCGAACCGATGGTCAGCGAAGCGAAGGCGGGTTTGACGGTCTTTCGCGTCAACGCCTCGTTCGCGTTCAGGTGTTCGATCGTCTGGGTCAAAAGCGGCCGGGCATTTTCGGTTCCCACAACCAAACCCGCTTCGATGACGCCGGCGTCGATCAGGCCGGCGATCTGGACCGCCCCGTTCAAAATCCCCAGACACGCGTTGGATACGTCGTAGACACAGCAATCCGGACGCAGTCCCAGCCCGTGGTGAACCCGCGAGGCCGTCGCGGGCTCAAGGAAATCACGGCACACCGAGGCATGGATCAACGCACCAATGCGTCCGGGGTCGATGCCCGATGCTTCGATGGTGCGGCGAGCGGTTTGGATGCTGGGCGTTCCCGGAAGGGTTTGCTCGGGCCACACCCGACGCTCGACGACGCCGGACATGCCTTCCAAACGGCCCTCGGGCAGTTTCAAACGCCGGTACAGGGCGGCCATTCGCCGTTCGATGTCGGCACTGGACCAAATTTCATCGGGAATATCGGCCCCGATCGCGGCCAGCCGAACCTCTCGAAATCGCAAACCGTACTCCTTATCGCCGAGAAAAGCGTAAAAACACTCGCAATGCCGCCCAAATCTTCACCGGATTTAGATTCGTCGAAACCCCTGAATCACATCGAAGCCAGGCCTTTGAATGCAAAAAATCCTTTTGCTATCGCTAGGGGTAGTGCCAAAACGGTGGTTCGAGCGCGACATGTAGTTTCGTCCAAAATTCGCCAGGTAGGTTTTTATCGTTGCGGGCGTCGCCGGCGGACAAGCGAATCGCGGGGATGGCTGGATTCATTTTTGGCCGTTTTCAAAGGTTGGGTTTTCCGGGGCGACCCGTGCCAGGCACGGTGGCGTGAAAAGATTCTGGATGCGGTCGGCGACGCTTGAGATTTGCTTTGTCGATCGGGTAGACGAGCTTTGGCGGCTCAAGAAGGGTGTTTCGTGGCGAATCGAACGGTTTCGACCGACGCCGAAACAGCGGATTCTTGATGTCCCATCGCGGTCTCATTCGGAACAGGTGCAACGGGGACCAGTGACGGTCCTTGGGCCCCTGCAAAATTCAATGATGGGTTTTGCCGGGGAGGTTGCCTGAGTCAGCGTTGCCGTTGGCTGAAACGGTTTTTGGTGTTCGCGGACGACCTGCGATGCCAATCCTAACCCCGAATTCGATCGAGGACTTATCGAATGTCGAAGCCAATCATTGGGATCAATGCGGACTTCAAGGCGGCCGTCCGGAATACCCCAGCTTTTGGTTATCTCGCGGCCGGCTATTTTCAGTCGGTCGAGGACGCCGGAGCCCATCCGGTGATTTTGCCCCCCAGTTCCGACCCCATCGCTCACGAGCGAATGGTCGAAATCTTGGACGGCGTCGTCATGATCGGCGGTGCCGATCTTGATCCACGCAACGATGGCTTCATGCTGCACCCCTCGGTCCGAGCACTCGATCCGGTTCGCGAAACCAGCGACCGTTTGTTGATGGCCGAAATCGCAGAACGCCGTTTGCCGGTTTTTGGCATCGGCACGGGCATGCAGTTGTTGAACGTCCAACAGGGCGGCAATCTGTTTTTGCATATCAAGGAAGACCTGCCCAAGGCAGTCCCTCACCACGATCCCCAGGATCCCCAACATCGCCACACCTTGGACGTCGAAAGCGACTCCATCGTGGGGCGGGTTTTCGGCGATGGTGAAATTCGCGTCACCAGCCGCCACCACATGGCCATTGACGAAGTGGCCCCCGGCTTCCGAGTCACCGCGAGATGCCCCGATGGGGTCATCGAAGCGATTGAGTCCGAAATGATGGATTGGTTTGCCCTGGGCGTCCAGTTCCATCCGGAGTGTGCCGCCGCTTCCGCCCTGGACCTGCGGCTGTTTGAAGAATTCGTCGAGGGCATCATCGCCCGCAAAGTCGAACAAGAAAATTTGCGTCTGGTGGCCTAGTCACTGTTCCAACCCGTTTGAAGAAATCGGATTGGTTTTTTTCCATCCGCGACACTCTCGTTTGATGACCGCCAAGCAGGAAAATGGTTTGCCCGCATGGAAGACCGCGGCTGCGTTCGATCGACACGATGTCATGGTTTTGTCCCCCGCGACAAAACCAATCGAACCCGGGTTTTCTTGCCTTTAAGTCAAGCGATGTTCCAAATTGGACGCCACGGAATGGCACGAGCCATGCCAAGGGATTTTGGTAAACGGCTCAACCGCGGATAAAAATCCATTCGCTCTTCGAATGTCGAAAATGCCGAGGATGTCGTGGGACAACATCCTCGGCTTTTTTTGTACTTCCACGCGATTTCTTTGTACTTCCGCCTGATTCCAGGCCGACGCGGCAATCCGATGATAAGAAATCAGGTGGGTGCAACCGGATCCAGGCGACCGACCGATGCGGCCTCCAGGATCAACGCGATCGCCGCGGCCGACATCGTTGAACTCATCGATGGCATCGCGGATTCACGATGTTTCGATGCCTCCGCCGGCGTCAGCGGTAAATGCACAAACAGACTACGTGTCGGCAGGGCCATTTGATGAGCCTGGTGTTGCGATAGAAACAACGTCGCGTTGCACAAATACAAACCGGCGTGATGTGAGACCACGGTGGGGATACCGCTGGAGAGCAAAATGTCGCGGTACCGGTCCAGCGGCAACGGACTGCGATACGCCTCCGGGCCACCCTTGACCAAGGGTTGTCCGTCAGTCCGCAAATTCAATCCGACGGCCTCCAACTTTATCACCGGCGCCCCCGGTGCCTGACCCAGATGGATGGCGATATCAAAGCCGCTGCACAAATCCTTGTGCAGCGCCTGGGCCATCGATTCCCAACGCACCGGATAGCGTCGGGTGGTGATTTCGACGTCGCCGTCGTACCAATGGGTCAGTTCCGTCAGTGCTTCCCAGCTTGAATTCTCACTCCATCGATCGTACGGCTCAAAGGCGCTCAGCAAGGCCCGCATTAGGAACCTGTCTTTGCGCCGATTCCGCCTGCCGGACTCACCGGCTTGGTATCGCCCGAATCATCGGATTTCGCAGCGCCTGAGTCGCCGGACTTTATGTCGCCCGCCGATGCTTTGCCATTTTCATCGTCGCCCGACTGGGTGATCGAGATCCCCTTTCGCTCAAGCTCCTTGGCTTTCTTGGAAGTCACAATGACCTTGGGCAATTCTTTGCCCTTGGGATAAAAACGCATTGAAATCGAATTGACGCAGTGACGGGTGTTCTTCGCGGTAAAACGCTCGCCCTGAAAAACGTGGCCCAAGTGCCCACCACAATTCGCACAAACGATTTCGACTCGGACTCCATCGGCATCTCGAACGCGTCGCACGGCACCCTCGATTTCATCATCGAAGCTGGGCCACCCGCAATGACTTTCGAATTTTGCGTCGCTTTGATACAGCGGCGCGTTGCAGCGACGGCAGCAATAGGTGCCCGGGTCCTTGGTCATCGTGTAGCCGCCCGGTCCGGGTCGCTCGGTGCCCTTGTCCAGGATCACCCAGGCTTCCATCTTGTTCAGGGCGTTGTATTTTCCGACCACGAAGCCCGGCTTGGGCGACTTCGATCCGGCCACGGAACTAGGCAGGGGCTTGGAATCGCCCGTCTTCGCTGCGGCAGTTTCTTTGGTGGCGACGTCAAGTTTGGTATCGTCAGTGTTCATTTTGGTCGTTCGCGGGTTTTTGTCGGCCGAGTTTTTCGCGGTCTCGTCGGTGGTGAGAGCGAACAATGGCATCGTGACTACGCCGGCGACCAACACGGCCAAACCGCCCACGATCGCCTGCCGATGGCGGGCCAAATTGGCGAATCGGCAGCAGCCGGTGTCATTGGGGTCAGGATTCATGGGAAAGCCCGGATTCCGTTAGGTCGGGGGAGGGGTGCCGTCAACGCGGCGACGGACCCCTGATTATAGGCCAAGGTCACCGGCCCCCGTCCAGATTCCGTGCATGGGACCCGTGGATTCGCTTACAGCTCGGCCAGCGGCCCACCCGCTGCGCAAGTGAGCCGAGATTCCGGCGACAGCCGGGAGCCGGGTGCTTGCACTGACACGTGCTCCGCGGAAGTAAGCGTGAACTGACCCGACGCGTGGCTGTCGCCACACCTTCGGCTCACGCGTGCGCAATTGAGCCGAGATTCCGGCGACAGCCGGGAGCCGGGTCCGTGTACCGAAACGTTTTCCGCGGAGGGTCGGTGGCACCGATGCCGGAGGCATCGCAGACGGTAGCCGGGGGTCAGTTCGGCGAGCCTTCAGCGAGCCGGACGCCACCCCCGGTTCGGGACGCCTCAATCGCGGCACGAAATGGGTGGGTTCGCGCTCGTCGACCGTAGGTAACGCAAGCTCTCGCCAAGGCTCGGCTTGCTTACCCACGGCTACCGTCTTTGACCGCTTCGCGGTCATTCAAGGCTTGCAGCATCGAAAAGTGCATGCACGGGACCCGTGGATTCGCTTA
>JBCCRW010000249.1:0-8876 GCA_039201055.1 Planctomycetota bacterium | reverse complement strand
GTGATTCCGAGCAAACCGAAAACCTGCTCCATCTTTTCGACTTGCTCGGTGACCGGCAGCGATTGGATGCTGCGCCCGATGTCGCCGATGATGTCGACCAGCGGCCGCATGTTGCCGGCTGCATCGATGTTCGATACGTCGAAGGCTTCGCGCAGCTGGTCGCCTGATGATGCGGCGATGATGCCCATGCGTCGCAATGCCGTGCCGGCCGCCGATCCCTGGATCCCGACGTTGCCCAGCATCCCGAGCATCGCCGCGGTGTCCTCGATCGACATCCCCAGTTGCTTGGCGACCGGGCCGGCGTAGCTGAGTGCTTCGCCGAGCGATTCGACGCTGTTGAAAGTTTTGTTTGCGGTCGCGGCGAGAACATCGGAAACCCGTGCCGCTTCGCTGGCGTCCATTGAAAACTGGCGCAACGTCGCCGCCATGATGCCTGCCGAGATTGCCGCATCGGTGCCCGTTGCACGTGAGAGCGCCAAGACCGACGACGTCGCGTCCTCGATTTGCTTGGGGTTGAAGCCGGCCCGCCCAAGTTCGGTCATCAGCGACGCGACCTCGGTGGACGTGAACGAAGTCGTGCGGCCCAGTTCGGCAGCAACCGCGGTCAAGCTTTCCAGCTGTGCCGCGTTCGATCCGGTGACACCTTGCACGGCACGCATCGCATCATCGAAGGACGCGAAGCTTGCGGTGGCCAATCCCAAGGGCGTGGCGATCGCGGCACCCACGCCGGCGAGTGTGCGGCCGATGCCACCGACTGAATCGGCAAACCCTCGCACTTGCTTCTGAATCCGCGATAGTGCCGCGGTGACCTTGTCGTCGATGCCGATCACGACGAACGCGCGGCCGGCTCGAATTCCCGTGGTGCTCATCGCGGTTTAGCCTTTGACTGAATTGCGAAACAGGTCAGGGAACTTGGAAGATTCTTTTTCGAGTGCCGGCTGCATGAACGGACGCGGCAAGTAGGTGGCTCGCTTCTTTCGCCGGCCCCTGCCGACGAAGCCGGAACCGCCGTGCTCGAGCAGCTGGGCGACGTTGTTGCCGGAAGTTTGAAAGCGGACCGGACCGACGATCACGGAAGCCGACGCCTGGTCGTAGCCAAAGAGAATCAGGCGGATGCCGCGTTTGCCCGGCGTGTGCCGCCGCGGCGGCCGTCCCGGCCGGCTGATCGTTGGGTCGTGGCGCCCGAGCCGTCGCCGTCGCGACTTTTGCAGGTGGCGGCGTTGCTTCTTTTGCTTTTTGGTCGCCGGGCGGATCGATGACCGAGCGGTGCGGCGAACGTATGCCCCCGCCCGGGATAGATTCTTCTTCTTCGCTCGATCGACGGCGTTTCGCACCTTCGGCCGATCGAAGAATTGATCTTTGATTTTAAGAGTGACGACCATTGCGTTGCATGTCGCGGCGGATGGCGGCGATCACCGGCTGCATGTCGGCGATGTCCTTGCGCTTGAGCGTGGACCGTTCGCGCTTCCGCAGGGGATGGAAGTCTTCGGCGCGTAGCGGACGCGTCTTGGGATTGCGGTTCACGTTGGCAATCATTGCCAGCAGCGTGGACGTGTGATCCCACTCGGACAGCTGCTTGCCGCGGAGTCGCTCGAGTAGGTCGCGGTAGGTGGTGCTGTCGTCGTAGTAGCCGACAGCACCGATGACCTCGTTTAGCTCTTGCCAGCGGTCGACGCGGCGGCCAGTGCTTCGTCGATGGCTTGTTCGACTTCCCCGCTTTGGATCTTCTGCTTGATCTGTTGATCTTGATCCTGGATGAACTTCTGGCTGCGTTGCAGCGCCTTCCGCAGAAGTTCCCCGCGGGGCCCCGGGAAAAAATCGACGATCGCCTGCAACAAACAGGACGTAGCCGATTCGAGTTGTTCGCCGCCGAGTGCATTCAAAAAATCGTCCACGGCGACGCCGGCGGCATCGAGTTGCGGCTTGATGATGCACGTCACCAGGTCGATGGCGATCATCGGGTCCGCAGCGATGATTTCCAGCTTGGACTGGTCATCCAGCAACGACAGAACATCGAAGTTCATTTCATCGCGGAGGCGACGAACGGCCGGGACGCCGATGGCGACCGACCAGGTCCGTCCCGATGTATCCACAAAGGATTTCATTTTTTCGCCTCATTGTTTGCGGGCGGTTTTGATGAGCCGCGTTTGGCCTTGGCCGATGCCGGCTTGGCGGCCGGCTGGATAAGGGCGCGGAGAACGTCCAGCTGGACGTTCATTTCCGTGACGGCGGGATTGCATCGCTTGATTGCGTCCGCGATCAACCGCCGGGCTTGGTCAGGTGTCATGGCGTGATGCGGCCTAAGAACCTGATCCGTTGCTTCCGCTGATCGTCACCCACGTGGGCAGCATTAGCGAACCGTTGAGTTTGAAGAATGATGCCTCGACCTTGACGTCGATCATCTTGGCGTCTTCCAGGTCCTCGGTCGTTGCGAATTCGAGAACCTGGCCAACAAACTTCCAGCCTTCCACGTCGTAAGGCGTGATGCCGGCGGGGAACGTTCCGTTGGCCGGTCCACTAAGGACCGCGAAGCCAAGGTCGGTATCGTTCAGGAACGAGTCGCGAAGGACACCACCGACGGCGTCGCCGGCTTCGTACAGATACGAAAACTGCAAATCCATCGACCGCAGGCCCGCGCCTTTCAGGTCCCATCCGGCCGAGCCGCGGCTGGCCAGGCTGACGGAATTTTTGGTCACACCAGGCTGCGAAACGTCCTTGGCGTTTTCGATTTCGGCATACGTCGGCGAAGCGAATGAAGCGGCTGGAAAATAGGCGAGGACGCAATCCTTGCCCATCACGATGTCACTCATGGTGGATTCTCTGGGTTGGCGGTCGGCGGGTCAGGAAGCGGTGGCGAATCGGCGGAACGTGGTCATGCAGAGCGAGCGGAGGATGTGGTCGCTCTTGAGCGTTTCGCCGTCATAGAACGGGTCGATTTGGGATTCGATCCACTGGTGGCCGGCGATCGAAACGCCCGGACGCCGGCAAACGGTCTGGATGGTTTCGTCGACCCAGGTCGTCAGCGCGACAAAATTTGCGATCGCGATTTTGTCGAAGGTCCCATCGGTGACCGGGCATTGCATCTGGGCGACGATTGCGATGACCGGGTCGTATTGCCAAGGCCCGCGTGCTGCCGATCGCGAATCGCGACGCAGCGGGTGCAGGTCGACGACTGGCGATTCCAGCTCGCTTTGCTGGTAGGCCGGAAACAGTTCGGATTTGATGGTCGCCGAACGAATGAATTCGTCGCTGGAATCCGACGAGTGGTCGCGGAGCATCGCGGCGGCGGCGTCACAAATCGCGATGATGCCAGAACGGGCCATGGATGATGGGCGGGGTTACGGGATGGCGTCGATGGCGACCGAATGAATGCGGATCCGCAGGTTGTTGTTGTCGACGTAGTGCCAGTTCGCCTCGTCGAGTGCCACGACTTCGTAGCGTTTGCTGTCCAGCGAATCGGTGATGATCCAGCCACGAAGCGGGTATTGAGTGACGTCGTCGGCGTCTGCAAGGTCGGCGACGTTGACCATGAAATCGCGAGTGCGGATTCTTCGCAGGACGCCGTCGGCGTTTTCTTCGTCGCGTTCGCTTTGGCCGATCGTTGCGGGGATGTCGGCGATGGTGATGGTTGCACCGGAGCGGCGGTTGGCGATCGTGATCGACCGCGATCCGTACCGGGCGAATGAATCGGCCAGGAAGCTGGCGCCGTCGGCAAGCATGTCGCTCATTCGAGAAGTGCCACCGGCTTCACCGGGACAATCGCGTCGATGCGGTCGGTGTCAGGGTGGTAGATGCCGCGACACCACAAGCGATACGTCGCGTCATCGGGATTACGGGCGGTGCACTGAAACCACTTCGTTTTCTCGCCGCGATGGATGCGGACGCGATACGCGATCACTTTTTCGCCTGCTTAGCGGGCGGTGTGATGACCAGCTTTTTGGGCCGCGTGGCGTTTTCTTCCACCTCGACAACGGCATCGACGCCGCACCGATCGGTGAATTCCTGTTTCCACTTGACGGCCAGGCGGCCTTCTTCGGTGGTGATCGTGTAGCCGCCGCGGCGGATGAATTACTTGCCGCTGGATTCCAGGTCGGTCGCCGCGGTCGATTCGATCCGCTTGATTTCGTCGCGGAGGGTGGAGGACTTTTTGGCCAGCTGCTTTTGTTCGTCCAGCAGCTTGGCCCGGCGATCGAGGGCGGACTTGGTGATGCGTGTCATGGTGTGCCCCCGTCGCCGGGGTGGGTCTGGACTTGGTTTTGCCGGCCGGTTTACTCGGCGGCCTGGCTTATTCGGCGGTCGGCGCAAGTAGCACGCGGACAGTGGTGCCGACGACGCTGGTCGCAATGCCGAGCTTTTCGCCCGAGCTCGCGATGTCGCCGTTGGCATCGACGCTGACGGGGTTGCCGTCGGTCACGGCGACGGAGCCGCGATCGCCTTCCCATTCGCCGCCGTGCGTGGCGACGGTGCCTTGCTCACCCGACGCGGTGTCGTGGGTGAACACGCAGGGATGCTTGCCGAAGATCACCACTTCGCCGGACTTCACGTCCCGCGGTGCGACCTTGGTGGATGTGCAGTAATGGCCTTTGATGAATTGAAGAATCATGCGATTGGGCTAATGAGTGGCGGACTGGTGAGTAATGGAGCGGTGGGGACGGCTCAGTCGGTCTCGAGCGAAACCGTGATCGCGTCAATGAAATCCGCGATGCGTTTTGCGGTTGCGCGGCCGACGCCTTTGATGTCCTGCAGCGTCTTGTCAGCGATGCGATCGGCGACGGCCTGGGTGGTATCGATGCCGCTGTCAATCAGTACGTCGACGATGTAATCGTCCAGGAAGGTTGCGACGTCGTCGTTGTCTTCCGCGGCTGACAGGCGGACGTCGTCGAGGCTCAGGTCCGGAATCACGGCCTTCGTTTCGGGCTCGTCATCCAGTTCCGTTTCGTCGTCGTCGATGTTTGGATCGTCGTCGTCATCCGCTTCTGGATCCGCGCCTTGGTCGGGCTCGACTTCGAGTGCGCCGATAACGCCGGCCGATTGAAGCGACTCCAGTTCGCCGGGCGATGCGATGTCGGAAACATCGGTGCCGGGCTTGTATTCGCGGCCGTCGCTTAGGCGGACGCGGGCGTTCAAAATGGCCATGTGAAAATCGGTGCAGATGGGGACGATTGGGAGGGTGCGAAGCGGCCGCCAAGGCTGGCGGCCGCGAATGATTCATCTTGCGGCGATCGTTTCGCCGGCTGGCTTACGCCCCGGCGTTGCGGCGGAAGGTGCGGTTTTCGACCATCTTCGCGCCAACATCGAACTTCGTATCGATGTGAATGCCCCACTTGCCCTGGGTCAGGTTGGTGGTGCGGGTCATCGGTACGCCGCCGGTCTGATCCAGCGTTTGCACTTCGATGCCATCGCCGTCGGTCGACGCGATGTAAAACGCGGTCGTCGATCCGCCGGCCAGGACGCCGGTGTCTGGATGGTTGACGCCGTTGCTGATACGGGCATCGGCGACCGGTGCCAGGCCATAGCGAGCCATCGGGTTGCGGGCACCCGCTCCGCTGTCGTTGGACAACATTGCCGAGCCGGTCAGCTGGACGACTTCGTCGGCCAATTCGGTGCCGGTGATGATGTGGGTCGGCGTCAGGTTCAGCGTGACGTTGCCGTCCTTCTGCTTCATCAGCGAGCTAATCATTGCGGACAACGACGCCTTGCCAAACGCGGCGGCGGTAAGCAGCGTGCCTTCGCCGGAAGTGAACGCGGCGGCTCCGGTGCGAGCCATGGTTGGGTTTGACAGCAGCAACCAATACACCAACTCGGGAATCAACCGGCCGGCGGCCTGGCCCATTTGTCGCGGCGTCGCGTCCAGGAGGTTCAGGCGATCATCGATCAGGTCCTGCTCGTCGATCGTGTATTGCAAACCGTAGCGGGCGACTTGGACCTTTTCGCCCTTGCTGCTTCGCTTGGCGTGTTCGGCTTCATCGCCGCGGCGGACTCGTTTCAGTCCGCCCATGGCGTCCAGGCCCACTCGGTCGTGCTCGAGGAAATCGGGCACAGTCGTTCGCCGAGTCCAGCCGGCGGTCGTGTCAGGCACTTCGCGGAAAGTTTGCAGCGTTCGTGCGCCGACAGTGGTGCCGAACAAGTTCGCCACCGCGTTGGACGAAAACGCGGCCTCGATCAAATCACGTTTTCCAACCGGGCGATCGCCCGTTTCCAATTCGACGACTTGGGCGGCCGCCTCGATCATCGATGCACCGCGAAACTTCCGGCCTTGCTCGGCGGCCTTCTGGAATCGTTCGCTGTTGACGTCGCTGGTCAAGAATTCCGGCATTCCGGCTTCGATCGAATCGAAGCCGCGGAACACGCTGGAATCGATTTTGACGCCGGCCCGCAGCATCAATCCACATTGGATCGAATCGAGCGTGTGCGTCTTGGCTTTGCCGCTGGTGTGAATCGCCGGCGATCGCGGCCGCCGGGCTCGCATCGCGTGCAGTTCGGTTTGGTCGGGCGTCCATCCCGCCTCGATCGCGACCACGTCCAGCGGTTGCTCGGTGCCATCTTCGGCCTTGGCCGTGACGCCTTTGTATTCGGCGCAGATCTGGTCAATCGCGTGCACCCGCCGCGCTTCGTCGGCGCGTCGCTTGCGTTCGGCGATCAGCGGGTCGGGATCAGGATCAGTTGCCTCGATCGAATCGGTGCCGCCCGGCGTCGCGGCCTGCCGGGTCTCGGGTGCTCCGTCTTGTTCGTCGGCTTTTTTGGACTGGGCAAACGAAGCTTCGAAAAACTCGACCTGGTCCTTGTTCAGTTGGTCGACGTCGAAACCTTGGGCCTCGATGTAATCACGCAGGTCTTTATCCACAGTCAAACCGGGGGCAGGGGGGGCGTTGTCGCCAGAAGCGGCGGAGACGGTGGCCGCGGCGGATGCCTCGGCCCCGATGGACAGAAGTGAAATTTCTTTCACGGTGCCCTTGCGGGCGATGTACAGCGGCCCACGCATGGTGCGGCCGTTGACCATGGCGGTTTCACCCGCCGTGATGAATTCGCGCTCGGTGGCTTCGAAGCCCACCGAAACGGCCCAGCGGTAGCCGTTCTTGGCGGCACCGATGACTTCGCGTTGTCGCTCAGATGGAACCGACAACACGCCTTCGGCGGTGATCGCCGAGGTGCCGACGTCGACTCGTGACGTATGGCCAATCGGCGTTCCGCGTTCGTGCGCGTACAAGACCGGAAGCTTGGATCCGCGTCGGTCGACGCGAACGCCCTGCAGGTCGATCACCACCGGCGTGGGCGACGCGTAGCCATTGAATCGCGGCCGCATTCGATCGCCGCTGTAAACACGAGCCCGGAACGTTGGCTTCGCGTCGTCGCCATCGTCGGCCGCCTCGATCGTTGCGACCAGGTCGTCGCAATCGCGATCCGAATCTACAAAGCCCTGGCATTCGATCAGCAAAGGCGATGCTTCACTGGCCTCGGGCATTTGCGTTTCGGGTTGGCACTTGGACATGCGGCTCGAGGTGTGGCGGCGGCAAAATGGGGCAGGCACGCGCCGGCCGACTTCGCCGCGGCGATGTCGGCGCGAATACGGCCCAGAAGCGACTGGATCGCGTGCTTGTTCGTTGGTGGGTTGGCTGAGCGTCAGCCGGTAGATCGCCGCTTAGGCGGCGGCAGTAGCTTGAGCCCGCGTATTCGCGGGCTGCCGGTCGGAAGATTCGGTGCGGCTAACTGATTCAGTTGCAGCGGGACCGCTGATTGCGAGTAGCTCGGCTTCACGCTGGGCTTGGCGGATGCGTTGCTCGTGATGCTCTTCGGGGTCGATGCCCTCGCCCAACAGATAGGCTTCGTCGGTCATCAGGCCGTCGGCGCGAAGCTTGCTAACGGCGTTGGCTTGCTTGACGGGGTCGCCGTGCGTTCGGCCGGGCCAGTACCAGCGTGCGGTGATTTGCTGGCCCGTTTCGATGGGCGGCAGGTAGCCTTCGATCAAAGAGGCTTCATCCAGCCACCAGCCGAAGATCCTGTCGAGTACTTCGATCGCCAGGTCCTTGCGTTCGATGCGATTGCGATCGTCGAACGAACCGTGATCAAGTTGACCCGATGCGTAGTTGTAACCCTCGCTGGAACCTAGCGCGACATTGAAGGGCACGCACAAGCAGCGGGCGATCTCGGCCAGGATGGCGTTGCGGAACATTTCATAAGTCGTCGTCGGCTGCTCGGGCTTGAATTGGTCCATTCGCCAGCCGCGGGGCAGCGAAACCATCATGCCGCGATCGATTTCGACAGCATCGAACGGGTCCACGTCGTCGCCATCGAATTCGCCGTCCTCGGTCAGCGGCGGCGCCTGGGTCGACAACACGGCGGCGTGATCGGCCGCGACCTCGGCCGCCATGATGACTGCCAGGGTGTATCGGCGAAGCTTGGCAAACAGCGGGATGGCGGGCGTCAATTCACTGACGCCGCGGATCTGCCCGGGACGATCGCTGCGGAATAAGTGGATGATGTCGTCGGCGTCGACGGGCGATGATTGCCGAATCGCGCCGAAGGTGTCGCCGGGATGGTATTCCAGCAAATCATATTCGACCGGGTTTCCAAAACGGTCGAACCGGATGCCCGAAACGTGCTTTTCATCGATCCAGGCGGACGACATATTTTCAAAGCGATCGCATTCGACAAGCTGGATGTCCAGCGTCACCGTTTGCTCGATCCGGCTGCGCTGCAATCGCGGGTTGTCGCCGCGTTGCATGAATACCTCGCCATCGGTGACTCGCGCCATGACGGCGGTGCGAAGTTTGCGGGCCAGGTGGATCTGGTCGCACCATTGGTGCCAGCGTTGTTCGATGATGCGATCACTGGCGACGCGACCCGTGCGAATCTGGGCACGTGGGCCGGTGCCGATG
>JBCCRW010000248.1:0-8907 GCA_039201055.1 Planctomycetota bacterium | reverse complement strand
TCAGCGATCAGCGACCAATCCACCGTTGTGTGCTCCAGCAACAATCTGTGGTTCCACGACCTGTCTTCCAAAAATTCCAACAAACAAACCAGCGAATCAACGGATATCATTCCAAATTATTGGAGGTTTCATCAACTCCATTCCGTCGATGCGCCCGACGAATCGAACAGCGATTCGCTGATGGCCATCGCGGAACGCATTCACGATGGACAGCGTCAGCCGATTTTGTGCGAGATTGATCCGGACTCCCGCGACAGTTCGTTGCCCTGGCCGCTGAAAAAAATGCCCGAACGAATGGTGTGCGACCGTTTTGGCGATCGTCTGCTGCTGCTCATCAATGACGAACTCCAGTGCATCGATTGGATTTCTGGATTTACGCATGACGAGAATGGAATCATGAATCGAGTCGATAGGCTCTATCAACAAGATCGTTTTGATGATTTGGTCGTGCTTTTTGAATTTTTAGGTGAAAAAGAATTCGCGATTCAAACCGAATCCAGCTCGGACCTGCTGGCCAGGCTGTTTATCAGTGTTTCCGGCTACATTGGCTATAACCAATTTGAATGGGACACAAAAGGTGAATCGGCGGGGACCTTTTCAAAGGACCGCGTGAAAGGTTTCAAACGTTGGGTGGATGGAATCGATGAATCGTCCGCTACAAAATGGCGGTGGAAAGAGAATTTCGAGGCTGGGGGTGAATTCCGCATTTGGCAGCGTAAAGTCGCTCCAAACCGAAACACGCTTGATCCCAACCGCGGGCAAGACATCGCGGGTCCAGTGCTCGAAAAGCTGAAACCGATCATTGACGCTGGCAATGCGAATCCCGGCCACTTCCATATGCTGTCCTGGATTGTCGCACCGAACATTTCCGGCCTCCCCAAACTCGATGCGATTTTTCGCGAGAACGAAGCGCGATTTCCTCACTCGCGATACCTGCCTCTGTCCATGGTCAGACATGGATCTGTCTCCCGCGGTGGAACGCACCAAGACTGCTTTATGTTCGCGAAGCGGCTAGCGGACCGACACGACGGGGATTGGCGGTTCGGACTTTATGCTTGCTTGGCGGGGCAAGCGGCGCGATACGTTGACAATTACGATTTCGGCTACCAGTACTTCGCGGATGATTATCTATTTCGAGGTATTGAAGCGTATTTGAAGCAATATCCAGATTCCGGAACCAACGTGCAACGCATGCTCGGACTCGTCAAGCTTCGAGATCCTGGGAACCCACTGGTCGATGTATTGATCCAGCGGATTCGCGAAGGCGTTGCCTTTAAACCCACCAACTTTTACCTGCATCGCGAATCGGCATCCGATCCACTGCTACCCGATGCTCCCGATTGGAACCGCTATCCGGACTGGGGCGATACGCAATCGCCGGCTCCAACCAACGATTAGCGTCGCCGCCTAGGCACCTTTGCTCACTACGGCCGCCAGATTGGTTCCCAGTGATTTTTCTGAAAACCCAATCACGAACACGCGGCAAGAATGCGTAAAGCTCGCAAAGAAGCCATCGACCCCGCCGAGGTAAATGGGCTTTATATCCAGTCCCGTACCCTCGGGCGATGCTAGCTGTCCGCCAGGATTTCGTGGACTGATCCGGTGCTATCGGCAAACGAGTCTGTCCCGACGCCGAGTCGTTGTAACATCGTCACGAACAAGTTGGATAACGGCAGGTCCTCGCCCTTGGCCTGATCCTGCCACGGTTCACGTTTGCCCAGCCATGGGCCACCCTGGTAGTTTGTGCCCGCATGGTTGATGTACCGGCTATGGCGCAAACCCATGCTCTTGCCACCGGCCAAAATCAACGGATAGTTTCGCGATAAATGAAACGCACTGGACGCCGAACCAAATAGCACCAGCGTATGGTCCAGCATGTTGCCATCACCGGCCGGCTCGGGGGTCTACATTAAACGTCGCAAAAAACGGCCATATTCCTCATTCAAAAATTGGCAATACAAACCAAAGTTCTTCCAGCCGTCGGGGTTCTTGGTTTCGTGTGACAATTGATGGGCCAGGTTGAAGCCGACCGCCCGGGCCAAATGATCGCTGCGGCCGACTCCGTTTTCGCGTCCGATTTGATAGGTCGCCACACGCGTTGAATCCGTCTTGAAAGCCAAGTAGATCAATTCGAACATCGTCCGCAGGTACGCACGCGGCTCGTCCGTCGTCAGTTCCAGGTCCAGTTGGTGACCTTCGACGTTGGGTAGCGGAGCATTCAACCAGTGCTTCGCCTTTTCCGCATTGACCTCGGCTTGGCGAACCGAATCCAAGTATTCGTCCAGCCGATGTTGGTCGGACTTGGAAAGCGATTTTCGCAAACGCACCGCGTCTTCCAGCATGTCGTCCAGTGCACTGCGGCTGCGCGCCAGGCGTTGCGCCGAACCGGCATCGCTTTTGACAAACAATTGATCAAAGACTTGTTTGGGGCGATGCATGGCCGGGATCGGGCGACCGTTGCGATCAAACGACATGGTGTGGGTTCCCCGCGCCGTGCCGGTTCCCCCATCGGTCGACATCACCAATGACGCTAGGCGAGTCTTCCGGCCGACATGATTCGCATAAACCTGATCCAGCGAAATCGTGTTCTGGTATTCATGGTCCCCACCACCCGTGGCCGCCCCGGTCAAAAACAGGTCGGCGCAATTGTGTCCGTGGATGTTTCGCGAACTCGGATGCGAAAAACCGGACAGCACCGTGATTTCGTTTTTCAGATCCTGCAGCGGTTGCATGCACTTGGAAAACCGGAACTCTTGATCCCCGCCATGCGGAAACCAAGACCAATCCCGGTGGGCGGGATCGTCGGGCAACGGCATCGGCACGCCGTCGGGAAAATAGAAACATGCCAGCCGCTTGGGAATGGGCAGTGGATCGCCACCCCAGGCTTGCTGACGCGAAAGCGAAACCAAGGTCGGCAAAGCCAACGCGAATCCACTACCACGCAAAAAACGCCGGCGATCAAGTTGCTGGATGGAGCGATTCATGGCGTGATTCCCCGGGATTGAAACAGTTCGCTTTGGACAATGCATTGGAGGATTGTTTTCAGCCCATCGCCGCCGCGACGGACCCGCGAAGTGATCGCGTCGACTTCGGCTTGATCGGCAAACGTTAAAGGCCGCCCCAAGGCGTACGTCAACAGTTTTGAAACCGTCGCACGCACGAATTGGTCTTGGCGATTTTGCAACAAGAATCGCTTCAGACCATCCATACCGTCAAGCGTTTGGTGGTTGAACAATTCGCTGCTGGCATCGACCGGCTTGCCCTTGATCGTTTGCCGCCACCGACCCATCGCATCGTAATTTTCAAATGCAATTCCCCAAGGATCGATTTTGACATGGCAAGACATACACGCGGCGTGATTGCGATGATCCTCGATACGTTCTTTCAATGACATTTTGGCGATCGCCGGATCGGCCAAGTCGATTTGCGGAACCGCCGGCGGCGGGGGCGGCGGAGGGTCTGCCAGCACGCTTTCGAGAAGCCAAATGGCGCGTTTGAGCGGATGCGAATCCGGCCAATCCGAATTCATCGCCAGGATTCCCGCTTGCGTCAACAATCCACCACGCCGGTGATGAGGTTCAAGCGGCACGCGGCGAAAATGATTCCCTTTGACATTTGGCAATCCGTAATGGCGAGCTAGCCGCTCGTTGACGATGGCGTAGTCGCAGTGCAGGAAGTCCAGAACGCTCGCGTTTTCTCGTAAGATGAATTTAAACAGCTCCGGTGCTTCCCGCAGCATCGCCTCCTTCAACAGCGGGTCAAATCCGCGTTGGTGCTGCGTGAAATTCTGAAATTCCAATAATTCCAGGTCGAGCCATTGGTGTACGAAATGCTTGATAAAGCGATCGCTTCGTGGGTCGGCAAGCATGCGATCGATTTGAGCAGCCACTACATCGGGCTGGGTCAATCGCCCGCTCGATGCCAAGCTAACAAGTTCATCATCGGGAACACTGCACCACAAAAATAACGACAATCGACTGGCCAACGCGAACGCGTCGGATTCGCGACCCGCGTTGTGGACATACAAGAAATTTGGCGACGACAGGACGGCCGCAAGAACCTCCAGGACGGCTTCTTCGAAGCCATCACTGGTCGAACGCATCGTTTCAAACAATGCCAGCTTTCGCCGCACTTCATCTTCGTAGATGTTTCGTCGCCAGGCACGCTTCATGAACGTGGTGATGATCTCCCGGGCGACGGACGTTTCGTCACGGGTGGCGTCATCGGCAAAGAAAATTCGGCGGTGCGATTCCGGTGGCCACTGGTCGTAGACGGGAGCCGAAACGAAAACGTGATCGACATGCACGACGGATTTCGACACCGCGCTGTTGACCAGCTTGATGTATTCGGACGGACTGGGCATGGCCCCCATCGGCGACGTTTTACGCACTGAATTGCGGGGATAGACTTCACCCAGCGGCACGTCCCACTGAATCCATTGCGGCCGGTCCGAAAGCCCGGTCACCGAAACGTCTTCCTTGCTGACTCGCAGTAACGCCCGCCCTTCGTTGCTGGCCTGCCAACCAAAATGCAATTGCAAGCTGGGTAGGTCATCCGATTCGGAATCGTCTCGCCACGCCCGCACGGCGACCCGCATCGTGCCTTCATCGGGAAGTTGGTTGCCAAGTTCAAAAATCAGTTTCGAATTCCGGCCGTTGGGCAAGACGGCGACACAATCGTTTTGCTGGGAAGCGTTGCCTTTGACTTCGCGGGGTGCAAAAGCAAATTTTGCCCCGTGGTACTTCCAAGTCGCGACGGCCTTCCGCTGGCCGGACGGGTCCAAGAAAAAAGCTTGGCCGTCATGAGGTTCGAACCTTTCTCGCAATCGCTCCAGTTCAACGGCGAGTTTTTTTGGTTGCTTACGCAGGCGTTTTTCAAGCGAGTGAATTTGCGTGTCCTGTCGTGCCCACTCTCGCTCGGCCGCATCCCGAGCCGAGATACTCCAGTGACGTGTCGGCGGCCTTTGCCCACTCGCGGTCACACGCCGCAACGCATTGCGGGCGATGCGATGATAGGTCTCCAACTGCGAAACGGACAAATGCAGCCGGTCCGAACTGTTTTCAAAGCCTTCCTCGGTGCGTGCTTCGGGCGGCAGATCCTTGGCAAAGTTCCAGGGCTGGCCGAGCAAGTCTTGCAGGGCGTAGTTGTATTCATAGTTGGTCAAACGCCGAAACGCCGAGCGCGTGCCCGAGCGTTGACGTACCCGCGATGCACGTTGTAATTCGACCGACAACCAGGTGACCAGACGCTCGCGTTCCGCATCGGACAAATCGCTGGAATCCGGCGGTGGCATTTCGCCGTTGGTGACCACGGCAAACACCTCCGACCACCACTGGGTGTCGGTGCCGTGGATCAAATCGGCGTCCAGCGTATCGATACGGATGTTTCCTTCCACCGTGTCCGGTCCGTGGCAATCCACGCAGTGCCGGTCGAGCAAACTTTTGATGCTGGAATCAAAGCCTTTCGTGTCGGGCTGCGGTGAAACGACGTCGATGCCGACGTCCACTTCAGCCGCTGGGTCCGGTACCGCCTTGAAACGCGATCGTTGCAGCCCCGAAGTCTTCAATTCCGCGAATGAAGGTGATTGAGCTTGCTGTGATTCTTCTTGCTGCGTGTCCGTTTGCCATGTGTCCGTTTGTTGGGCCCAACACACTTGCGTTGACACGAACGCGATGGCGCACAAGCGAAGCACGCGTGGGACGAGAAATGCGGAAATTGACATCGAAGGTGGGTGACCAGAAATTTGGTCCGATCGGATGCAGGCGGGACCGGGGTGGCGAACCGGCCGTACATGCCGGCCGGCCCCGGGCTCATAGCATAGCAGCTTGGGAAGATGAGCAAATCGATGCCGAAGGCGTCACAGCAAGTAGCCATCGGTGTTGCTTGCTTTTTAATCGCAAAGCGATGGCAGCTCAAAGCCCCGGACGTAAGTCCGGGCCACAATCTGCCGTGCCTTCGGCACTCGAGCGAGTGGGATTCGCCAAAGTAGCACGCCTCTCCGAGGCGTTTCCTGTCTTCGCCTCGGAGAGGCAGGGCTACTGTTTTCCTGTCTTCGCCTCGGAGAGGCGAGCTACTTTGTCACGCGGCCTTCAGATACGCCTCCAAACGCTCTTTTCGCGAAGGGCTTTGCAGCTTGGCGACCGCTTTGGCTTCGATTTGCCGGACTCGTTCCCGAGTCACCTTGAAGATCCGCCCGCACTCCTCGAGGGTGTAGCTGTACCCGTCCACCAGACCGTAACGCAGGCGAATGATCTCTCGTTCGCGGAAGGTCAGGGTCTTGAGTAGATCGTCGATTTTGCCACGCAACATTCCGCTGGCTGCCGTTTGCACCGGATTGAGCGAATCGTCATCCTCGATGAATTCACCGAAGCTGCTGTCCTCGCCCTCGCCGACCGGACGGTCCAAGCTGACCGGGTGCCGGCCGATGTCCATGACGCGGCGGACTTCCTCCAACGGCACTTCGGATGCATCGCTGATTTCCTGGTAGCTGGGCTCGCGATGCAACTCCTGGGTCAGACGCTTTTGCACCTGACGCAATTTGCTTAACACATCAATCATGTGCACGGGGATTCGGATCGTGCGTGCTTGATCGGCGATCGCGCGGGTGATCGCTTGACGAATCCACCATGTCGCATAGGTGCTGAATTTGAATCCGCGTCGGTATTCGTACTTGTCGACCGCTCGCATCAATCCGGTGTTGCCCTCTTGGATCAAGTCCAGGAATGACAACCCGCGGTTGCGATACTTTTTGGCGATCGAAACGACCAAACGCAGGTTGCCGTTGGACAATTCTCGCTTGGTCGATTCGTATTGATCGAAGTACCGCCGCGCTTTTTCCATGCGTGAGGCAAGCGAGGTCGGTGATTCCTGGGTGACACGCATCAATTCACGAAGTTCCTGACGCAGGTCGGACGCCTCGTCACGGCTCAGCGCGTCACTGCCCAGTTCGCTTAGACGTTCGCGGATGTAAGTCATCCGCCCGCTGATGTTTTCCAATTGACCCAACAGCGGCACGACGCGGCGGCTTCGCAACGACAATTCTTCGACAAGCTGCAGCGCCTTGCGGCGGTTGCGAATGAAACGCTTGCGAACTTCGGCCTTCAAACGCGACGACATGCTGCGGCTGGTCAGGATGTCAAAATCCTCGCGATTGCCCATGATCAACCGATCCAGCGTGGCGAGGTTGTGCGGCATCCGGGCACTGATTTTTTCCTTGGTCAAATTTTCCGTCAGCGAAACTTTGATGGTGCGATCAAAGGGCAGTTCGCCATCGTGGACGCGGTGCAGGATTTCGGTGGTCGCACGCAGGGCGTAATCGGATTCCAAGAGCGTCCGGCGGAAACGCTTGCGGCACAATTCGATTTTCTTTGCCAGCGCGACTTCTTCGTCACGTGAAAGCAGTGGAATTTCCGCCATTTGGCTCAGGTACATGCGGATCGGATCCTCGCTGTACCGGACCCCTTCGGACCCGCCGGTCAAATCGCGGGGCAGATCCGCGGGCTCGGCGGCCGGTAGTGCGGCCGGGTCATCGATCAATTCAATGTCGTGGCGTTCCAGATAACGCACCAAGCGTTCCAGCTTTTGCGAGTGCGTGTCTTCGTCGGGCAGATACTCGCCGACTTGGGTGAACGTCAGGGTACCGGTTTCTTTGCCGGCGGCGATCAATGCGGACAGTTGGTGGTCCATCACGGTCATCACAAAACCTCGTGTTTTGAGAAATTGGGGGTCTGGGTCGGATCGTTCGAATCGATTGATGAAAAACTAAACAACTTTGAATCAGGTCATGTCTTTCGCTCCAATTGGCGCTGTCGTTCCTGTTCAAAGAGTCGTTGGAGGGCTTCGAGTTCGGCGGTCTCGTCAAGTTCCGCCGATTCGAGTTGCGCGGCGACTTGATCCTGTTGCCGGCGCCACTGACGCTGGGCAAATCGTTGCATCAGAGCGGCGTAGCGTTGTTGAGGTGTTTCGTCACCGGGCGACGAATCAGAATCGATGCGGTCAAGAACCGATGACAGATGATTTTTGAGTTCTTGGTTTTCGATCAACGTCATCACGGCTTGGCCGCTGAGTTCGTGGCCGGCAAGTTCGAGGCCCTGCAAAGCCGAAAACAGCATTTTGGCGGTGATGGAATCCAACCATTCCGGATCGATCGTTTCCACGGAGGTGGCCGCCAAATCGAGATCGCTGAAAATGATTTCGAAACATTCCAGATCGATGCCGCGCAGGGGCGTGAGCTGGGGTGCGGCGGGCACGCCCGCGTGCGGCGGGTCGAAGAAGTGTTCTGGCGAATGGGCATGTGTGGGTGCACCAGTTTGCAGCGGAGCCATCGCGTGGAACGGACCAAGGGTACCCGACGATCCGGTGATTCCGTCCGATCCAGTGGGCCCCGAGAATGCGTCGTCGGCTTGGACCGCAATGTCGAATGCGGCGTTGGGGTCCGACGGCGGGTTGGCGTACTGGCGGGGTCCGGCGGCGGGGCGTTTGTTTCGTGAAAAAAGTGTCCGCTGCTGACGAAAATGCTCCAGCCGTCGACGCAGTCGTGCGGTGTCGAAGTGCAACCGATCGGCCATTCGTAACAGGATCTGGTCGATCTTCAAGCCGTCTGGGGCGGCCGCCAAGATTTTCAACATTTTGTCGGCGGCTTTGGCGACGGCGTGGGAATCGCGTCGTGGATCGATTTGTGCGGTCAGGCGATCGAGTTTGTGGTCCAGCGCGTCGGGGGCTGATTTGACCTGTTCGCTCAGCTCCGTGGCACCATGCTTGGCCAGGAAGTCGGCCGGGTCGCTGTCATCGGGCAGCGTCAAGATTCGCAGGTCGACATCGCTGCTGACAAAATTTTCCAGCACTTCGTCGGCGCGTTTGCGTCCGGCTTCATCACCATCAAGTACCAAGACGACTCGATCGGTAAAG
>JBCCRW010000247.1:0-8909 GCA_039201055.1 Planctomycetota bacterium | reverse complement strand
GTACAAACGGGCGATCCGGAAACGCTCGTCAGCAACCCGAGTGACGACTCGGTGGCCAAGATCTTCAAGCACATTTGTTTGTTGGATCAATCCGAAGCATCGCTATCGCATTCCAACACAGCGGCAAGCGACACAAAAGTTTTTGCCAGAATCATTCGTGTCCCCGCCAATGATGTTTCGGCAACATGATTTTGCACCAAGTCCTCCAGCCGAACGATCGCCCATGCGTATTTTGAATGGGCTAAAAGTCTTGTTTGGACCGGTGCTGGTGCTCGCCGTGCTTGCCGGCGCGTGGGTGATGCGTGAACGGTTTGCGACCTCGCAAGTCGATAACGACGACCCGCTCGTGCAACCGGCGCCGCGGCGGCCACCGCTGGAAGTTTTGGAATTGGGCCAACAGGCCCGAAAAAATCTTGGGCTGCGCGTCCGGGCGATGCGACCGACGGATTTTTGGCGAACTTCGATGATCCCGGGTGTCGTGGCCGATCGGCCTGGAATTTCAGATCGTGGCGTCACTTCCCCGGCGGTCGGTTCGATCGCCGCGATCCATGTCTTTCCCGGCGATACCGTTTGCCCTGGGGAACGAATCGTAACGATTGAACTGTTCAGCGAGTACTTGCAGGCGACCCAGAACCAATTGTTTCAAGCGTCCGACGAAATCGCACGTCTGCAACAGGAGATTGCCCGGCTATCAGGCGTTGCCAGCTCGGGCGGAATCGCAAAAGCAAAATTGATCGAATTGAGAAACAATGTCCAGCGGCAACGCACGCTGACTCGTTCGGCAAGACAAGAATTGCTCAATCGCGGATTGTCGCCCGGACAAGTCGATCGGATCGCCACGGGTGATTTTGTCTCGCGAGTCGACGTTGTCGCGCCGCCACCGGCGGAAAGCCTTGCGGACGATACAAGCGGCGTTGCGCGTGAAGATGCGGGCGGTGATTTGGGCAGCGACCAAAAGGGCGATGCCAAGTTTGAATACGAGGTGCAGTCGTTGGATGCGGAATTGGGGCAAACCGTTGCGGCCGGTCAACGCATCGCCGCGCTCGCAAATCATCAACGATTGTATGTCGTCGGGCACGCGTTCAAACGAGAAGCCGGTCAACTGGAGCAAGCGGCCCAGCAATCCCGTGAGATCGAGATTGAATTTGCCGATGACGATGTGGAAATGTGGTCGCCTTTGAAGCAGTCATTTCAAATCCGTCACCTTTCCAATTCTATCGATACCGAAAGTCGCACATTCGACTTTTTCATTCCGCTGGAAAATCAATCGCGTCGCTTTGTGAATGCCGGCGAGCGTTTTCTCGTATGGCGTTTTCGACCGGGTCAACGGACGCGTATCCATGTGCCCGTCGAATGTCTTGAAGACATCTTTGTGCTGCCCACCGAATCGATCGCGCGAATGGGGCCCGACGCCTATGTTTTTCGTCAAAACGGCGATTTGTTTAACGCGATCGCCGTGAATATCCTCCATGAAGATCGTCGCTCGGTGGTGATCGCCAACGACGGTAGCATCACACCGGGAACCTTTATCGCTCAAAACGCCGGCGCGTCGTTGTATCGAATCATGAAATCGCAATCGGCGCGGGGGGATCAGCCCGGGTTCCACGTTCACGCCGATGGCACCGTGCACGGGAGTCATTGAACGTTCTCCCTGATGCTTGATTTCATCATCCGCACGTCGCTTCGCAATCGAGCGTTGGTTCTTCTGAGCAGCGTGATGGTGTTGGCGTACGGTGCCTATACCGCGACGCAGTTGTCGATCGATGTCTTTCCCGACCTGGACCGTCCCCGCGTGGTGATCATCACCGAAGCGCCGGGGATGGCGACCGAGGAGGTCGAAGCGCTGGTGACGCAGCCGCTGGAGATCGCGTTGATGGGCGCCGCCGGTGTGCGTGCGGTCCGTAGCCAGACGACCGCTGGGCTAAACGTCGTGTATGTCGAATTTGACTGGGCGACCGAAGTTCGCGTGGCTCGTCAAACCATCAGCGAACGACTGTCGACGTTGGAAGGTCGATTGCCAACGGGCATTCGGCCGCAGATGACACCGCCGTCATCGATCATGGGCCAAATCGTTGTGGCGGGAATCTACCGGCAAAAAGGGCCCCGCGGTGGGCCCTTGTCACCGATCGAGACGTTGTCACCGATCGAGACGGCCGGTTTGGTCGCCGAAATGGCGCCGCCGGGCGAAGCGGATTCCGTCGTCGTCTACAAAGTCAAAAACCGTCGTCGTCCCGACCAATGGGAACGCGTCGATTGCAAAGTCATCGGCTGCAAAGTCATCGGCGTGGAAAGCGATAATCGGCGGCGCGACGAACCGCCACCGCGATCGGGAACGCTTGCGGCAACGACGAATCGGGTCGCGACGCTGGAAATTGACGGGAAACGACACGTTGTCGAATTTCCGAGCGAAGCCAAACAAATGTTGGAATTGCGAACGATCGCGGACTGGATCATTCGCCCGCGTTTGTTGAAGGTGCCCGGCGTTGCCGAAGCGTTTATGCAGGGTGGTGATCGCAAGCAATATCAAATCTTGCTAGACCCCAACGCCCTGCTTGAATACGACGTCACGGTCCAGGACGTCGAACGGGCCCTGCGGGAAAGCAACATCAACACCAGCGGTGGGTTCGCAATCACCGGCGAGACCGAGCGTCCGATTCGAATCCTCGGACGGCTCGGGACGGCGTCGCCGGACGTGTTGGAGGACTTGAAGAAAGTCCCCGTCGTTCGCCGGGCCAAACGCAGCGTCTTGATCGAGCAGGTCGCCCGGGTTGTCGAAGGCCCGCAGCAGAAGCGCGGCGATGGCAGCGTCAATGGCCGCAGCGGAATTGTTTTCACGATCGTCAAGCAAACGCATGTCGATACGCGCGCATTGACCGACCAGGTTGCCGCCGCGTTTGCGGAAGTCGAAGCGTCGCTGCCACCGGACATCCTGATCAACTCGGAACTGTTTCGGCTGAAGAGCTTTATCGACCGAGGCATCTGGAATGTCGCCGAAGCGCTCGCGATTGGGGCGACTCTGGTGATCATCGTGCTGTTTCTTTTCCTCCTGAATTTTCGCACCACGTTCATCACCTTGACCGCGATCCCCATGTCGTTGGCGATCACGGTGCTGGTGTTTCGCGGGGTCAGCTGGATCAGCGGATCGGAATTGACCATCAATGTGATGACCCTGGGCGGCATCGCCGTCGCGCTGGGCGAATTGGTCGATGATGCCATTGTCGATGTTGAAAACATCTTTCGCCGTTTGAAACAAGCGAATCTTTCATCCGATTCCGAATCGTCCCTGCAACATTCCGAATCGTCCCTGCATGTCGTCTACCAAGCCAGCAAGGAGGTTCGCAGTCCGATCTTGTTTGGCACCGCGGTCGTGATCCTGGTTTTTCTGCCACTGTTCGCGCTCTCCGGGGTCGAAAGCCGTTTGTTCGCTCCGTTGGGGCTGGCGTACATCGTTTCGATCTTGGCTTCGTTTCTGGTATCGCTGTCCGTCACGCCAGTGTTGTCGTCGTACCTGTTGCCTTCGTCCACCGCGACCCATCGTTCGACCGACGGGCTTGTCCTGCGAGCACTGAAGACGCTGGCAACGCCGCTGATTCGCTTCAGCATGGCGATGCCGGGCAGCCTGCTAATCATCACCTGGATCTTTGTTGCCCTCGCGGCGCTAAAACTTTCGCAACTCGGCCGCGACTTTTTGCCGGCCTTCGACGAAGGCAGCGTTCAGGTCAACGTGACGATGCCGCCCGGATCTTCGCTTCAGGCTTCGAATCTGGTTTCCAAAAACATTGACAAAGTCTTGTTGTCCATGAAGCAATGTCCGGCCAACCCCGACGGCCAGATTTTGAACTTTGTCCGGCGGACCGGCCGCGCGGAAATGGATGAACACGCATCGCCAGTCAACTTTGGTGAATACATCCTGAGCATGAATCCGAATGTCCGGCGCGAGCGCGATGCAGTGCTGGATGAATTGTTGCAACGGATCAACGAAGACGTTCCTGGCGTCGATATCGAAGTCGAGCAACCCTTGGCGCACTTGATCAGCCACATGGTTTCGGGTGTCTATGCCCAAATTGCGATCAAGGTCCATGGTGACGATCTGGACGAATTGCTTGCCGTGGCCCAGCAAATCAAGTTGTCCATCGACGATGTTCCCGGAATCACTCCGCCAATCATCGAACCGATTCGGATGACCCCGGAACTGCATATTCAGCTTCGTGGCGATGACTTGGCATTGCACGGGCTGACCCGGCGATACGTTGCCGATGTGTTGCAAACGGCACTGCAGGGCGAGGTCGTTTCGCAAATCATTCGCGGCCAGCGACGATTCGATTTACTGGTCCGGCTGGAGGAAGAATATCGCACGGACTATGCAAATTTGGAACGATTACGCATCGATCTGCCACACGCGGAAGGGCAAACCGAACGCGGGCAAATCGAATTGCGTGAAATCGCCACCATCCGCGAGGGAGCGGGGCCCAATTCGGTGAATCGAGAAAACGGTCGGCGGCGAATCGTCATTCGGTGCAATACCCGTGGCCGTGATTTGGCCGGTGCGGTCGGCGCGATCCAAAAACGGCTGGACCAAAACGTATCGCTTCCGGTCGGATACTATGTCGAATACGGCGGGCAATTTGAAAGCGGCCGTCGTGCAACGCAACAAATTCTGTTGCTGGCCGGAGTATCCATAATCGGCGTCTTCGTGGTGTTGTTGGTTCTTTTTCCCGACATCCGCGTGGTGTTGCAGATTCTCAATGCATTGCCGACCGCGCTGATTGGCGGTGTGTTCGCGCTCGTGTTGACCGGTCAAAACCTAACCGTCGCGAGCCTGGTCGGCTTCATTTCGCTGGGCGGCATCGCGGTCCGCAATGGCATTCTGTTGGTGACCCATTACTTTCACCTGATCAATGAAGAAGGACAAAGTTTCAGTTCCGACTTGATCTTGCGTGGTAGCTTGGAACGCCTGGCCCCGGTGTTGATGACCGCGCTGACAGCCGGTGTGGGTTTGATCCCCTTGGTGATCGGCGGACAGGAACCCGGACGCGAGATCCTGTATCCCGTCGCGACGGTCATCCTGGGCGGTTTGATCACGTCGACGTTTTGTGAGTTCCTGATTCATCCCGGACTGTTTTTTAAGTTCAACCGCGCGGCGATTGAAAGCCAGTCGCCTGGACCCGTTTACGAAGAGGATTGATTGATGAAAGCGTTGATGCTGGCGTCGTTGACGACGCTGATGATTGGCTTGGCCGGATGTTCGCGTGATGAATCCGATTCGCAACCTAGCGCGAGCGCGGAGTCGCGAGATCAGCAAGCATCAAACGACGATCACCATTCAAGCGGGCATCATGCCCATGGTGCGGGCCCACACGACGGCGTCGTTGCCGACTGGGGCGGCGGGAAGTTTCATGTCGAATTCACGATTGATCGCGAACAGAAGCAGGCGACGGTTTATGTTCTCGGAAGTGATGAAAAAACCTCGGTGCCAATCGACGCGGAGACGATCGAGTTGTCGATGTCGAATCCAAAATTGCAATTGGTGCTGTCCGCGGACCCGCAGGAGGGCGATCCCGAGGGACGTTCGTCACGTTTTATCGGATCGGACGAAAACCTGGTGGTCGCGGGTGATTATGCCGGCACGCTAACGGGCGTCGTCGACGGAGTGCCCTACTCGGGCGACTTCCATCAACACAAACATTGATGCTTTGTTCCCGATCAACACCGGGGTCACAGTGTCAAATCGGGAGTCGCCGTATCAAAACGGGGGTCGCCGCCCGCGTTTGGATTGAATTCCATTTGCCACCCAAGCACACTTAGGCAAAATCCACCCGTTCCCTCGCCGGCAATTTTATTGATGCGAAACCCCCATCCTCGCCCTCATCTTGTCATTGGCTCCGCCATCGTCTCGTTTTTGCTGCTGGGTTTTGCCCCAAACTCGGCCGGCGGCCAAGACGCGCCGTTGCGCTTGGTTCAAGATCCATCGCTGTCGCCGGATGGCAAAAAAATGGTGTTCGCGTATGGCGGGGATTTGTGGACCGTGCCCACCCGGGGCGGCCGCGCCCGGGCCTTGACGACGCATCCGGCGACCGACCGCCGACCCCTGTTTTCACGCGACGGCGAATCCATCGCCTTCATCAGTAATCGCGACGGGCAAAACGCCGTCTACCGCATGACGGCCAAAGGCGGAACGCCCAAGCAGACCACCTTTCATAGCGAAGGCTATGCACTTCAGGATTGGTTTCCGGGCAACGAAGATGTGCTGACGACAGGATCCAGAGACCATTTTTGGCGAAAGCCGGAACGATTGATTCGGGTTTCGACAAGCGAGCGTCAGAAAGAAGAAGTCTTGGCGGATGCGTACGCCAGCGACGCGTCAGTCAGCGGCGACGGCAAACGCGTTTTGTTTGTTCGCGAGGGCGAACGCTGGTGGCGGAAAGGCTACTACGGGCCGCGAAGCGCCCAAATCTGGATGCTCGATCTGGAAACCGGCGGTTTCCGTTTGGTCATCAGCGAAACCTACGATTGCCGCTGGCCACGTTGGATCGGCAATGAAGACGCCTTTGTGTTCACACGCGGCCATTCGCACGGCTTTGAATTGTGCCGCTTTGACTTCGATGACGAATCCCCCTCGGTACCCGTTGGCGACGAAATCCAGCCTGAATCCGCGTTAACGGCCTTTGAGGGAAAGATCACGGCGTTGACCGACTTCAAAGCCGAAAGCGTGGTTTATCCCTCGGTATCGGCGGATGGTTCGACGGTCGTGTTTCGGCACTTGTTTGATGTTTACACAATGCCGCTGGACTTTGAAGACGAACCACCGGCACCCAAAAAAGTTCGAATCCTTCCGCCGATCGATTCGGCACGCGACGACGAAATCCGCCGTTCGATCAGCCGCGCCGATGACACTGCATTTACCGAAGACGGCTTGGAAATCGCCTTTATTGCCGGCGGCGATTTATGGGTGATGGACACCAAGTTGCGTGAACCCAAGCGGGTCACCCAGACGGCGGGCTGGGAATCGTCGCCCGTGTTTTCAGGCGATGGACGCCATATTTATTTGACCGCCGATGTCGACGGCCAAGTCGACATTCATAAAGTCACTCGTGGCGACGAGGATCTGTACTGGTGGCAAAATGATTCCTTCCAAATCACGGCGGTCACCGACGATGCCGATGTCGAATCCAATCTAAAGTTGTCACCCGACGGAAAGCGTTTGTTCTTTGTTCGCGGTTTGGGGGATTTGGTGCATACCGACCTGGACGGCAAGGGCCGCAAACTGCTGGCCCGCAGTTTCGCCGCACCCAGTTATGACATTTCCTCCGATGGCCGCTGGGTCGCTTATTCGTTAAGCGATGATGATTTCAACAACGACGTGTTCATCGTCGATGCAAAAGGCAAACGCAAACCGTACAACGTGTCGCGCCACCCCGACGATGATTTCTCGCCACGCTTTTCGCCCGACGGCAAGCTGCTGGCCTTCACCGGTCGGCGGGTCGATGAGGAAATTGACATCTACTACGTCTGGTTGCAGGACGACGAACGTGACAAGTCGTCCCGCGAGCGAGAGCTTGAAGAGGCGCTGGCGTTAATGAAAAAGAAACGCGGCGATACGGACAAAGGCGACGATGCCGATGACGACGACGACGCGAAGGCTAAGGGTGCGAAGAATTCGAAGGCCGGGGATGACGAAAAAATCGTCATCGATTTCGACGACCTGCACGAACGACTGCGTTCGATCCGCATCCCCGACAGCTCCGAACGGTCGCTGATTTGGGACCCCGATGGCAAAAAGTTGGCCTTCAGCGCCAGCATTGATGGCGATCGGGGTTTGTATACCGTCACTTTCCCGGATGACCTGCGACCCAAAAAATATTCGTCGACGACGGGCGCGACGATCGCTTGGACCAAGAAGGCCGGCGGTTTGTTGATGAATGTTTCCGGTACGCCGGCATTGGTCAAAGGCAATTCCGTCGAACGATATTCGTTTTCAGCCAATCAAATTGTCGATCGCGGCCAGTGGTTGCAGGCGGGATTTGATACCGCCTGGCGAACGATGCGTGATCGTTGGTACGACGCAAAAACCGGCGGTCGAAATTGGGGGGCCGTGCGTCGCAAGTATCGCGATTTGGCGGCCGAACTTCCGGGACCGGCGGCACTGGGGGAATTGATCCAATTGATGCTGGGCGAGCTGAACGGATCGCACAACGGTTTTTACCCACGCGGCACCACGCGCTACGATTCTGGGCAAGATTGGAACGATCGAACCGCACATTTGGGCGTTCGTTTCGATGCATCCTTCCAAGGCCCGGGATTGAAGGTTCGCGACGTGATTCCCGGCGGCCCGGCCGATAAGGCCGGTTCGCGATTGAATCCCGGTGACGTGATCATCAGCATCGACGGTGTCGAAGTCGACATCGCGATGGATTTGACAAGGGTCCTTAACGGCCGCTTGGACCGCGACATCCGCTTGGTGGTGCTGCCGTCAGAATCGGACCCCGACAAGGACGCCGACCGGGACGAACCGGATGAAGCACCCGAGGAAGATGATGATGATTCCGAATCGGAATCCGATGAATCGGATGACGCGAACGAATCCAAAGACGACCCGTCCAAAGAGAAAAAGGATGAGGCGGACAAAGATCAGGCGGGAAAAGATGACGCCGAGGAAGATTCCGACGACGGCACTGAAGAAGATTCCGACGATGACGCCGAGGAAGATTCCGACGATGACGCCAAGGAAGATTCCGACGATGACGCCGAAGAACTGGACGACCCCGAAAAGGTTGTCGTCATTCGGCCGGTCTCGTACGCGTTGGTGCGTTCCCAGTTGTACGGAGCTTGGTTGGAATACAACCGCAAAAAGGTCGACCAGTGGTCCGATGGGAAGCTTGGCTACCTGCACATCCGGGCGATGAACCAAT
>JBCCRW010000246.1:0-8912 GCA_039201055.1 Planctomycetota bacterium | reverse complement strand
GCGGCTTTAAGCTCCCGTAGTCTGATCCTGAGTTTTTGCGGATCCGGTGCGAGGACAAAACCGTAGCTGACCGCACCTTCTTTACAGGTGGTGGCGTGGTGGAGTTTGTGGGCCTGCACCAGGCGTTTCCAATACCCCTTTTTCGGCACCCAATTGTAAGGATAGCGCTGATGGACGAGGCCATCATGCACGAAGGTGTAAACCAGTCCGTAAACTGATATACCAGCGGCTGACGTCCGGGGCTATAGCCTGCCATCGCTGCGCGATTCAAATACACGGACAATAACGCTCTAGCACATCCTTTACTTTGCGCCCTAGGACATCCTTGCCCCACGCGAATTCTAAAACCCGATTCGAATGCCGGGTCCGTAACCGAATCCGCGTCCATAACCAAAGCTTCGACCATAGCCATAGAATGGTCGGCCGTAAAACCTCGGTGCGGTGCCGATGTTGATGCTGATCCCGGGCCGCGCGACGGCGTAGGGCCGGAAGCCGTAGCGGTAAACGGGCACAACGGGCCGGTAAACAGGCACGACAGGCCGGTACACGGGGCGATAGCTCCGATACGCGTAACCGTAGCCAAATCCGCCATGTGCCGAAGCGGAAGACGCAAATGTCATCGACCCGATCGCAACGGCGAGGCCCAACAACAAACGACGAAACATGGGAAGCTCCAGGTACAAGAAGCGGGGTGCTTCAAAGGCGTCACCCCAACAGAACACCTTAGGAGGCCGTGTAGCGGTGACGATTTATCCCAAAATCACCTTCGCGATTTCGCTGGCCTGATCCGCCGGCGTCATGCCGGGCTTCCAACGGATGTGCACCTCCGGTGATTCCGGCGCTTCGTAGGGGTCGCTAATACCGGTGAAATTGGGGATCTCGCCGGCACGAGCTTTCTTGTACAGGCCCTTGGGGTCGCGACGCTCGCACTCCTCCAGCGGTGTATCCACAAACACCTCAAAGAAACGATCCGGCTCTTTGGCTTGCACAATCTTGCGGACGGCATCGCGATCGGCCCGGTAGGGACTGACGAATGCGGCGATCGTGAGCAAGCCCGCCGTCGCCATCAGGTCGGCCACATGACCAATTCGGCGAATGTTCTCTTGCCGATCCTGTGCCCCAAAACCCAAACCAAATCGCTTCGCGAACGCATCACCATAGGGATCGACCAGTCGTTGCGGCGGAGCACACAGGCCGTGGCGAATGTTGTCGCCATCCAACAACATGCTGGCCCGACCTTGACGATTCAGCTGGCCGTCCAGAACGTTGGCGATCGTGCTCTTGCCACAGCCGGACAAACCAGTCAACCAAATGACCATCCCACGTTGACCCAAAAGCGATTCCCGTTGGTGCCGGTCGACGGTGGTTTCATGCCAAACAACTTGCGGGGCATCGTTCATGTCGTTACTCGCGATATCCAAACGTCGCGTCCAAGATCAAGCGGTTATCTTCCAGCAGCAGCGAAGCGGTGCCACCACCGAACCAGACCAACGGCGGCGCGATGTACCCGGGCGTGGGAGTCCGTGGTGGAACGCTTCCATTCCAGGCCGTCGAAATCCAACTCCCACTCGCCGCGTCATAAACGTAGCGGCCGCCCAGCGGATCTTGCAAACGGCCCCCCAAGATTTGGGCCACCGTTTCCAAGGCACGTTCGTCGGGCGCGTGGAATTGTCGCGAAATCATACTGAGGAAGTTCGCGCCCGCCAAACTCTTCTCGCGATGCAATTCGTAGAGTCGTGCGTTGACCCAAGGTTCCAATTGGGTGCCCCGTAGTTCCGCCGCCGAGACTCGAATTTGAGCCGGCGTGGGCACTTCGATCGCCTCCAGGTAGGGCAAGCTAAGCTGAATCACGTCGGGATAAAACGACAGCAGGCTGAACACGCCGTCGCTGTAGCGAAACAGCCCGCCGATCAAGCGGCTCAAGTTGGGTCCCACCGGCGTGCCGCGTCCGAGTCCAAGCGGCAACCGGTCGAGCGCGCCCGGTTGCGGCCAGGCACCCAAATAGCCCGGGATGGTTTTGACGGATCGGTACAGGTTCAAAATGCCCTGAAATTCCTCGGGTTCGGGAACCCGCGTGTCTTTGACGGCGGCAAACAAATGCGTCGGCGGGCCCAGTTGCTGGGCCACGATATGGGCCGATATGGAAACCAGATCATCGGGGGCTTGGCGAAACGCTGTCGTCGTCGGCGGCCCCAAGTACTGCGTGTAATTTGCATATTTGGAAACATCCATCGGAGCGACTTCGGCATGGACCTCAAGCGTCTGGATGCCGTTTTCGATCGGGCCGCGACGCAAACCGATCAGGATCGGATCGATCGATGCGAAGCGTGTGGAATACGCCTGTCGAATGCGTTCGTACCAGGCGGCTTCTTCGAGCGTGACCGCGTCAATCGAAACATCAGCAATCGGCAGCATCGATCCGCGTCGGCCGCGTAACGAATCCAGCACCGTTGTCCCGTCGACATCCAACAAACCACTGCCGTCGATTCGCTGGCCAAAGGTCTGGGGTAAATATCCGGTTTCTCGAAGCGAATCGATGCCCAGCGGCGCCGAACCAGATTCTTGCCGGGCCGCCAGACGCGCCAAATGCACCAACGCGATTTCGCTTTCGGAAACCAAACGTCGCCGCAATTCGATCATCGACGACGGCGAAACCAAGCCACGAATGAAATCAGCCGACAGATACGCAAACACCGAATCGTCACGTTCGATCGGCATCAACAAGCGGGCGTAGCGAAAGGCGGGCAAGGTCGCCAGGCTGTTGCCGCTGGCGCGGGTTTCCAAAAATCGCTTGGCCAGATGCCGGCTCGTGGTGACCAGAAAATACTCTTTGTCCTGCACCATGAACGAGCGTATCGTGCCGTCACCATTCGCAAGTAGCGTCGCCGATTTCGACAATTCGGGCACGGGAACCAAACTGACCTCGGGATCCTTGTCGGCAAGCGCACGCCGATCACCGTTGAGCGAAGTGCGAAGCAAAAAGGGCTGTTTGGCACGCATCAGCACACCGATTGCCGCACCGTCACCCAGGAACAAGTCCGTACCAATCATCGCCTGGTCATCAATGACCGCGGGGCCAAGCTGGCGTGAAAGCTCGGTCGTTTCCAAATGCAATTGTTTTTGCACTCGCTTGGACGCTTGTTCGTCGATGCCACGGATCGTCACCAACCGAGCCAGATCGCCGCCCGAGCGATTGGTGAAGTCTTCAAACCAGAGGAAATTGGCGAATGAACCGTATCGCAAGTACAGGCATTCCGGCGGGACGGCCGACGCAATGGGTTCAATCGTGATCGTCGCGTCCAGCTCCGGTGCGATAGGCGGTATGCGATCGGGCAGCCAATTGGGCGGCGGCGGAAGCGGAGCCGTTTCACCGGTGGCGGCCAGCGCCCCGGTCGCCACTTGCCGAAACGTCTGTGCGGCAATCGCTTCACCGCCACCAATCAATTGCAGTGCCCCCCACAACGCATCGTCGGGCTGATCGGTAAGGGGATCCATGATGGGCTTTAAGTATCCATCCGGCAGTGGCAAATCCATCCGGGATGACAACATCGCCAACAGGTACGATTCGACCCGCGTGGGATAGTCGGCGGCGTCCATTTGCAATTGAGCCGCTTCGGTGTATCCATTCCACCAGCGATCACGAAGTTCAGTGTAGCCATTGGGGTCGACTCGCGGTCGGACTTCGTAGCGGCCAACGATTCCCGCGGCATCGCGAACGGTGACATTGAAAGGTTGTTCGCCGCGGACCAAAAACAGCAGCCGCCGCGCGACCGTTTGCGTGGGCGTTTGTTTGGGTTCGGCAATTTCACGAATCAACCCGCGGATGCGGCCGAGCAATCGACCGCTACCGGGTCGCGGCACGGGTTGTTCCGAGGGCGGTCGAATGTCCACACGAAGTTCGTCGGCGACGGGAAACAGCGTGCGTCCATCATCGTCGGCCAACGACAGTGGTGGCGGGGATTGGTTAATCCACATGCCGCGCGCGGGAATCTCGATCATGCCGACGCCCCAGCGGGTCGCGGTTCCCGGCATGGCACCGCCCGCACTTAGATTAGCGTCGTCCGAGCGCAGGTAGGCAACGACGTTCGGCCGACTTTCCAATGGACGCTGTTCCATCGGGCGCTGTTCCATCGGGCGCTGGGACACTTGCCCGTTGGCCTCGGGCGTGACCGATGCGGCCGTCCAAAGCAGCAAGAAAATCGTGGCGAACGATTGAGCGAATCGCATGACAATCTGAAGCACTAGAAAAAGGTTTTCGGTCCACGTAGTTTAGGAACCGAGGATCAATAAGGAACGGGCGATCAATCTGTCGCGGGTTTTTTTGGCTCATTCTCGCGTTCGCTGCCGCGATTCCCGTTTCTTTTTTTAGTTTTTTGAGAGTTGCATGTCCGCTTCGTCTCGCCAATCCCCTTCGCAAAGTGGTGTGTTCGCGGCATCGACCGACAAACGCCTGGAAGCCTTCGCCGAGAGCATTTCGTTCGATCAGCGGCTGTATCGCCAGGACGTCGCCGGATCGATTGCCCACGCAATAATGTTGGCCGATGTCGGTTTGATCCGCGACGACGAACGTGATGCGATTTGCAAAACGTTAAAAGAAATCGAGGCCGAATTTGCGGCGGGAACGTTTCCGATTCAAATCGAACTCGAAGACGTTCACATGCACATCGAAAAGGCCTTGATCGAACGCCTGGGGGACGTCGGCCGAAAGCTGCACACCGCTCGCAGCCGCAACGACCAGGTCAGCACGGACGTCCATTTGTGGATTCGCGAAAATCTGGACCACATCGACGCTCGTCTGAAAGCGTTGCAGCGGGCGTTCCTGAGTCGCTGTGAAAATGATTTTGATGTCATCTTGCCCGCGTACACGCATTTGCAGCGGGCTCAACCGGTGCTCGCACCGCACTACTGGTTGGCTTACATCGAAAAGTTCCAACGGGACCGCGACCGCATTCGTGACGCACGCGTCCGCGTCAACCAATCGCCGCTGGGCGTTGCCGCCGTCGCCGGCACGACGCTCCCCATCGACCGCCAGCACACCGCTCACGCGTTGGGCTTTGACGGCGTCACGGCAAACAGTCTAGACACCAGCAGTGATCGCGACTTCGTGATCGAATCGGTCTTCACGTTATCACTGATCGCCGCGCATCTTTCGACCTGGGCCGAGGAATGGATTTTGTGGAGCACGGTGGAGTATTCGTTCATTCAAATTCCGCAAGCCTTTTGCACCGGCAGCAGCATCATGCCGCAAAAGGTCAATCCGGATACGCTTGAATTGATCCGAGGAAAATCGGCACGCGTGATGGGACACTTGCAAACCCTGATGCTGTTGGTCAAGAACCTACCGCTGGCTTACAACCGCGATTTGCAGGAGGACAAGCCACCGCTATTTGACGCCTTTGATACCGTCGACGCGATGCTGGAATTGGCCGCACCCATCGTCGCCGATGCTGAACTGAAGCGCGATGCAATCGCATCGCGGTTGGAACAGGGATACTTGGACGCAACCACCTTGATGGAATGGATGATCGCCCGCGGCGTGCCGCAACGGACCGCGCATCATGCCGTCGGCGCGATTGTCGCCGCCGCAATCGAGCGTCAGGTCCCGCTGGCGCAAGTGCCGCTGGACGTCATGCAGCAACATGCACCGGAGATTGACGCCGGGATCTTTACATGCCTGGGAACGCGGGCCGCTGTGAACGCATTCCAAAGCGCGGGCAGCACGGCGCCGGCGGAGGTGCAAAAGCAAATGCAAAGGTGGCGGCACCGACTGTTGGATGAAGCCTAAACGCGACGCGGTTGTGCGGCCCAAATCTGGCTGCCGATTTGGATCCCCAGGACGCCGTAGATGAAAAATCGCAGCGATCCCCCGAAAATCCGATCGTCTCCCAGCATGACCGCCGCGACCAAACCGGCCACCGGCAACATCAACGCCACCACGCTAAGTCCGCCAATGATCCATTTTTGTCGCGGAAACGGCATCTGCATCGTCGCGCAAACCATCACCGCGACAATCATGAAATAAACCAGCGCGATAAAACCGGTTTCCAGCGAGACCAAACTGCCGAGTACCAGCATCAGGATCAAGCCCGAACCGATTGCCCCGGCGACCAGGTTGGACGTCCAACGCTCGGGGCCGTTGAGCAGATGTCGACCAAAGGGATGCAAGCGCAGCAGCATGTTCATCAGCGGCGTCGCGATCCAGGTCGTGAGCGCGAAAATCAGATACGCCATGATCACGACCGACTGATACGGCTCGATAAACGGCAATTGATTGGCGATCACGCCAATGTTGTTGACCAGCAAATACAGGCCGATCATCAGGGCGAATGAAACCCGGGCGTCGAGCCGTCCGAGCCACGAAAGCACGTAAAACAGCCAGCGATAAACGGGATTGCCCGTATGGATCGCCTGGATCATGCCCTGGCGAGCGAATTCGTCGGTGGGATCCAAACGCAGGGCTTCCCGAAACGCCTCCTTGGCTTGCCGATGTTCGCCACGATTCAAATGGGCAAACCCCAAAATCGCGTGTGCATGCGAACTTTCGGGATTGCGACGCAGTTGTTCCCCGGCCGTGGCAATCGCGTCGCCGCCGCGCCCCAGACGGTCCAAGGCGAGGGCTCGCAGATTTCCACACCGTGCATGCTCCGGTTCATTACTTAGTCCCTCTTCGGCGGCGGACAACGCGGCGTTAAAATTGCGGCGCCCCATTTCCGCCATACTCAAAGCCGCATGGTAGTCCGCGTCATGAGGGTCCAAGCGAATCGCTTGCTCGGCGGCCGCGATCGCATCGCGATGCCGATTCCGTCGCAACGCCGCGATCGCCATCGCATAGTGCCCCGAGGGATCGCCCGGCTCCAGTGCCACGGCCTGTTCGGCATGATGCGTGGCCAGACGCAACTGCTCGCGATGGATCTCCGTCCGCGCGTCCTCGCCGATGCGTTCGTCTTGTGACAACGCGACCGACAGCAACGCGTGTGCGGCGACGTTTTCGGGGTCGTCGGCCAACAGATTCCGCAATTCCCGGTGGGCCATATCGTAGCGTCGTTGCTGCAACAACAACGACGCTCGCTGCAACACATGCTGTGAAGGGTCGGCGGACATCAACGTTTGACCTTCAGGTATTCCAAAATTTCGTCGTACGTGCCACCTTCGTTGGCATACAACGCGTGGTTTCGCGCGGTGGCGAACCATTCCTTGACACTCGGCCGCAACGATTTTGCCGCGACCAACAAGTCCTTGGTGGTGATGGGTTTGGGCATCCCGCTCTGGATCGCTTCGCCCAGTTTGGTTTCCACGCAGGTATCGATGACGGCCTTTAAGTCCGCGCCGGAAAACGAATCCGTTTTTGCGGCAACCTTGCCGGCGTCGACCGAATCGGTGGGTTTGCCGGCCAAGTGGATTTCCAAAATCGCGCGGCGTGCTTCGGCGTCCGGCGGCGGCACAAACACGACTCGATCAAATCGCCCCGGGCGGCGAAACGCGCTGTCCAAATGCCACGGCGTGTTGGTGGCCGCCAAAATCAACACGCCCTCGTTGTCGTGCTCGACGCCGTCAAGTTCGCTTAAAAACTGATTGATCAATTGTCGGCCACCACTGCGACGCAGGTCGCTGCGGTTGGCACCCAGCCCGTCGACTTCATCAAAAAACAAAACGCTTGGTTTGGTTTGGCGAGCCCGGTCGAAGATCGCGTGCAAATTCTTTTCGCTATTGCCCATCCACATGTCCAAGACGTCGTTGATGCCGACGGACAAAAACGACGCGCCGGCCTCGCCCGCGGTCGCCCGAGCCAAATGCGTCTTGCCACATCCGGGCGGACCGTAAAGCAAAATGCCCCCGCCAATCTTTTTGCCATAGGCGGCATACATTTCCGCGTGTTGCAGCGGATACAAAATCTTCAGCCGAATTTGTTCCTTGACCGATTCCATGCCACCGACGGTTTCAAAGCCGCCATCAACCTTGGACTGCAAGTCGTCTAGGTGGTCGTCGTCGGCGTCATCATCGTCGTCGATAAAACCCGGCGGCAACGGTCCACCGCCGGCGATTTCCGGCAGTGGCAATTCCGCTTCGGCATCGAAGTCTTGCAAACCGAGCAAGCTTTCCAGTTCCGGATCGCGAGCGTTTTCGTCGTCGGCAATGGCGTCCCGATACGTCGCCACGGCACCCCGAATGTCGCCGCGTCGTTGTTGCAACCGGGCTTGCAACAGCCGTGCACCGATGGGTGCGTCGCCGGATTCCAGCAGCGTTTCGATGATGGCCGAAGCATGCGAATCCTTGCCGCGGCGAAAGAACACCTCGGCCATCAACGATTGGAAACCGCGTCGCTCGGGAAACCGCTGCAGCGCCGTTTTCGCGGTTTTCTCGGCGTCGTCGTCTTTGCCGACGCGACACTGCAGATCGACCAATTGCCGCAGAAGTTCAAGATTTCCCGGCGCCGCATCGACCGCGGCGGCGAGGGCATCGATGGCGATTTTCGAAGGATCGCTGGACGAGGGTTCCATGGTCGCTCGGTAGGGTGGGAGCAAACGATTGGCTGGATCGGCCGAAATCAAATTTCCCAGCCGCGACCGTATCGTAACGATCTAGGAAATGAAGAAGTAGCTCGCCTGAGTGCGGAAGGCACGGAAGGTCGTAGCCCCGGAGGTAAGTCCGGGGACCGCTGGCCGACCTCTCGATCAGTGAGCGGCGAGGCGCCTTGCCGCCGGTTCCCCGTGAGCAGCATACGACATCCAGCCGCCCGTTCCTGTTGTCGCTCCGCGACTTGAGACGCGTGGTGACTCAAGACCCCGGACTTACGTCCGGGGCGACAAGCTGCCATCGCTTCGCGATTGGGATGCAGCAACGCAACTTCAAAGTAGCTCGCCTCTCCGAGGCGAAGACAAAGAAACGCCTCGGAGAGGCGTGCTACTTTGGCG
>JBCCRW010000245.1:0-8913 GCA_039201055.1 Planctomycetota bacterium | reverse complement strand
CGACGTCCAAGGCCGCGATGGTCTTTGCGAAGGCCGCCGGGTTGCCAATCCCGCACACGGCCGCCGCTTTGTGGCCGGCAAGTTCCCCGAGTTCGCCGGTTCGGCACGTTTCGCAATGCCATCGTGACGGCTGGTGCGTCGTTCGATAAACACTCGCACTCGGGTGCAATGCAGTGATTTCCGCTTCCGTCCGTTGCAACGATGCCGGCGAAACCGCGTCGCAGCGAGTCAACACGATCGCGTCGGCTCGCCGCAACGACGTCACGTTTTCGCGAAGGTATCCTCGGGGCAGGACGTAGCCTTCGCCAAACGGATCGGTCGCGTCGATGACGATGATTTCAAAGTCTCGATGCAGCCGCCGGTGCTGCATCCCATCGTCCATGACAATCACGGTGACCGCGTGATGCTTGACGATCTGCTGGGCGGCCGCGAATCGATCGCGTTTTTGAATATGCGGAACGTTGGGCAATCGTATTGCCAATTCCATCGCCTCGTCGTTGGGGGCACCATCGATTGATCCATAGCCGCGACTGATCAAGCCCACTTTATGTTGCGTGTTTTGAAGATGCGACGCGATCGAGGCGACCAGCGGTGTTTTGCCGGTGCCGCCGGTGGTCAAATTGCCAACACTGATCACCGGCACCGCCGCACGATGGATCGCTCGGCGGCCGGTGTCAAATTGACGGTTTCGCCACCGCATCGCCCAATCATAGGGATGGCTCGCCAGCCATAGGGATGTACGCAACAATGCGGCCAGCGGGCCACGGCGGCGGCCGGACAACCATTCACGATGATCAATTTGCTTCAACATGCAGGCGAAGGAAGTCCGGTGTGGCGATTTTGTGGATAGGAGCGGCCAAGCATCATTTCGATTTCACGTTCGTATGACAACGCCCAGTTTATGAAAGAGTTTTCGATACGAAGTGACCTCGATTGGCAAGCGAGCGTTGAGGCGGCGGTTTCAGATTTGAAGGAATGGATCGCATTCGCATCGGTTTCAAGCCGGTCCAATGTGCCGATCAACAAGGCGATCGCCCAGCGATTGGAGACGCTCGGATTCGATTGCAAATTGCAGAATTACCGCGATGACGAGGGGGTGGCCAAATCCAATTTGATTGCCCGCCGAGATCCACCACGACGAGATCCACCACGACGAGAACCACCACGACGAGAACCACCATCGGCGGCCGGACCGCCGCGGCACGATCCGGGCGAACCCACCCGTGCGTTTGGTGGCGGTGGTGTTGCCTATTTCGGACATTCGGACGTCGTTCCCGTGGATCACTGGGTCGGGCCTGGCGGTGATGATGTTGCCGGTGACGGATTCACGGCGATTGAATCCGGCGGCCGTATTTTTGGCCGCGGTGCATGTGACATGAAGGGCTCGATCGCGGCGATGGTCGCGGCGGCCCAGTGCGTCCCGCGGTCGGCCCAAACCAGGCCGCTGTGGATCGTGGTGACCGGCGACGAAGAAACGGGCTTTAACGGGGCGCGGCATCTCCGATCATCGGTGGAATACGAGCCGATCGTCGCGGCACAGCCGCTTGCCATCACCGGCGAACCGACCGGCATGAATTTGGTCCACGCGCACAAGGGCATCGAGGTCTATTTTTTCCAAACCGAGGGAATCGCCGCCCATAGCGGCACGTCGCTGGGACACAACGCGACCGAGGCGATGGTGCCGCTGCTGAATCTGTTTCGCGACATCGCGATCGAAACTCGCGAGTCGGTCGAGTACCAAAACACGGCTTTTGATCCGCCGCATTTGTCGTGGACGTTCCGCGTCAAGGATTCGACAAAAGCTGTCAACATCACCTCGGATCGGTGTGAAGCTTGGTTGTCGTTTCGTCCGATGCCCGGCGTCAATCACGACGCATTGTGGCAGCGGGTCGAACGCGTTTGCGAGGCCCATTCGATTCGTTGGTCGCGTCGCGCGGGCGGTCAACCGGTGTGGGTGGACGCGGACGCGCCGCATATCGTAAAATTGCAGGAAATTGCACCGGAGAAACCGTCGACAGCCTGCTACGGGACCGATGCGGGCGAATTTTTCGCGTTGCGGCAACGCGTGGTCTGGGGCCCCGGCGACATCTCGCTCGCGCACACGGATCACGAGTCGATTTCGCGACAAGAATTGGAATTGGGGATCCGCCGGTATGCCGCGGCGCTGCGGATGGCACTTTAGCGGGTCATGGCGTTCGATCGCGGGTGATGACGCCAAACAACCATTGGCGTCATCCATGATCCGGTGGTGTTACCGAGGGCGGCGATGGCCGATGGTTTGCCGGATCGCTTCGATTTGATCCCTGGTGACGCACGATTGCCGACGCGATTCGGGGCGGACGCACCGCGCGCGAAGAACCGCGGCGGGAATCGACGCGAGCCCGCGATACGGCCGGCTTCGCAAAATCGCGCCCTGTTTTTCGGCGGCCCGTTGAATCGCTTGCAGGTGCAAGGGGTGGTCCGCATAACCGACCTCGCCGGTCGCTTGAACCTGGACTTCGTAAGCCGGTGCCTTGACGCACCAAACGCGTTGTTGATCCACCCAGTCGGCCGCCAAATGCCACACCAGCAACAACATTAACGCCTCGCAGTGGATGCCGTCGGCGTCGGGATCGAACAGTAGCACGATCCGGTGATAGGGTGCCGCGTCGTGGTTTGGGTTTTGATCAAAGCTGCACGGACCATTGGAACGGCCGGTCAAAATCCGATGAAATTGTGCCGCCCAGGGATTCCTTGCGACTGCCGCCTGGCTGGCCTTGGCTGCATTGATGGGTTTACCTTGCATTGCCAGCACAGCCTGGTGCGAGGCATCACGAATGGCGACAACGGACTTCCAGGCCGATTCGCCTTCAACGACGATCAATTCACGCTCGGCAAGTCGAACATCCGGCGGCCCCTGCTCCGCCGCCTGAATATCAACAAAGGATCCGGTAGCGGAAATGGGTTTCAAGGTTGCGCCTTCACTAGTAAACGTAGGACAGTCCAAAGTGCAGACCTTGAATATAAAACGTTGAGTCGTCCGTGCTCAATTGCGGCTGCGCGGTCCCGGTCAGCGGGTCCGACAGGTTGCTTTGCAATTCCGGGTCGATCAGGTCACCCGGGCGAATCGCGTCGGTCATCGCGATGATGTGGTAACCCATAAAGATGTCGAAGTTGGGAAAGCGCTGGTAGCCGATCGAAAAATCCAATTCCGGAATCCAGCCAAAGGTGTGATCTTTGACGGTGCCGGAATTGGTGTCGCGAACCAACAGCCCCTGGTTATCCACCGCCGATGCGCCATCCAGGCTTGTCTGTGTTTCGCCACTGAGTCGCAAGCGTCGTTGAAGCGAACCAAAGCCGATTTTGGTCAGCAAGTTGACCGTCCAGCAGCCCTCGCGATAGCGGCCGGCCAGACCAAATTGTCCGCCATGAAATTCGTTGACGGCGTCGAAGCGGTCACGAATCCCGATCACCGATCCGACCGGCGCGAAATCGTCGTCCAGCGAGGTCGTCAAACTGGAAATGCCAAGCGATTCATCCAGCCGCATGTATTGGTAGCCATACAAAGCATCCAGCGTGGCTCCGTAACGACCGCCCATGTATTGGCGAACCGAAATGTCACCGCCATAAACTTCGCTGTCACCATCAATTGAAACGTTGCCGCGAACGCGATTTGGGAAGCTGATCAAATTGGCGTCGGCAAGGCCGGCTGGATCAGCGGTCACATTGGTGAAGGGCCGGGCCAAGACCGCGAAGCGATCCGTGTCGGCGCCGAAACTGGTGTCCTCTTCGCCGCCATACCAGGCGCGGAGCACCAACGATCGGGATTGACAGTCGTCCAACCAAGTTCCAATCGTGACTCGACCGCCCGCGGCGATTTCATCAAACACTTTGTCGTTGCCAAACAAAACATCGGTGGCGGCTTGGTCCAGCCGGCCGGCGGTCGCTGAATCGGCGGTCGATCCGGTGGTCACCAACGCGGGAAGTCGATCGCCGTTCCGCCACATCAACAGCAATTCGGCACTTCCAAACCAATCGCTACGACAAAAGCGAATCTTGCTGTTAGACAAGCTGCCGGGCACCGAGCGGACCGAACAGCCGGGCGTGCCGCAGCCCATGCTGTCACAGCCGTAGGAATCACAGCCGAACGAATCGCAGCCGCAGGTCGGATCGAACCCACAAGTCGGATCGAACGCGCAGGTCGGTTCTACGCCGCAGCTCGCATCGTCGGGGTAGACAACGTTCGAGCTTGGGTCCAAATAGATCGGATCGGAGTAAGCCGCGGTCGAAGCTGCGGTCGCGGAGGCCTGAACGACGCCATTGTGCGGGGCATCGTTTCTGGTCATCGATTGGATTGGGTCGACCAGAGCGCCAACAGGTGGATTGACAGTGGCCGGTGTGTTGATAGCGGCCGGTTTGTTGATAGCGGCCGGTGCATTGACGGTCGCGGTTTCAACGCCGCGACGACGACGCGGGGGGGCCGGTCGCGGCGAATTTCGTCGCCGCGATTTCGGCGGCTGCAGCGACGGACTTTCATAGCTGTCGCGATCGGGACCATCGCTTTGCCGCACCATGGGCGGATCGGCGGCGACGGCGGTGGACGGCAAAACCAACCCCACCGTCAACGTGGCAACAAACGCCATCGCGACGCGACATACAACCAGCGAGCGAACTGGCGTTCCGCATGCCAGCGTTCGGCCGGGCCGTTCGGCCAGGCGCTTGATTGATTCTGTTTCCCGCGCTGGGCACGCGATTAATTGGGTGAATCCAGTCACCGACTTTTCCCCCCGGAAGTCCGATTCGGGTTGTCCACCAAGGTGGATCGTGTGGGGGCACGGCAACGTCTGCCGAATCAGCCCCCGATAACCTTTGATTTCGGCCGTGCAGGTCGTAGGGGTTGAGCCGTTTTGGGGAACTTTAACGGGTGGCGCGGTTATGCCGACCCGTTCAGCTGCCGAATCACGCCATTTTGATTGGCCTGGATCACTTCACGGGTTCGCAGCTCCATCGCCGACAGCCAACCACCGCCATAGCAATACGTGTCCATGCGAATCAAATGTCCATGGTCGATGATTTCGCCGTCGGTGTTGGCGGTGTGGCCAACAACCGCGATCTTCCCACTCTGATGGGGGCCCGGGTGGGACGAATTCAGTGAGGACCAACGAAGCAGCGTCGGGTCTTGGAATTCGAGTGCCGTTTCTTCGTCGTAGCTGGCGTGCGTGAAGAAAAAGTTCTCGTATTCAAAGTAGTCGCCAAGTCCGTTGAAGAATGCGATATGGTCCGCCGGCAAAAAGTCCAAATCGCCATCGAACTGATAACTCTCAAGTGTATCGACGCCGCCAAAGCGCAACCAACTGTGATGGTCCGCTTCGCCATTGATGACATTCAGCATCATTTCCTCGTGATTACCGAGGATGCCAACGGTCTGGGTCCGCTGTCCAAGCTCGATCAGCGTCTTGATGACGCCACGAGAATCCGGCCCCCGGTCGACGTAATCGCCGAGTGTGACGATCAGGTCACTCGGCTGCGGGTTGATTGCCTCCAGCAATGCACGCAGTGCAATCGAGCAGCCGTGGATGTCACCAATTGCAAAAATCCGCTGCACCACGCGGGCATCCTCAAAGCCTGTGAAACAAAGACATTTTTCCTCAAACCCGAGAAACTAACGCACCGAGCGGCATTGCGAAAGTCAGTTTTCGAGTCACCGGATCAGGATCGCGTGGTCTCAAGCGTCGATTTAGACAGACGTTGCGAGTTGGAGCGACGACCGTTGATCGGCTGCGTATCGCCCAGACGGGCGGTGTCCGCCAGCCCCGGTTTCTGGGCCCTGCCTTCGATCGGCTCACCGGACGGCGGGAATTGAAATCGGCCGTAGCGACGGCGTTTGGATTCCAATTGGGATTCACCGTATTGATGTTGAACGTCATTCAGGGCCCGGCCGCTGAAAAGATAAATCTCCCGCATTTCGCTGGCCTGCAAACTCGTGACGCGGGTGCCCCGATGCTCCGCCGTACGCACGGTTCGCTGCAAATGCTCTTCAAGAATCTCGCCGGCTTGATCGCTTTGAATGCGTGCATAGATCGCATGGGTTCCCAAGCGCAGATTACTTTGCAATTTGCAACCTTGTGACAACGTGATCAAAGTCGTGCCATCGTTCAGCACACTGACCAAACGCAGGACGCAGCGGGATTCATCTTCCTCAATCATGGCCGCCACCATGTCGCCGGCACCCAACACCATCCAGACGTTGTAGTCGGCTTCGGTAATGTCCGTCAGTTTTTGATTTTCGATCGCCGAACAATCGACTTGTTCCCCTTTCAGGTGCAGGCTCTTGGCAACCTTCGCGGCTTCGGCGTCGACCATCACACGGACCCTGGCATCAAAGGTCTTCAATGAACCGAATGCATTTTGATGGAGTTCCGCCAAGAACCGCCCACCAAGTTCACTGGGCAAGGAATCACGATTGACCTCGCGCATCCGCGGGTCTTCGTATTCCGGTTCGCTCCTAGACGCGGTTGGATCCATGCCGCAAGCTTGGTCATAGGTCAGCGTTTTGGTCTTCGATGCGGGTTCGTCCTCACGCATAAAACAGAAGTCCATCCGAGCCGCGATCAGATTAAAGATCGCTCCGCACATCATCGTCAACCCAAGCGTCCCGACGGCGTAGCCTTGACCGATCAACAGCAGATTTCCATCGCGAGTTCCAAAGCCGCCTTGGAACCACAACATGTTGACCCCGATGCCCAACGCGACGCCACCGACCAACAAATACAAACATCGATTGGTCGCATTTCCGCGTTGATAGCGAAGCGGATAACCGGCCATCGCGACGGTGACTTGGGCGGGGAAGAACAAAAACGCCAGCAACGAACCACCGCCCGAACCGCACAGAATGAACCCCGCGACGGTCGCCAGCGTGGCGATCAACAAACCCTTGTCGGCCGTCTCGGTTGTCGTCACCATCACGGCCGGACGGAACACGAATGCGTAGGTATCGTCGCTCAAGTTCGCATCCGGATCCGGCGCATAAAAGCCGGTCAAACAACCCGTTTCGGCGATTTCCTGGGTCAGGTCGTTCAGCTTTCGAAAAACCGGATCAATGCGAATGCGGCCATCCACGTTGTAGCGTGTTGGCCGATTGGCCCGCACGTAGACCTGCGGCACCTTCTTGAGGGCTTCCAATTCTTCGTCGTCGATCAAGTGATCGGTTGCTTCGCGAAATCCTCCGAACCGGTCGGCGTCCGCAACCGCATCGCGAAACACCCTCGCTTGCGTCTGAGCTTGAATGGCTTCCTGGTCGATGCTGACGTTCACCAAGCGAACGTGCTGGTTGTCATCGACCAGCCCACCGTGGATCAGTTGGTCGTAGGTCATCTCCACCGCTTCGGCGGATAGGAATCGTGCCCGGTGCGAATTGGGAACGCAGTAAATCGTCCCGAGGATCCATGCGGTCAATCCCACCGCACCTCCGATAATCACAAAGAAGCTACGCGTGGGGAGCGAACGGTTCATATTTCAGTGGACGGTACGTGCGTTGCGAAGCGGGCCGATCCCGATGATTGGACCACCGGATCTTGAAAATCCGACCCGTGAAAACCAAGCCATTGATAGCTAGGTTATCGATGCAAGCACGAGCATCACCAATCGACGTGCGCGGCGTTACCCCGGAGTGCTGGATTCCGATTAACGCGGTCCTAGCGATGGGCCCGCGTCAACGCAGGTTTTTTCGCATAAATTCGATCGTGCTCCGGTTGGTCCGCTCCAGAGTCTCGCCCGACCACCCGTGACTGGCGCCCACTAACAATTCGACCCGTCCGCCGACACTGTTCTGGGTCATTAAATCCGCCATCCGAATCGCTTGCTGAAACGGCACCAATGGATCACGGGTGCCCTGGAACAGCAGCATCGGCGGGTCGCTGGGGTCCAGGAACGTGGCGGGCGAGGCGCGGCGATAGACGTCCGGCTTTTGCGCACGCGTGCCACCCATAAAATCCGTCACCAAGCGACGCGATGCCTCGGGGATCGCTCCGGTGGTCAAATCGGTCGGACCAAAGTAGCTGACCACCGCTTGCACCCGAGCATTCTGTTTTTCCCAGCCACCGGTCGCCGCGAAGTCATCGCCGGGGTCCACCGTCCCCAACATCATCGCCAAGTGCGCACCGGCCGAATAACCCATCGCCGCGATGCGTTTGGAATCAATGCGATAGTCCCCCGCGTGGGCACGCATGAACCGAACCGCGCAGGCAACGTCCTGGTACGCCGCGGGGAAGCGATGTTCCGGTGCGAGTCGATAGCCCACCGTGGCCGCCACAAAGCCCTCCGTCGCCATCTCCTTGGCGGCTTGACGAAGCTGGCGTTTGTTCCCCATCTGCCAACCTCCGCCATGAATCATCACGACGGTCGGCAACGACGTGGCGACGTCCTTGCCGTCATCGGCCGATTGCTTGGGGACATACAAGTCGAGTTTCAGATCGACATCGCCAACGCGGCCGTAAACCAGATCGATGTGCTCGATCACCTGGGTTTCGGGCACCTGCGTTTCGGGGTCCGAACCCAAAGCGTCACCGGCAAGGATGCAGCCGATCAGCAAGCCGGCAAGCGCCCTGACGGTCGGGAAGAAGCCGGACCGACACGAGGAATAAGTTGCGGAAATCACGTTGGATTGCCTACGGGCTGGGGTTGCGCCGAAGCTGCGAATTTGATCGGCAGAGTAGCTCGCAGAGTAGCTCGCCTCTCCGAGGCGAAGAAAATGAAACGCCTCGGAGAGGCGTGCGACTTTGGCCACCCGTGAGGATGCGGGTGCAGCAGCGACGGCGATTGAACCCGCCAACCGCGCGGTTGCAGACGACGCCAGCGCTTTGAGCGCGTTGATCCGCCGTCTGCTCGGCCAATAGGGCACGCCACATTGTGGTTCGCTACGCCGCCATGACGTGG
>JBCCRW010000244.1:0-8931 GCA_039201055.1 Planctomycetota bacterium | reverse complement strand
TTGATCCGAGGGACGAGGATCAAAATGACGGGGGAGAGGGTTGGGGTGAGGGGGCAGGAGCTTTTACGACGGGCCGGGTACCACTTGCGCGGTCATCCGCATTCGTGATACCTGTGGATTCGCTTACAGCTCGGCCAGCGGCTCACCGACCGCGCCGGTGAGCCGAGATTCCGGCGACAGCCGGGAGCCGGGCCCTTGCACCGAAACATACTCCGCGAAAGCAAAAGTTCTCCGACCCGACGCGTGGCTGTCGCCACACCTGCGGCTCACCGATGCAAGCGCCCGCATGATTGTGCCTTAACCCCGTCAATTTTTCCTTGGCGTGCGGCCGGACAGGCGTCGTTTCACCGGGGCGAGCGCCTGGGTCGCTTGGTAGGCAACCTCGGCGATCAACGCGTCGACTCGGTTGCGGCAAACCGCGTGAATCGCGAGCGCGGGAATCGCCACCAACAAACCACCCACCGTCGTCACCAGGGCCTGATAGATCCCCTCGGCCAGATCGCCGGTGCCCGCCGATCCACGGGTCGCCGCGACTTGCGAAAACGCCGCCACCATCCCCGCGACGGTTCCCAGCAGACCAATCATGGGCGCGATGTTGCCGATCACGCCCAGGTAATCGATCCTTCGCAGAAGCCTCGCGGACTGCTGGGCCAACGCGTCCTCGACGGATTTTTCCACCGCCGGATAACCGTATTCAACCTCGCCCAAACCGTTCAGCAACACGACGCTCAGCACGCTTGGTTTTTGTCGACATGCGGAATCCGCCTGGGCCAATTGACCCGTCGCCAAAGACTGCCGCACGGCTTCAGCCAGGCCATCGGGTAACACCTCGTTGCGTCGGAGCGAAAGGATTTGGTCAAACAACAAATACGCGGTCGCCACCGACAGCATGACCAGCACCAAGACAATGGCGACACCAAAGATGCCGCCCGCAAACACAATGTCGAAGATGCCCGGAGCGGCCGCATCGCCGCTCGTCGCCAACAACGATGCCATTTAATTGCTCCGATGGGATTCGCCGGCCGAAAGCAGAAACTCCGCCTCGGCAAGCAGAGGGTCATTCCATTGCAACTTCAACACGCCGTCGCGTTGGAAGCGTTTGATCGTTTCGTGATGCTGCTGTCGAATCGACGCCTCCGCATCCGCCACGCGGCTCCTTTTTTGGACCCACGACAACACCAACATCGCGAAACCCGCCGTGGGAAACAGCGACAGCAGCAACGGAGTCAACCAAAACGAAAACGATTGTTGCGGAAACCGATCCAGCGGCGTCGATGCATCCGCGTCGCCAACCGTGCGGATGACTTCATAGCTGGCCGACAGGTATTCGCGGTACAGCCCGATCAGGGGGCTGATCATCAAACCCCAAAATAGCAACGTTCCGATCAAGCCTGAAAACAAACAGAATCCACGCGTGGGGCCAATCCGCCGTATCGTCGCCTCGAAAATCTCCGCCGATGCCTGTTGCAGCGAATCGAGTCCGGCCAGCGACGCGATCGAGTCTTCATCTTGCACCGGAGATCGTTTTTGCGCAGCGTCGTCCTCGCGAAGCGCGCGAATTTCGTCGCGAAACTGACGGGTCAAAGGCGCGATGCGTTCGGCCACGGCGGCCTCGCCGCGTTGCCGTAGGCCCTCGCGCAATTCCGTCGTCACGCCGCGTTGGGTCAGGATATTTCGCCCGCTTGAATAGACCGCCGAAATCAACGATGGCAGCGATCCGGATAGCGACAACAAGACCCGGTCCCAGGCGCCGTGGGTCAAATTCAGGATCGAAAGAACCGAGCGATACGGGAACCAGGCCGCCGAGGTTTCGGTGGTCAACGCCAAACGCAAACGCGAACGAACCGCCGCTTGCAACGGAGTCGATTGGCCAACCAAACTTTCGGCAACCTCGATGGGCAATCGGTCCGCTTCGGCGCGAATCCGCGAAACCGCGGCCGTCAAACGCGGCAGTCGATCGCTAAGCGTTTCTTGCAAGTCACGCCGAAAACGTCGATCGAGCGCGAGCAAACGCTGTTCCCGCAGTTCGTCGGGATTGGAAATGCCGGAATATTCATCACCCAGTCGCCGCGAAATTTCGGCGATGGCGTCCGCGCCGACCTGCTGGGCGTCGGAATTGCCGCAATCGAAGTCATCGATCAGCACCGGGGCGACGACGCGGCTGGCGGGCGCGACTTGTCGCACCCGACCAACATACGAATCGACGTCGCGGTGCAGTGAATCATCCCGTTGGCGAATTTGGTTGATGATCGGGATCACGATGCTACCCTCGCTGGCGCCGGCCAATTCCGCCATCGTCTCGCTTCGCATCTGGTCACGGCGGACGACCAACAAAAACACCGACGCCAGCGACAATGCGCGCTTGGAGATTCCGGCGATGCGGCCGCGGTCATCGGTCGCCCCGGGGGCGTCAAGCAACAGATATGCCAGGGAAAGATCCGCCATCGCCGATGCCGGCACCTGGACATAGCGTTCCAGATCGGGTTCCAGATCGACGGGAGCCTGCGGGCCCACCCAGGTCAAGCGTTCGGTTACCTGGTCGCGGTTGTTGCCGCTGACAATTCGCTCTCTTGCCTCGGAATCCAGGATGAACTGCCGAACCAGCCAACTTTTGCCTTGGCCGGTGGGCCCGACGATCGCGATCACCGTTTGCGTGCCGCCACGGTCGCTCTGGATCATTCGCCGCGATTGTTGGTGAGCCGAACAAATTGCCAACGCCGCCCGGCCGGCTTCGCTTTCACCCAGCACCACGTCGACGCTGTGAGCGACGCGACGGGCAAAATCAGCGGGCATTTCCGAATCAGGCATGAAAACGTGAAGGTGCAAAACAGGGAAGCGTGCTAAGTCGTCTTTCGCATCGCGAAACGGGCATCATCGCGGCAACACCTTGCGCAATTCGTCATCAAACTCTTTGCGAAACCAATCGAGCGCATGAGTTGCCGCCACGTCATTGGGCGGGCGAATCGTGATCTCCGATGGCGGTAGCGTTTCGTTTCGGCCGGCAATTTCAATTTCAACGGCTTCCTGCGGCCGGCAAATTCCAAAGCTATCGCACAGCACCGCGTGAAAATCCGACAATTGCACCCTAGCGGCCTGATGGCTGACGTCCCGCAGCGACTGGTTGCCCGCCTTGAATGCCATGATCGCGCTCAACCCCGCCGCGGCGAACAATTCCGAAATCGATGCACACGCGAACGCCTGGGCACCAAAGTCGATCGGAATCATCAAGACACCGCCGAAAGCCGCCAGTGCGGTGGCCAGCGGAGTCAAACCGGCCACCAATTTCTTGTGCGTGGGAACCTGAGCCCACATGTCACGTGTCGCCGCATCCAATCGCCTCGGGTCCAAGGCGGAAACGCCGTCCCGTTCGAAACGCAAGATCGCCGCTTCGGCAACCTCGGCCAACAAATCACCGCTGCGATTCATATCTTGGCCGTCGATCGCCGGCAAACGCCCCGGCCCGACGTAGCGATCGATCGCGCGGGCCAATCGTTCGGGGTTCATCATGTCGCCATATTCTTTGGCCACCAACTTCTCTTCGATATCCTTGGCGGTTCGCTTGGCCATCGCGGTCGGCGTCAAATTTCGCCAGATCCCCGTCACCCCGTCGACAACACCACGTAGCCGCGCATTGACGCGAACGCCCCAGCGGGCGTACCACGGCGCCGTGGCGATAAACGAATCGGCCAACTGGCGAACTACGCGTTCGTTTTGCAATAAACGCAGTTCTTCGACTTTGCCATCGAAACCTTTCCGCGCAAAAAATTCCAGCGCCGCATCCAGTAGACCCTGCTGGGATTCCCGTGTCGTTCGGACGCTGGTTTCCGCGTGATCCCGCAACAGTTTGACGCCGCGTTGCCACACCACTTCGCGCAAGTGCTTGGCCAATGCGTCGTGAAAGTTTCGAAACAGTTCGCCACGATCAAGCCGCTGGGGCAGTGCCGCCAACAGGCGGTCGGCGGAAATGGTCGCCGGCGGGTTGTTCTCGGGATCCTCGACAACCGAAAAAAACGTCGGCAGATCGGCTTCGTCTTCCAAAACATCGGACTTCACCGCCACCCCTGATCGCGCATCCCCGTTGATCCGCGGCATGAACGGCGAACTGGCGGGAATTTCAAAATCGTAGGCGGCGTAAACGGTGTCGATGCCATAGGTCGCCGCCATTGGCGAAAATGCGTCCAAAACTTGGTCGGGTGTTTGACGCGGGCGCACCTTGTTGACCGCCAACATGCGCGGCACGCCGGGCATTAAATCCGATGCAATGCGAAGCAATTCGCCCAGCGAGGAATCACGTGACGATTCCGCCGATGCAACGACTAGAAACGCCGAACACAGCGTTGCCGCTCGGGCCAAACAGGACCGACGCACCTCGGGTGACCCCAAACAGAATGCTTCATCGGAGACGATGTCGGGACAATCCAACAATCCGACGCCGACTTGGTCGAGCGCGGGATCGGTGGCCACCAGCGGCACGGCTAACTTTTGGGCGTCCCCCTCGCGGTTGCTGTATTGTTGATGAGCAGCGGCAGGATCATCGGCCAAAAATTCCAAGTCGCCGCCAATCGAATCACGGATCCGGTCCATCAACAGGCTCCACAATTCGTCCTGCTTTTTCCACAAGCTGGGCAACCACAATACGAAACGATGCGTCCCCTGGTCGTTGGCGGCACCACGCAGCGTGCGGCGGACGCCTTGCGGCGACAAGAACGTCGCCACCAAAGACGTTTTGCCACTGTTCAGCATTCCGGCGACCGCGACCGTTGGCCAATCCACCAACTTCGATGCGGTGTCAAACTTGCGACCGGCGGCTAACACGTCGACGGCCAGCGGGGGATCCAAATCCCGCAGCGCGCTAAGAAAACTTCGCCGCGATTCGACGGGGTACTTCCGCAGCAACGCCGCTCGCCGGTCGTCATCTTCCAGCAGCGACAGCACCACCGACCAGTCGACGTCCGCGAGACTCGAATCGGGGCGTCGTGTTAGCAAGCGTGGGCGGCGGGGTTGGCGGGCAAAAACGGGCAGCTTACGTGGGCAAGCTGGCGCGGGGCACGGGTGTTGGGACCGGCTCAATCGGAACCCGCAACACCCGAATCCACAGAATAAATCAGTAAGGATGGATGAACCAGATGAGGCGAACACGTGCGGATATCGCGGGCTAAGCTTCGACATGAACGCATTGGCACCTCACCCATTGGCAAACGCGGCGGCACCCGTGGACGACCGGGCCAACAAGATTGACGCGATCGCCAAGATCGACGGGACTGCCAAGATCGATGGGATCGATCAGATCGCTCGGGCGGCGAGCTTCTCTTGCGGCCGAATCATTTGCGAACAAGATCGGCCGCCCGTCATCCGGCGACGGTTTTTTTCCACGTCGGCCAGTTTGGCGGCCGTGTGGTGGCACGCCGGATTGGGGCGGCAAGACGGGACACACTGCATCCTGGATTACCACGTTCCCATGGGAATGAACGCGTTTCTGACCCTGGACTACATCCGCAGCGGCAGTCGGGCCGGCTACGGCGTATTCCGACAATCCGTCCGAGTGCTGGAACAGATCGCGATCGCCCGTGGTAGTCACGCCATCGTCGCCCACGTCACCAACCCACTAATCAGTGATCGTCTGCTAGGACGTTTGGGGTGGGAACGGCACTGTTTGCATTGGAGAGGTCGTCACTTTATCCGCCGCATCCACCAAGGTCTTGGCCAGTCGTTCGGCTGACGCGATCACCGGTGCAATGCCCACGCCGCCGGCGGCGTTGCTGATCCAGTGCAACCCCTGGTGCGACTGAAGCTGTTTCTGGATGGCAGCCACTTTATCCAGATGCCCGACCTCGTACTGCGGCATCGAATCGGGCCAGCGAACGACGGCGGTGTGTTTGGCGGCACCGGAAAGGCCAATCATGTCGGCCAATTCGTCACGCACAATCTGGACCAATTCTTCGTCGGCCTTTTCCAAAATCGGTTCATCCAAGGTGCCGCCGACAAAGCAGCGGATCAAAATTTGACCCTGGGGCGCGCGACCGGCAAATTTTCGGCTCGCAAAACTGGCCGCCAAAATCGACCTTTGCTCCGATGGTGGAACGACAAAACCAAACATCTCGATCGTGTCGGAAATCTGACTCTCATCGACACCCAGCACGACAATGGCGCATGACGAGCATCGAATCGAATCGATCGATGCACTCAATGCCGAATCGATCGCACTGAGCAAAGCGCTGGCCGGCCGCGGCGGCAATGCCAACACCAATTGTCGCGCCTGAATTTCGGGTTGGCCACCGGCCCGAAGATTCCAAAATTCGCCATCGCGAGCAATGCTTTGCACCGGAGTATTCAATTCGATCGAGCCATCGGGCAGGAAGCCGGCCAACCGGTCGATGAATTCCTTCATGCCGCCGGGAAACGCGCGAAAGTTCTCATAGCGGGCACCACCGCTTTCGCGTTCCACATCGTCCTGGCCCGCGCGTCGCCGCGCGGCGGTGGCGGCCGCCAACGAACCGTACTCCTGCTCCATTTTTGCCAGCCCGCCCATCGTCGCCTGCATGCTGAGCCGGTCGATATCGGCGGTGTAAATACCGCCAACCAGGGCGGCGACGATCCGCGACAAAACCTGATCGCCCATCCGGCGACGCACAAAGTCGCCCACCGATTCATCGCGACCGGAACCCTTGGCTCGGAATCGCTCGGCCAAAATGCCGAACTTCCCGGCCAACGACAGCAGGCCGCTGTGCAGCACCGGTGCGATCCGCGTCGCCCGCATCAAAACGAAGCCATCGGGAATGGGATGCAGCTTGCCGCCAAACCAAATCTTGGCACCGCGGTGATTGGGCAGCGGCCGGATCAGATCGACGCCGGCGCCGATCGCGTGACATAAATCCACGGCCGCGGGCGGCTGGGTCGCGAACATGTCAGCGCCGTGGTCAATCAAAAACCCGTCCGCCTGCGTCGTATGAATGACACCGCCCAAACGCTCGCCAGCCTCGAAGATTCGAACGCCGCAATCGGGCCGTTGTCGATGAACCTGCACCGCCGTGGCCAGCCCGGAAAGGCCTCCACCGACGATCGCAATGTCAGTTTTCATGGGCGTTAAAGATAAGTAGCTCGCATTTCCGAGACGACGAAAGGACACAGGGGTGAGCGATAGCCGTAAGTTTCCCGTGAGCGACAAGGGCTAGCCGTCGGTTTCCGGCGCTGGTACCGGCGGGTCCGACGATTGAACCCGCGACGCTAGGGACGCCCGATGCCACCCGGACCACTCATGCCGCCCGGACCGCTCATGCCACCCGGACCGCTCATGCCGCCTTGACCGCTCATGCCGCCCGGACCGCTCATGCCGCCGGATCCATCCATGCCGGACATTCCCGTCGCATCGGCGCCGCCGTACATGCCACCACTTTGATCATCCATCCCGCGACCGCTTTGGCTCATCCCACGACCGCTTTGCCCCATCCCGGCGGAACCGCCGCCCGCCGCGCCACCCATGCCCGGAATCATCGATGCAAACATCGGATTACTGGCCAACTGACTGCCCAATGCGAACAGCTTGTCCATTTCGGCATGCATCTCGGGCGCGTTGCTGGCGTTGACGTACGGTGAAAAGATCGGCTGCAACACAAACGGCGCCGTGCTCAGGTTGAAGGGAATCTGATCGGTCATTTGCTGAATCAACGCGTCCCCGTTGTCTTTCAACATGTCCATTTGTGCGACGCTGGCGACGGGCACCCAGTAACCTTCGACCTGCGTGTATTCCGTTGGGGTGCCCGACATCGGATTTTGAACAAACACCTTGCCGTCTTTTTTGATGACGGTCGGCTCCGGCAAATCGATTCCCAGATCCAACGGGATCTGGGCGAAGTAGGCCGACGCACGGTCGTCGATTTTGCCAAGCACCTCGCGTAATTTTCCGTCCGCGATGGCTTGGAACTCCAGCGTATCGGGCGCCGTCAATTCGCGTAGTCCCTTCAGGCCATTCATGACGGGACCGGTCAGGAATTCGCGTTGGTTGTCGGGCAGTCCCACGAAGCGTGGGTGAGACATGATCCAATTTTCTTTATTGACCAACGCGTCGGCCAATTTGTGGACCTCGGCAACAGCCGCCTGCAACGTCTGGGGGCCCAATTCGTCAATCGCCTTGGCCGCGAAGTCTTGCAACGCTTGGCGAAAAGAAGGCGGCAGTTCATCGAAGCCGGCGGACATCTGCATCTTTGCCACCGCGTTGCTTTTCCATTCCACGGTGCGTTCGATCGACATGCCCGGCTGCAGCGGCGAATATTCCGGCCGCATCGGCTTTGGTGGTGGATTTCGTGGCGCGCCGGCGGTGATCAACGCGGCCCCTCGCTTCAACTCGCCCACACGCCGGGCCCGCATCTTCTCCTGTTGTTCCTGCAACCGCTTGGCCTGTATTCGGCTGTCGCTACGCAGCGTTGACAACGGCACCGTCACGCGGCGGCCGCCGTCCATTTCCAAGACCAGTGTGTCGCCCCACAGCGCCAACATCCGTGCCTGAATCGTTTTGGTGCCCCGCAGGTTGGTCCAGTCCTCGGCAACGGCGGTCGTGGACGTCGCCAACACGCCAACTATCGCGACCATGGCCGCGACGAACAAAATGGAAACCGTCGGTTGCCGAACCCCGCGGGTCCGCTTTCCCAGCGGCATGGGCGCCGAGCGTAATGACTTCCAATGGGCGACAAACTTGGACATGGCAATGGGTGGGTGGCTGTGGGAGGGCGATCGGCCGTATCACCTTATTGTATTCGATGTGAAAATTTGCACCAACGTCCGACGATTGAAGCACCGGCGGCTATTTCCGAGTGACGGATTGCTGGTAGCCTATCAAGTTGCCGGTAGTCTCTTGGGCGGAAAATTTCCCGTCACGACGGAACGATTCGAATCACTTTTGAACGGACAGAAATCATGGACTTGTCGCGGTGTGTC
>JBCCRW010000243.1:0-8960 GCA_039201055.1 Planctomycetota bacterium | reverse complement strand
GCACGGTTTCCGGAGGTGGCACGAACACTCGCTGGGGCTCGGTTCGCTTACCACCGGCTAATTGCTTTGACCGCTCCGCGGTCGATTCACGCTTAGCCGTCGGAACGTGTTGGCGGAAGAAACTCTCGACGGCGGAACAAAAGCCAACGCTCACGCATGCGCGTCAACCCCAACCGTTTGACAGCCCAGCCCTAACCCGAGATGAACAGGCCGCGTCGGGGTATTTCTTGGGGTGCGAATTCGTTGGTGTCGGGCGCGGTCGGTTCCGCGAAACCCGGCGGCGTGGGTTCCTTGGTGAACGTTTCAAGCGTGGCCTGAAAGTCGGCTCGTGACTTTCCTTGCACCTGGGCCAAGCAGTCTTCCACTTCGGCGGGGTCCGTGATTTCAGCCAGCGTTTGTAAACCCGCCGACGTTTGCGATACGACAATCAAGCGACGATGCAAACGCAGCAATCGAATTTGCGTCCGCGGATCCAACTGCATCACGCCCAGTGGCTCGATCAACTCCGTCGGCAAGGTGCCACCGCTGCCCTTGCCACCATACTTTCGCGACACCCAAACCAAGCCGCCGAAAAGACTCAGCACGATGCCCAGCGAGGTCGCCACCGTCATCACGGGCGTCAGGTTGGACGTCTTGCCGCCGGCGTTCGTAGATGGGCTTCCTGGCTCCGATGCATTGCCTTGAAAGCTGGGAAAGCCGTCTTGCCAGGTGGGTTGGCCGGTTTGGGTTTCGTCTGACAAAACGACGTGCGTTTCGGCGTTTGCCGTGTGATGGGTGCCGACGCTGGTGACGCCGACAAACACCAGGGCGATAAGGATCGTGCGGGAGGCTGTCATGGGGCGAGGTTTGTGTTGGCAGCTCGAACGCAGTTCAGATGGCGGCGGCGACAAGTTCGGTGATGCGGATGCAAAAGTTGTCGTTCATCACCAACACTTCACCGCGAGCGATCAATTTGCCGTTGGCGAACACGTCGACGGGATCACCGGCCAACTTGTCCAGCGCGACGACGCTACCGCTGCGAAGTTGCAGGACGTCTTGCAGTTTCATTTTGGTGCGGCCCAGTTCGATCCGCAGATCCATCTCGACATCGCTGATCAAATCGATGGATTGACCTTGGCCGTCACCGGCACTGGCTTCCAGATCACCGAAAGAAAAGGGCTTGGCCCCGGCAGCCGGATCGACGGCCTGACCGGTGGCTTCGTCAAGCGATGCACTGGCCTGATCGAGCAACTTCTCGATCTCGTCGGTGTTGAGCTTTTTATCGGCGTCGGCGTCCGCGTCGTCACCGGCGTTATCACCGATGGCTACCGGCGGGTCCGCTGGGGCGGCGGTATCGCCCTTGGCCGCGGCTTCTCCGGCGGGCGCGTTTGAGTCGGCAGCTTGGTTGTCTTCGTCTTCGTCGGCCACGGCGACTCCCTTCACCCATGGAACGCTCCGGCGATGGCGATGCAGACGCCCGAGCGAATTACTGTTCGATCAGTTGATAGCTGTTGAAGATGACTCCGAGCAACAGGTCTTCTTCGAGCAGGTGATTGCACTGGGTCAGAATCCGCCGTTCCAACAGGCCCTGGCTGTTTTCCTCGAGCTCTTCGAGCGAACTGTTGCGGATCCGCAACCGGATGGCGTGCCGCAGGCGTCCCGTTTTGCGATCGAATTCATCCTGCATTTTTTCCTCGTTTTGCTGCTGAATCAGCCCAAAGAGATGCAATTCGACGCGAAACGAACGCTCGGTGTCGTGCGGTGAAAACGTTTCGCCGAACATCCCCATGTCGAATTCGATCGTTTCCTTTTCCTGCGAAGCCAGCTTTTCGGCCTCCTCCTCGCCCTCTTGGATCGATTGGATCAGCCGTTCTTCGGCCAGCGCACTGACCTCTTCGGCGCTGGGCACAAGCAAGAAGAACATTGCCGTTTCCATCAGGATAACGACGCCGACGAACGCGACAATCAATCCGCGTCCCACGCCGCCACCGGCGGGTTTCACGGATTCCGCTGCATCGTCATCGGGTTGCTGGGTTTCGTCGCTCATGATGCGTTTTCGGCGGGGTCGCTGGTGATGGTCTCACTTCTGCGTTCATCGGACGTTCCGCTCAAATCCTCGACCGTTTCGTCCAACATGAACACTTCGACGCGTGGGTTTTGGGCCACCTTGCCGGCGCGTCCGTCACGGCTCATCGGTTCGCTATCGGCGGCCGACGAAATTCGAAACCGTCGCGGATCCAAATTGTGTTTTTCCACGAGCAGTTCGCGGACGGCTTCGGCACGCTGGATGCCAAGCATGACCGCGTTGCCGGTGCCGCCCACGCGGGCGGCATACTGGCTGCTGACGTGACCACGAACCTCGATCTTTTGCGGTTTGCCGCGAAGCTGTTCGGCCAAACTGGCCAGCACCTTGCGGCCCTCGGCGTCGATCGACGGGCTCGCCAATTCAAAAAACACGACGCTGCCGACGGCCGTCATCGATCCGGGACGAACGATCCGCACCATCGGGTCTTCGCCGGTCGGTGCTTTTTGGGGCACCCCGCCGCTGGCCGTATCCTTGCGTTTGGCGCGGCCGACGGTGGCCAGTGTGTTGAAGGCACTGGTTCGCGGCCGAGAATCACCGGGCGAAAGCGAATCGAGCGATTTGGCGTACCCGAAACGTTGCTGGATCGAATCGACGAGCGCTTGATACGTTTCTTCTTCTTTAATTTCGGATAACGAAACCAGCATGATAAAAAACGTCAGCAACAAACTCATCATGTCGCCAAAGGTGACCACCCATTCGGGAATGCCGATTTCTTCAGGTTCGTCATTCACGCTTTAAGCCTCCACGTCGCGTTGCTTGGGCGGCAAAAAGGTGCGTAGTTTTTGATCGATCGCGCGGGGGCTTTCACCGGATTGGATCGCCAAGACGCCGCGGATGGCGATTTCCATCGTGATCATTTCGTTGCGGCTCATCAGCCCCAGCTTTTCGGCAAAGGGTGAAAAGAAAACGTTCGCCACGATCGCGCCGTAAAGCGTTGTGATCAACGCGACCGCCATCCCGGCACCGATGCCCGAGGGGTCCGACATGTCTTGCAGCATCATGATCAAACCCATCAAGGTTCCGATCATGCCATACGCCGGCGCGAAACGGCCGAGTTGGTCCATGATGGATTTGCCTTCACGGTGTCGTGACGAGATCGCTTCGACTTCCGTCCGCAAAACCTCTTCGACGACTTCCGGCGTGCCACCATCGACGGCTAACTGCAAACCGGCTTGGACGAGCGGGTTTTGGACTTCGGCGATCTTGGATTCCAGTGCCAGCAATCCATCGCGACGAGCCGTTTCGGCAAGTTCGACAATCTGCTGAATCAATTGCAGACGGTTTTCGCTTTTGTTTAGGAAGACCTTCAACGCGATCATCGGGCTTTTGAGCATCGATCCAAGCGGAAAGCAAATCAGGGCCGCCGCAAAAGCGCCACCGACGACGACCAAACCCGACGGCAGGTCAATGAAGGCCGAAAACGGCGCGGTGCCCAACAAAATCGAACCGACAATCAGTCCGAGTGCGAGGATCAATCCGATGAGGCTGGCGATATCCATGGAGCCCTAGCTTCCCACCCGATTGGGCATGAAGTGCTTGTGTTGCTGGTAGCGCACACTGCGGTCGATCACCTCGTCCATCGATTCGCGAACGACGATGCGATCGCCGCTGCTAAGCGTAATGAAGGTGTCCGGTCGGCGTTCGACGTAGCGGATCAATTCGGCGTTCAGGACGAAGGGTTCTCCGTCAAGCCGAGTGAGTTTGATCATGGTCCCGTGCGTGCTGAGTTGATTTTTTCCTGGCCAACACTAGGTCACGATCCGCAACGAAACCCAACAAGCCGGCTCGATACCCCGTTAACCGACGGGCGATCTTGCCCCGGCCGCATGTTGTGAGCGGAAAAATCGTTCGATTCCTAAAGGACACCCATTAATTATTCCGCCGGCTAGGGTTCCCGCCCCACTGCACCTCCAAATGCAAGGCCCGCATGGTGCGTTCATCGGCCGACAACACGCGGCGAATCTCCGGAGGATAGATCGCCGTCGTGGCACGTGGGTTCGATCCGCTGTGCGGCGAATCCCAGCCAGGCAAGCTGGAACGAGAACACGATCCAGCCAAAAATCACCACGAACAACGGCACGCTAAGCCAACCAAGCAGTCCAAACGAAGCGATACACCCCGAATACGCCAGCAACGACCGCTGGGAACATGATGAGCGCTGGGGTCACGAACCCGGAACTGTCTGAAGTCCGTATAAAACCGTTTTGAAAAATGAGGTGGAAGAGCGGTGATCGATTTGTCGTCGATGAATTCGACGTTCGTTGCCGACGAATTTGACGCAAAAAACGACCTCCGGGCGTTGCGGTCAAGCCGCCGCGTTTGTCGGCAACGAACGTTTGCCAAGGGCAGGAATGCGGTCCCGCATGGGGTTTCAAAGGGTAGGCATTTTTCGGTGTAATGGGTGAAGTGCGGAATTCCAACCAATACGACCCAGGTTTGGCGAAATGGTGCGGCCGGCCGAGCGTTACGACGAGCAGGCTTTCGTGGCGTCACCGCGTAAGGCAGTCACTTCGTTGAACGCCACCGACAACACGACCGATCGCAAACATGGCGGTTATGTATTTTCGCTGTCCCGGCTGCTGGTCGTCGTGGGCGTGCTGGCGTTGGCGATCGCGTACGCACGCAGCGTGCTGCGGCTGCGTCAATTGGAAAACGAGCTGTCGACGTATCGTGTCGAATTGGGCTATTTGGAACCCAGTGATGATGGCGAACTGGCGGCATCCAAAGTGCCCTTTGAAGAGCCGCTGAAATGGGAATTTCGCGTTCGCGTTCCCGAACCGACTTCGGGTGCAAGCACGAGTTCGTCGGCGGGCTATCGTTTGGCCTACAGCACCCTGTGGGAGGCCGGCGATGCGGCTCCTTCCTGGTTTGCGGCACTGCCCATCCCGCCGGGCGAATCCAAAATCACTTTACGGATTCTTCGCGACCCCGGTGACGATCGCTGGAAGGTCGCCGCGATTGTGCAAAACGAATCGGGCACCCGCCGAATTGGTACCGTGCTTCCCGAGGACCAGGTCAGCATGTTTCGCGGATCGCATGAACGCCTGGAAGCTGGGATTGGCACGGGCACGGTGCAGCGGGCTGCCGGCGAATCACTGCGGCTTCTGGATCAACGCTGGTTGGTCGGCGAGGGAGCGTTATTGCTTTACGGCGACCGCGCGCCGGTGACCGATTTGAAAGGCGTGTTCGCGGAATTACAACCCGATCAAGGCCCACTTTGATGCGGGCACTTTGCCAGGCGATCATTTCGGCCGGGTGAAGGGATGAAGGGGGTTAAAAAATTAGGGGGGTTAAAAAATTAAGGGCGGGCGAAGTTGGAGATTTGTATTGTGTGATCGGCCAACGGGCACGGCTGCAATCATTCGGGCAATATCTGATGGTCTCGAATCGGGTATTGCCGTCAAATGCCCTTTCGTGAGTCGCCCCTAATTTTTTAACCCCCTTAATTTTTTAACCCCCTATTCCTCCTCAACATCCGCCACATCGTCGCGTTTGGCTTCGACAGTGGCGGCTGTCCAGACTGCCAAGCCACCGAGGCATCAAGCAAACGGACTTAGTCACATCGAATGTGTCCTCGCCTTGCTCCACTTTCCTGTCCCGGTTGCTGACCTCCTATTTTGATCGACCAAATTTTTTTATCCGCCGAACAGCATGCCTGTCCACGCCCCACTCTCGATCCCGCGTTTGTCAGCTGAGCAATTCGCCGAGATTGACTACTCGGTGATGGGGGTGGCGTTTGCACTACACAATGAACTTGGTTGCAAATGGAACGAATTCGCCTACCAGGCCGAATTGTTCAAGCGACTTATCGCTGGCGGCTTGAATGCAACTCGAGAATTCCAGATCAACATCTCGTTTGGCAAATTCACGAAAACTTATAAAGTTGATCTGCTCGTCTCCCAAGCCGGCGTGTACGAACTGAAGGCGGTCGATGCCATCACCAAAGATCATATCGGGCAAGTCCTGAACTATCTTCGGTTGCTGAACGCGACCCGGGCGAAGATTGTCAATTTTCGTCCCCTGTCACTCGAATCCATGTTTGTTAATTGTAGCGATACGCGTAAGGAGAGGTCTCGTTTTGACATCGACAGTGGCGAATATCGCGGCCCGAAGTCACTGAAGCAGCAGGCAATCGGGATGTTGCGTGAGCTCGGCACCAAATTGTCGATCAGTCTTTACAACGAATGCCTTCTGGCGAATGCCGGCGTATGGGCGCGGCCGTCGTCGAGCCAAGGCGGCGCTTGCTCGCAAAAGTTCCAGATGGTCAGTGATGCCGAGGCGTTTTCGGTGACAGCTTTTGAATCGAAAACATGCCATCATCGTGAGCATTTGAGTCGGATGACAGCTTATGCCGGGCTGACCCACTTTCATTGGATCAATGTGACACCCGCGATCGTGCGATTAGAAACCATTTCGGCCGGGTGAAGGGATGAAGGGGGGGTTAAAAGATTAGGGGGGTTAAAAGATTAGGGGGGTTAAAAGATTAGTATAGTCAAGGCTGGAGATTTGTGTTGTTTGATCGGCCAACCGCGTGATCGCAACCATTGGCGCGATGACTGACGTTTCCGATTCCGGTAAAGCCTTAAAATGCCCTTTCGTGAGTCGCCATTAATTTTTTAACCCCCCCAAATTTTTTAACCCCCATCACTCCTCGACTCCTCGCCTCCGTCCGCATCGTGGCTGCGGGTTTTGTCTTACGGCTCCATCCGATCTGCAAGCTCATTGAGTAATGCGGTGGTTTCATCAAAGCCCAGGCAGGCGTCGGTGATACTTTGGCCATACATAAGAGAGCTTGATATGTCTTGCCGGCCAGGCTTGAGATGGCTTTCGATCATGATTCCTCGAATGGTGCTTGCACCCGCGCGACGCTGGATCGCGACGCTGCGCAGGACGTCGGCCTGACGGTCCGGATCTTTCTGACTGTTGCCGTGGCTGCAATCGACCACGACATATTCGGGGAGCATCGCCGCTCGCAACAATTCGCAGGCCTTGGCAATGCACTCGGCGGAATAGTTTGGCCCCGTCTTCGAACCGCCTCGCAAAATCAAATGAGCGTGCGGATTGCCCTGTGTTTGCAAGATCGCCGGTGCACCCTGTTTGGTCAACGAAGGAAACAGGTGCCGGTGACCGGCGGCGCTGATCGCGTCGACGGCGACCTGGACATCGCCGTCGGTGCGATTTTTGATTCCCACCGGCATCGATAAACCCGAAGCCAGTTCACGATGGATTTGACTCTCCGCCGTCCTCGCGCCGATCGCGCCCCACGAAATCAAGTCGGCATAAAATTGTCCAAACGTTGTATCTAAAAATTCGGTTCCGACAGGTAGGCCCAAGCCCGCCAATTCCAATAACAATTGTCTGGCCAAACGCAAACCTTTGTTGATTTGATACGAATCATCCAAATCAGGGTCATTGATTAGGCCTTTCCAACCGACCACGGTGCGAGGTTTTTCAAAATAAACTCGCATCACGATCAACAAACGCTCGGCGACCGATTCGGCAAAGCGACTCAGCCGCTCGCCATATTCCCTCGCCGACGCCAGTTCGTGAATCGAGCAGGGGCCGACGACCACCAATAAACGCCGGTCGTGCCCATCCAGAATCGCCTCAATCTGCTGGCGTCCTTTTGAAACGACAGCGTCGACCGCCGGACGACTCGGCCATTCCTCGGCCAGGATCGCGGGCGTGATCAATGGTCGCACTTTTTCGATTCGTCGGTCTTCGTTGTTCATGACCGTACCTTAATACCCTCGCAGCAACGGGGCCGCGATCCCGGCGATCCCAACGCAAAGAAGCAGCGTGTAGGTCAACGCCCGCAGACGGTCGCGGCCCAGCCAAGTGCCGAAGCGAACACCCAGGTGCGTCGCGGGAATCAGCAGCGGGAAAACCAAGATCGCCGCCAGCGATGGCTCGAGCACTTGATCACCAAAGGTCCAGTACAACAGCACCACCACCGGCAACAATCCGATCAAATACAACGCGAACAAGAACCCACGAGACCGCTCGGTTTTCCAATCGTGAGCGGCCACCCAAAACACCATCGGTGGCCCACCCATGCCGACGATGCCCTGCATCAAGCCCGACATCGGAAATGCCAAGAATGCCCATGCCGGGTGCAGATGTTCCCGCGGTTTGACTCGCAAAAAAATGAATGACAATGTCACCAACAGCACCATCATGCCCACGAATTGGCGAACTAAGATTGGCGACCAATTCCGCGTCAAATACAGGCCGGCGATCCCGACGGGCAAGCCGACCAGTCGACCCACGGCCGGCCAAACGATCTGCCTGGGTTGAATGTGCTTGCGCAGACTCCATACACCACCGATGTTCTGCGGCACCGTTGCGACCAACAACGCTGCCATCGCGGCCGGTAGCGGAAATCCGGCAAACATCAGCAGCGGCACGATCAATAACCCGGCCGCGAAACCGGCGGCCGATTGGACAAAAATTCCAAAACACAGCACGCCGGCGAACAACGACCATTCGCCCAGGCTCATCGACATCACGACGATGGATCCCGTGGGGCTGGGTCGGCTAAAGATGGTGGCTGTACCGATGGCTGTTGTAGCCGTGTTTGTTGGGCTTCTCCGAGTAACGATTCGATTGACGCGAATAGCGGCCGCGTCGATGGGGGGATTGCCGCGGGCGTGAAGCCTGCGGTCGTTCCGTGAAAGACGACCCGGCCGGCGTCCAGCACGATCAGGTCATCGGCGAGATGCAAGGCGTGTTCGATGCGATGCGTCACCCACAAGGTCCATGCCCCGCGACGCCGATGGTTGGCCAGTGCGGTGGCGGCCAACTGGGCGGCCATTGGCGGGTCCAAGGCCGAAAACGGTTCGTCCCATAAACGCAGCACTCGGCCACTGCACAGACTGCGGACCACCGCGGCTCG
>JBCCRW010000242.1:0-9264 GCA_039201055.1 Planctomycetota bacterium | reverse complement strand
GGCGAAGCCGCCGAAACCGCGGGCGTCGGGTTTAGGTCGACGATTACCGGAGGTGGCGTTTGACGCGCTTGAGGCTCACCAAACTTACCACCGGCTAATTGCTGTGATGCCTTCGGCATCGATATCTCGCTTGCGATCAGCTTCTCTGCAAATCGTAACTTTTTGACAACCGACCGCTAGACCCAGGCGGAAAAGGCATCGTCCTTGAATCGGAATTCGTCATCATCGTCGTCGTTGGAATCGTCGTCGGCAATTTGATCCAAGGCCAACGATTCCATCCAGCGATCGCCATCGTCGCCACCAAAGTCAGCCAGACCCGCTTCGCCGGAGACATCTTCCCGCGGTGCGTCGCCGGTTGGCATGTCAATGTGCGGCACGACTTCGGTGATCGTGTCGACGAAGTACGAGCTGCCCAGGTTTTCGAGCGCGGCAAAATTCCCGACGAATTCGCCTTCGCCGGAGGCGGAGCGGCGACGGCGGATTTCGTTGAGCACTTGCAGGGCATCGACCGGCGTAATGGTCAGCGAATCGTTGACGTCAAAGAAGTCCGGCCCCATATCACCGGGCATCACGGCGACGCTGTTATTGCCTTGACCCTCGCCACGTTCGCGACGCAGATGATTCAAAACAATAAGGGCGTCCAGCGGCGTGACAAATCCGTTGGCGTTGACGTCGTAGCGATCGCGAACGTTGTGGCGACCGCTTCGTGCCACCAAAATCTCAATCGGGCCCGAAATGGTTTCGTTGCCTTGGTCGTCCGAAACGGCGTAACGGAACGAATCCGCACCCACAAAGTTTTCGTCCGGCGTAAAGGTAATGGTGCCGTCGCCATTGATGACGACCACGCCATTTTCCGGCTGCGATTCAATTCGCAACGAACCGACGTCAAGCGAACCAAATTGCGGAACATCGTTGGACAACACGTCGACGGTGCTGCTTTGGCCAATCAAACCCGTCACAAGATCGTCGCCAATTTCGGGTCCCAGCGACGGCCGAATCGTGACCACGGCCGAACGCGAACGAGCGCCCGTATCATCGGCCACGCTATAGGTAAACGAGTCGATTCCGGTGAAGGTTTCATCGGGCGAATACGTCAGCACGACTTCGCCGTTAACAACTTGACGATCGACGGATCCAAATTCGGGCTCGGTCACCACCAACAAACTATTCACGTTGATCGTGCCATCGACGTCGCTGTCGTTGGACAACGGCCGAATGATGAAGGTATTGTTGACCGAATCAAAGACCGCGTCGTCATCGACCGCCTCGGGCGCGTCGTTGATCCCATCAATGGTGATGTTGACGGTCGCCGTGGGGGCAGGATCTTCGCCATTTGCGTCGTTCAAAATGTAAACGAAGCTGTCCGAAAGGGTGGTCCCCTCGCCGAGTGCCTGGATGGATTCAAGATCACGCGGATCATAGGTGATCACGCCATCGGTGATTGTGATCGGCACGCCCAGTTGAGTCGTGGCGGAGTCCAGCGTGATCGTCAGGACTTCGCCGGAATTTCCGCCCAGGTCCGGATCTTCGTCGTTTTCGAGTAGATCCGACAAGCGAATATCGACGACGGCGTCTTCGTCGGTCATGACCGTGTCGTCGATGGCCGTCGGCGGATCGTCTTGATTGATAATGTTGACCGTCAAGGTTCGCGTCAACGACAAGTTATCCGCCTGGGTGGCAAAATCGCCGTCGGCCCCTGGATCGGTTGCGGTCACCGTTAACGTTACCGATCCAAAACGATTCGCCGCCGGGGTCAAAACGAAGTCTCGACTGCTGGTCGTCGTCAGCGGATCAAAGGTCGGAATCGGCAACAGGTCCGGATTCGAACTGACGATTCGCAATTGCAGCGGTTGATCTTCACCACCGCCGCCACCGAGTCCGGTGATCGACAGTGTTCCGCTGGTGTCCTCGTCGATGTTCAGATCGTCGATCGGGTCAAACGTTGCCGGGTCGTTAACCGAGCGGACGACGACGACGAACGATTCGGTGCTGAACAAACCTTCCGGGTCGGTCGCGGTGACCGTAATCGTTGCACTGCCGTTCTGGTCGGGCTCCGGTGTAAACGACAGCACGCGTGTTCCGCCGGGGCCGAGCGGTCCGACCGAGACGTTGGCGATCAGCGACGGATTGCTGGACGTTGCCGAAACGGTCGGGTTACCTGGTTCACCGGGACCATTGGTCAAACCGCTGATGGTGACAAATTGGGTGACCGCGTCTTCATCAATCGTACGATCGGAAATCGAACCAATTTCGGGCGGATCGTTCACTCCACCGACCGTCACGGTGATCGAGCGCGTCGTGGATGCGTTGTCGCCGGCGGTGCTGAGCAGATTGTCGTCACCACCATCTTCGACTGTAACGACGATGATTGCCGTACCGACCTGGTTCAATACTGGAGTAAAGGTCAGCGACGCGTCCGTATCCGGCGAATTGTACGTCACCGAAACGGCACCCGTGATGGCCGGATTCTCGCTGACCGCGGTGACCGCGATCGGCTGAACTTCGTTGCCACCGGCGTTGATTCCGCTGATGCCGATCGTTTCCAGCGGGCTGTCCTCCGAAGCCAGGAAGGTCATCGGTGCGATGAATTCGGGAGCATCGTTGACGGGCGTGACTTGGATCCGGGCAGTCCCGGTGGCCGTCGCGGGCGGCAGTGTCGTCGTTGACCCATCGGGCAGGATCGTTATGCCGTCGTCGGCCAAGACAAATTCGAATTCGTCCTGGATGCCGCTACCGCCAACGCTTGCCGGACCGCTGTTGAAGTCGGTTGCGGGCAAGTAGGTGACCGAGATCAGCGAACCGGCGCCGTTGAAGACGGGTTCGATTTGCCCGTTGGGTGTTGTGAACGGTCCGGTTCCCGAACTGGCATCGATCGTGACACCATCGGCAACCAGTGCGACGACCCGCATCGACTGATTGGATTCATTTTGCGGCGCCGGACGGCTGGGCGTCGCGTCGCCGACCGAACCATCGATCAAGTCACCGGCGTCAATGACCAAGGCGGTTTCTTCAATCGTCAAGAACGACTTGTCGACCACGCCCGGAACGTCGTTCTGCGGCGCGATATTGAGCGTCACCGTGGCGGTCGCGGTTTTGAAGTCATCCGTCACAACACCATCGATGTCGGTATTGGTACCCGAATCGATCACAGTGTATGCGAACGAGTCGATGCCGTAATAATCCGCCGGTGGCGTGTACAACAGTTGTTGATTGGCCGCGTCAAATTCAACCAAACCACCGATTGGCGTCGTCAACGGGAAGATGTCCGCACCGGTGCTGGTCGTCGTCACCAGGCTGAGGCCCGATTCGTCGTCGGACCCCAAGTCCACGAGTGCCCCCAGCGGATCCAGCACGGCGGTGGCACCGGCCGAATCGTTGGCAAACAAATCCGCCAGCGGAATCATGGTCGTCGCGTCTTCGACCGGCGACATCGTCAGGCCATCGCCCAGCAAATCATCGGCCGCGATCGGGGCATCGTTTTGCGGCATCACGGTGATGGTCGCGGTGGCTTGGGACGTTCGGCCGGCCAGCGGCGGGTCCAAGGTTTCACCGGTCGGCAGAGTCGTGGCGCCGTCATCGGTGATCGTAAAGACGAACGAATCGAGCAGTTGCCCGCCGCCAAAACCTGGATTGTCGCGATTGATGTTCGGCCGCGGTGTGTAGGTCAGCCCGGTCACTTCCGATCCGTTCCAAGCCACCAACATATCGGCGGCCGGAATCCAGTCACCCGCGTCATTTTGGACGTGCGAGGTCACTTCGAAGGTCATGGCACTGGCACCGGCGGCAACCACGGGCGTCATGGTCCCATCGGCGTCTGCGAATTCGATCTGCGTGATCGACAACACTTGTTCCTGTTCGTTCCACGGCGGCTGCAGGCTGAGTTGATCCGGATGGGTCAGCGCTCCTTGAAGCAGATCGTCCGACGTAATGTCGATCGCGGTATCCGAATTGGTATCCGATTCCTCGAGCGTGACGAAGTTTTGGTCCATCGCAACCGGCGGATCGTTGACGGCCGTTGTGGTGATGGTCACGGTCGCAAGATCGCTGCGAACCGGATATCGAACCCCGGCAACTTCGCGAACACCTTCGATGAAGTAGGTGAAGAAATCGTCGCCGTAGAAGTCCGCGTCGGGAACGTAGCTGAACGAACCATCGTCGTTAAACGTCAGTGTGCCGTTGCCGGCATCGCGAGCCAATCGATATAGAACATCGTCGGCGGAACGTTCATCGTCGTTGGCCGAAACGTCCTGCGTCGCCAAGCTGCCGTCTTCCACGATGGTGTATTCGTCATCAACCGAAACCGGTAGGTCGGCCGCGACGATGGCGACGTCATAATCTTCGACTTCACCGCCGATCACCAAACCACCGGGCAGCGTGCCGCCGGTCGCACTGATGCGGAAGCGGGCTCGCGTCATGCCGGCACCCGTCGCGGCCGCCACACCGACGCTGCTGGGGACATCGATGATGACGGTGTTGGGACCGTCCAGCAGTGGCACGTTGCGGAGTGCCAATTCGCCGGGGTCGGTGAAATCTCCGTCGCCGTTGTAATCGATCCATGCATCCAGCAGACCGCTGCCCGATGCAATCACTTCCACCGGAGTTCCATCGGGGTCCAAGGGGTTTAGGAAGCCCGCGATTTCGCTCGGGTTGGCGGGGTCGAACAGCACGCCATCAAGCATTTGGCCATCGAATACCAAGCTGCCGATTCCCAAACCATCTTCATCGTCGACCGAAACGACTTCGAAATTGGATCGTCCGATGACATATTCCACCGACACTCGCGGCGCGATGTCGCGAAGCTGCTGGGTGACAGCCAACGCGATCCGCTGGGCCAGCACCTCGGTGGGTTCATCGGGAACAAAAATGATGCCTTCGCCGGCCGATGGCGCCAGCACCGTGCCGGCGGTGATCAACTGGAACGTTCGGCTGACCGATGTGACGACGCCACCGACTTCCGTATCAATATCAATTTGCAGGAAGTCACCCAGCGAGGGCGGCGTCGCGGCAATTTCGATGGTCGACCCGCGTGGCGTCGGCGCGACCGAAAACGCGCCCGTTCCAACGGCGGATATGGTCGACACATTGTCGTCGACATCGCCACTGGCGGCAAAGGAATCCAATTCGGCATCGACGGCCGATCCCAAGCGCGGTAACTGCGACGCCGTGATGGTGTGCCGAGCACCGTTTTCGGACAACTGCGTCAGATAATCGTCGAAGTTGCCCGTGAACGTTCGGCTCGGCGTGTCGCCAAAATCCAGGCTCGCGCCGGGCATCAAAATCGTGAACTGGGTCTCGCGGTTTTCGCGGTTTGGTTGCAGGAAATTGCCCGCCAAATCACGAATGCCGCCAATCTGGCTCACCTGGCCACCGACGACCGATTCGGTGCGATCGATCAAAATCAAGCCGCCGCCGGGCGCGAATGCCGTCGACGACAAACCGCTGGCGGTGATCGCCGCAATGATCTGGCCCGCCATGGTGTCTTCGTTGAAGTCGGCCGTTGGAATGAACGGAATCGGAATCGCACCGCCGCCAACGCCGGTACTGGTCAACGACGATGCAGTCAAACCGAGCGTCGTGTTGGTTGGTGCTCCCCCACCCACCAAATCCGGTTCGCCCAGCGTGATGACGTTGTCGATCGCGTCGATATCCAGTTCGCCGCCGAATGCGGCGCCGATTTCGTTGCCCAAGGCTTCGGCGATCATCGATGCGTCATCGTCGCCGGCCAGCAACACGACTCGGTCGCCGGTCACCACGGTGGAATCGGTTGTCAGCAAAAATGTGAATTCGGTCCCACCCGAGCTCACCACGATCGTTTCGCCGCTGACATCGGTACCGATCAAATCCTCGGGCACCGTCAGTAGCAATTTACCGGTCACACCGGGCGTTCCCACAATGGAAATGCCGGTGCCATCGATCGACAACTGGTCGCCGACTTGACCGCCCAGATAAACGGTACCGTCCTCGACCGCTCGAGCGTCGCGTAAACCGATGCCTGCGGTCGACATGGCTTCGGCGATCTTGCCGGCGATTTGGTCGGGCGTGTCCGTCATTTCCAACGCGATGACGTTGGTGGTCGCGGGGCTTTGCGGCCCATCACCAAAGTCGAATTCAAACTGGAGTGCGAAACCTTCGCTGCGATAGAACAGGAGGTCGCCATCCTGGATGCCTTCGTCCGCACCGCGAACGATCAAGCCATTGATGGTTTCGCTAACGACCGTTCCCGGCACACTGCCCAATTGAATGCGTTCATCGCCGATCGTTTGTGGATTCAGCAGCAGGACATCGCGAACCGGTTCGGGCCCGTTGCCAATGTCCACCAGGGCGGTGTTCAAGGCATCGAAGATTGCGTCGCGGACGTCTTCGGCGGTCACCGCTCCGGCGATGTCCACTTCGACGTTGCCGGCATCAATGCCGCCCAGTCGATTGAATTCGAAGACCACCGTCGTCGGGGCACCGCCATCGGCGTCGGGCCGCGAAATACTGAACGTCGACCGGTCAATGAATGAAACCGCGTCGGAAACAATATCCATCGACAGGGTTTCTTCGATCTTCAGCACATAGCCGCTGTCATATTCAAAAATGCCCTCGGCGCCCGAATTATCGCGAACAATCAATTGCTCGCCATCGGTGACACCCAAACCACTGGTGGCCTGCAGCGTGATGCGATTGCGATTATTCAGCGTGACCTCGAATGCCGAATCGGGGTCCCACAATCCGCTGGCCGGCGTCAACAAAATCGTGTTGCTGATTGCCGAATAGCCAAACGTGTAATCGCGTCCGGGCAACAAACGCGTGCCGTTTTGAGTCACGATGACGTTGCCGGCGTTGATGGAGATATCCTCCAGCCCGCTGCCTTCGACGTCTTCGAGTCGAATTTCGAATTGGCTCTTGGTGCCCTCCAGCAATTGGACAAACGTCTCGTTGCCCTCGATGTCGCGACCGTCGATGCCATCGGCGTCGGCGCCCGTCAAGTCCTGCGGATCGACAATCTGGGCGATGGGGCCGTTGATATCGGTTCGATCGATCGCACCACGATCAATGAACGACGATTCGTCGCCGCCCGAACCGGCATCGGCGTTGGGATCATCGGCGCGAAGTTGACCCGTGACATCACGCTCGGGTGCAACGATCGGCGATGGAGCAATACCCAAGGCCAAACGCAGGCTTTCCAGCGACGCGCGATCATCCACCCCGATCAAACCGCTGTTGATCAACGAGGCACCTTGGACGGGATAGAAGTTGCGAATCGTTGGCGCGGTAAACAACGGGGTGTCGTCATCGATCGCAAAGGCACCGTCGCCGATCCCGGCGCTATTGGTGCCGACGTTGTTGTACAGCGTGCCGAACAGTTCGACATCGTTGGCAAGGCCGACGACCTGCACACCGATACCCAAATTGGACAGGGCATTGTTGACCAGCGTCGGTGCGGCACCTTCTTCGACGCGAACACCAACATCGCCGGCGCCACCGCCGTAAATGGTGTTGTTCAGGACACGGGCCAACGGACGCGGCGCGGCAACGCCGGTTCCCGTGTCACCGGAAAGCAACAAACCACCGCGGCTGTTTTCGGTCAGGATATTGTTGACGACGGTGACACCGGGCACCAATTCGTCGGCGTTGGGAGTGACGTAGTTGATCGTCGATCCCGGTCGTGGCAGGACGCCCGAGGCCAACGGCACGACGTCGGCGCGGCTGCGTCGTCCGCTGTCCACTTCGATTCCGTAGGTCGCACTGCCAAAGATGACGTTGCCTTCCAGAATCACTTGGCCCTGGTCGCGGTCGCGGTTGGAATCGCCAAATTGATAACCTTCAAAGTCGACGCCAAAGCCCAACACGGTGATTGGGAAGGTCGCCGGGTCGCCGGAGAATTCCGCACCGCCGAACAAATCGGCGGCCGCGGGGCCGTCCAACAGCACAGTGGTATTGGTCGACGGGATCGGACTGCTGCCGTCGCTACCATCGGCCAACGACGCACGGATGCCAATAAAATCTTGGACGCTGTCGCTGTTGATCGCGTCGCGAAGTGCGGCGGCCAATTCGGCGGGCGTGTCGGTATTTCGGAATGGCACCGGCACCCGTCCGCTTTGCACGCCGGTGATAAAGTCCGGATTGCTGACGTCGTTGAATTCGAGTTCAACACTCTGCAGACCATCGGACAAGCGGACGACGGAACCGTCGGGCACATCGGCACCGCTGATCAACAAACCGGTGTTGCGATCGACAAAGGACAACCCGATCGACGACGACAACGAATCGTTGGTGCCGAGCGTAAAGAATGGCAAGTATTCAAACGAGGGGCGAATTTCCAACTGGTATTCGCCAAAGTCGACTTCGTCCCGCGGGATCGTTCCAAACGGCGTCGGGATGACCAGCGGTTCGTAGATCGGATTGTCGGTGACCACCAAACCCGTGCTGGCGTCAAAGACCATTTCGCCACGTTCGGCGGTGCCGATGATGAAATCATCAATAAACACGCCACGACCGTCATTGTTTAGCGACCGCTCGTTGGCCCGCAGCAAGAAGTTGCTGCCATCAAAACCATTTTCGACGGGGCTCCCGTAGGTCCCAAAGGCGGACCCGGGCAGGCCCACATTGCGGGCGATCGGGCTGTAGCCACCAAAGGCCGACAGGGCACCGGAATCGATGACTTCCACGCCAAACATCCGCACGGTATCGCGGAAGACTTGGAAGGCCGTTTCATCGGGCCGCGTTTGCGCCGATTGAGCCAGGAAGTTGATGGGACCGGTGGAAATCGGCGTGTCATTGACCGGACGCACATCAATCGTCACCAAGCCTTCGTTGGAGATCGTTGTGCCGTCATCGATCGTATAGGAGAACGTGTCCTGACCGACGAAATCCGGGTTGGGCAGATAGAACGCTTGCGTTCCAAAGAAGATCACTTGGCCGTTGGCAGGAGCCACGGTACCCAAAGCCAACACGTGCGGTTCGTTGTCGATCTTTTCGTCGTTTTCCAGAACCGGGATCAGCAACGGCGCGTCTTCCAATGTGGAGAACGAATCATCGACCGCGATCGGTACATCATCGATACCTTCGATCGTGAAGATCCCGAACATCGTGTAAAAGTTGCCGGCTTGGTCGGTCGCTTCGTATTGGAAGTTGACCACCAATTCGGCACCATCGGGCAGGTCGTCATAGGCCTGCGGCGTGACCACCACCGAATCGCTGTCGGGGTCGTATTCGATGCCCGAATCGTCACCGCCGGTGACTTCGAACTTTCGCGTTTCGACGGGATTGCCGTCGGGG
>JBCCRW010000241.1:0-9295 GCA_039201055.1 Planctomycetota bacterium | reverse complement strand
GCCCTTGGGGTCCGTGATGGTGACGGTTGTGTTGTTGAAGGTCGCGTTGATGTAGGCGATTCCGCTACTCACGTTTCGCCGAATGCGTTTCTTCTTGTTGGTTTTTGCCACGAATCAAGCCGTTGGATGAAAATGAGTCGAACTCTGGCACCAGCGACCGTTGGTCGCGACCAGAGCAGTGAGGTGTCTTTGATTGGGTTCCAGAGGACCCCCGAACACGACCGTTTGGCGATCAGGCGAGGGGTGCAACGCTAGTGATGAAGGTTTTGCCGCGATGGCAAGGCCATGCGTTTGTCGGTGGTTCGGGGTCCTAATTTTTGGTTCGGGGATTTGCCGGGCGGCCAACCCGGTCGGCGCCGACGTTCCGCGATGTTTGCCTCGGTCGGTGCACCCCCGGACGACGCGGAGCTCCGAATGTCCAGTAGACCCAGGAGGCCGCGAAGCGATCGACGCCAGCGGAGATGCTTGACCGAAGGCTGCTTGAACGCAGTGTTCCTTGACCGCAGCGAAAATCATCAACGCTAGCGAAGATCCTTGACGCCCTTTTTACCAGCGACCGTTTTGCGGGGTCCTTTTCGAGTCCGTGAATTTGTCTTGGTACGTTGCCCACGAACCGGCAAACCTTGGCGGTGCCGCATGCCACGATAGGCACGAATTTCGCGAAGGCGGCTGATGTTTTGGGTGACCTGGCGACGCAGCGGACCCTCGACCGTGTAGTCGCGTTCCAGCATCGCCGCAATCTGGCCAACGACATCCTCGCTCAAGTCTCCCGCCTTGCTTGTCGGGTCGACCCCCAACTTTTCGCACACTTCGCGTGCGGTGTGCAGCCCGATGCCGTACAAATATGTCAACGAGTACTGCGTCTGTTTGTCGTTGGGAATATCGACGCCCATCAAACGGGGCATAGCCGGGCTCCGGGTGGAGAATGTATCGGGAGGAAGCCGTAAAACGAATCGCAGACTATATCAAGCGGCGCCCGATTTGCTCAAGGGCCGTCGAGGCTGTTTTTTTGCCGAATTTTCAACAAATGCTGGTTTTAGATTCGCATTTCCGGCCGCCGGCGATCCACTAGCGGACTTGCCGATAACGCTTCCAGATTTCAAAGTCCGTTGGGTAGTCATCCTTCGAACCGCCGGGAATCCGGGTGACGCTGGCCAGCCAAAAGTCATCGCTGGGCCGACCGCCATCGGCCAGCCAGTCAATTCGAGTATCGCCCTGCAAATGGGCCCAAACGCGGGTCAACCAGAGCTCGGTGATCTGCTTGCGAAACAGTTCGTAGATCTGGGCACCGCCGACGACGAAGCCGCCCTGCGGATAGCCCATCTCGGGAGATTGCTCGAGCATTTCCAACGCCCGCTGCGGCGTGCCGATGATCGCCAAACCGGGCTGGAGTGCGATCGAGTCGGGTTGGCGACTGAGCACGATGGTGCGACGCCCCGGCAGCGGACGACCGATCGACTGATACGTCTTGCGGCCCATGATCAGCGTGCCGCCCATGGTCAACCGTTTGAAACGGCGCAGGTCCGACGACAATCGCCACGGCATATCCCCGTCATTGCCGATGATGCCCTCGGGCGTCATCGCGACGACCATTCGCAATGCGTTCGGGTGTTTTGTTTCCAGCGTTGCGGGATCCCGTGGCGAGGTGAACGAGTTTCGCGGTGGCGATGGCTTGCCAAATTCGGCGGTGATGCGAATCAGCTTAAGCCGGTCAGCACGCCCTCGCCGCAATAATCCGGGTTGCCAAACTTATCGACCGGATGGCCCATCGCGGCGGCCAAAGTCATCAGCAAGCGGTTGTGCGGCACGCCGCCGAAATGGAACGCCCTACCGGTTTGGAAACCTAGGCCGCCGCCGACCATCACAAACGGAATATTGTTCCGCGTGTGGCTGTTTCCCTTGCCCAATTCGTTGGTCCACACGATGGTGGTGTTGTCCAGCAACGATCCGTCGCCGCCGGGCTCGGGTGTATCGGCCAGTCGCTTTGCCAGGTAAGCGACCTGCTCGGCGTACCACGTGTTGATGCGAATGAGGTTCTCGTACGCCTCTTTGTTGCTATCCGGCTCGTGGCTGATACCGTGATGGCCGCCGTCAATCCCCAGCCAACTCATCCGCGGGTTGCCAACGCTGTTGGTGATTTGAAAAGTCGCCACGCGGGCAAAATCGGATGCAAGGGCCGAGGCCAGCAAATCACACTGCATTTTGCACAGCATCGGCATGTTGTCATTGTTATCGGCAATGTTGGCGGGCAACTCGGGGACGGCGTGACCGGGCCGCTTGGCACCGCTGGCGTGCTGCATCTCGCGTTGCAGGTCTCTTTCGACATCGCGAATCATGTCGACATGCCGATCCAAGGTCACGCGATCCTCGGATGAAACGAGTGGTTTGACCTTGTCAAAATCCGCCTTCAGTCCATCCAGCACGCTGGCCAACATCTCTTGGTTTTGCGATTGCCCATACAGCTTGTCAAACATCTGGTAGGGATCGCTGATCGGTGCGACGGGTTGGTTGGCGCCGGCATAGGACCAACGGGTCCAGGTGTCGGCTCGATCGGGAACCAAAACGCCGAACTCAAGCGAGCCGAAGCGGGTGGCGGTCGCCGCGTCGGCCTGCAGTTTGTTTTTCAAATACTGGTCCACCGAAATCCCCATCGACCAACCCGCCGGCGTATCGCTACCGCCTTGGACGTCGCCGGGGAACAATTCGATTCCCGTTAACAGGCAGCCGATGCCCCGCATGTGACCATCCCCATCGCCCTTGATCTGGTTGTGGACGCCACGCAAGGTCAACAATTGCTCGCGAAACGGCTCGAGCGGCTTGAGGATGCGTTTGATTTCAAAGTCACGCCCCGTCGTTTCGGGCCAAAAGTGCTTGGGAATCACACCATTGGGGCTGAACACAAAGATCAATCTTTGTTTCGGCTTGCCGGCCGCGGCCCAACCCAGCGAGGGCATCGCGAACAGAAAATTGGCGGCCGCGGCGCTGACACCCAAATCGCGGATGAAGCGGCGACGATGAACGGTGTTGGCGGGAATCATTTGGCGGCCGTTTGGGAAATTTCGGGGGTGGGAAGCAGGGGGTGGGCGATGTTCGCCGCATCGGCGGCGACCAAAGTGGTGATGTGAACGATCAACCGACGGACGTGATAACCGTCTTGTTTAAACGCCTCCAAAAGCCGCTCGGGCACATCCGAACCGAAAGCGGCGGGCGGTTGTTTAACAAAATATTCAAACGCTGTTTCGACAAAGGATCGGGCCGCATCATCGCTACCGGCCAGATAGTCGCCCAATTCTCGGGCGTTGCGGAATTCGATCTTCCGCCCCGACGAATCGTAGTAGCTGCCCGAGGGATCGACGATCTTTTCAAATTCGCGTTCGCGGAATCTTCCGACGGCGTCAAATTGTTCCAGTGCAAAACCCAGGCCGTTGATTTTGGAATGGCAAACCTGGCAACTGGCCTCGCCGGTCTGCAATTCGACACGTTGCCGAGTCGTCAGGCCCGGGTGCAGCTGCGGGTCCAAAGGCGCGAAGGCCAAATTCGGCGGACGCAGCACTCGACCGAGCATGTGCCGGATCAAAAATACACCGCGATGAATTGGCGACGTGTTCTGGTGGTAGGCCAGTCGCGAGGTCAGCAGCGGATGCGTCAATGCCCCCACATGAATCTGCCGGTTGCGAACACTGCGGACGTACTCGGGTGCACCTGCTGGTTCGTCACCGGCAGACGCCGCCCGATCCGCCGCCGACGATCCATCCGGCTGCCACGCGTCCCCGTAAAATTTGGCCAGCCGATCGGCGGTCATGGTCCAATCGGCGGCGACCAATTCGCGGAAGTCACTTTGCTCGCTTTTGACAACGTGATCAAGAAATTGGTCAAGCGACTGGTGCAGTTCCTGGACCAGTTGAGCGTCAAAGCCGGGGTACAGTTCGGGGTCCTTGAAGCCGTCTTCGTGTCCGTCCAGATCCAGCCAGTGGTATAGAAAACGTCGGATCTTTGCCGTCGTACGAACGTCGTTCATCGCCGATCGCGAAAGCCACTGCAGTTCATTGAAATCCGGCGGCTGATCCTTTTCGATCGCCTGGATCAAGTTCCGGTCGGCGGGCAACGAATCAAACAGAACCAAGGCGAGGCGATTGATAACGCGACGCCGTGGCGATTGCGATCCATCCAGTTCCGGATACAGGAACCGTGGCGACTTGACGGTCATCAGCACGGTACGGCGAATGGCGACCTGGTCATCTTCGCTGGCAGCCAGCGACGCATCGATGTAACGGGCGCGATCGGAATCATCGAGCGAACCGCGAAAGGCGACCGCGACAAATTCTTGTAAGAAATCACGCAGGATCGCGCGATCTTCATCGCTGGCACCGCGCTTCTTTGCCTGCCGCCGAAACTTCGGATACAGCTCCGATGCAACGACAGGTCCGAATTCCAGAGCCGCCTGGGTGGTTGATTGGTCCCAGGCGCGGTCGATGGAGGTCCCGCGAGCATAACCATAGCTGCGATCGTCCGGCGGCAATTTGCACTGAATCGTGTACAGCGGCGGTCCGGATTGGGGACTCAAACAGTGGGTGGGGATCGTCTCCTCGACACCACCGGGCGGCACCCAGCGAAGCGAAACTTTTGCGGGCGGTTGTTCGGTCTTTCGTTTTCGTTGGTGGAATTCCAAACGCATTGGATAGGGACGGCCACCGATCAGATAGACCGGTCGGCGGAATTCTTCTTTTCCAGCGCTTTGAACATGGTTGTCGACCAGCTTGACGTTGCGTTCGAAATAGAGCGTGCATGAACACGTGCTTTGCAGCACCAGTTCATAGCGTCCGGAAATCGGCGGCACGATCGAGCCGGTCCAGTCGATGCGGAAGGAGTCCGCCGGGATGCCCTCGGCGGGCGATTCCTTACCAAAATCGAAATCCAGCTTCGCGTCGGTGCGTTTGACTTCCGGCCGCGGCGGTTCCTTGCCGTCCTTGTCCTTCTCGAGCTTGGCGGTCGCGAGATAGCGGGCCTTCAGCCCACGCTCGTCCGGCAGGTTCACCGACCATCCACCGTGGTTGTAAAGGTCCGCGATCGATTGGCGAAGTTGATCCGACGTCAATCGCGAAAACGCGCGGGCGGGCGGGCGATTTCGAAGCTGTGCCGCCGGCGAATAAAACTGCTCGTGAATGTATTCGGCGACCGCCATGGCATCGTCACCAACGACCAGATCCGGATCCTCCTCGGGCATCGTGTCGGCGATGATCTCGGCCAACTCGCCGACGCTGGCGTCACCGATTAGCGATTCCGGATAATTGTCCTCGGTGCCCTCGCCTTTGCTGCCGTGGCAGGACACACAATGTTGTTGGTAAAGCGACTGGCCAAACGCCGCGGTTTTGGCGGTGGGTGCGGTGGCTTGGGTGCCGCTTTCGGGGTCTGATGCGTGAGCCGAACGAGCCAAGCCGAGCATTGCAAGCAGCGCGACACCGATCGCCGCGAGAATACTGGGCGAAACAATAAAACCGGATGGGTTGGCTAAGCGGCTTGGCTTGGCACAGCGGATCAGTGCGGCACAGCGGATCAGTGCGGAACAGCGGGTCAGTGCGGAGCAGCGGCTCAGTGCGGCACAGCGGGCCATGACGGCGGACGGCAGGAGGCCGCCGCCGGCAGATTCTGGTGGTAGCACGTGGGTTCGATGAAAGCACAGGGTGGGAACATGCTTGAAAGGTGGGGTCGCCGAATTCATCGATTTCGACGATCCGACTAGTATAGCTGCATCGGAAATGGCTCGGCGAGATGGTTTTCCCCAAATCCGCCCAGGGCAATCCGTCGCGGAACCGCATTGCATTTTTCCGGCAATTTCGCACTGCATTTTCGGGGAACATCCGAAAGTGCCCGATCGCCTTCCCTGCGATGGACGTGAAGACTCAAAAAGACGAAACCCGACTGGGAAGTCCAAAACTGGCGTTTGCCCTTGCGTCCGATTGTTCGATTGCGATACTTGCCGCTCGAATTTGGAAGCCACGGCAAGCATTGTTATGTCTGAAACCGAAAACCTTACCGTTCAAGAACGCACCGACACCGGCACGACGGCCTCCCGTCGGCTTCGCAAGTCGGGCATGATTCCCGCCGTGCTCTACGGGCATGGTGAGGCCAACCGACATTTGGCCATTCCGCAGCGGGAAGTGATGACGGCGCTGCGTCACCACAGCAAGACCGTCAATCTGACCGGCGCGGTGACCGAAACCGCACTCGTTAGTCAGGTTCACTATGACCCGCTGGGCATCGATGTGCTGCACCTGGATCTGATCCGCGTTAATTTGCGGGAAAAGGTCGAAGTCACGGTGCCGATTCACACCAAGGGCGATGCCATCGGTGCGCGGTCGGGCGGCATCCTGTTGGAAAACGTTCACGAGGTCGATATCCGTTGCTCAGCCGGCTCCATTCCCGACGCATTGGAATTGGACGTTAGTGACTTGCAGCTTGGCGGTCACCTAAACGCCGGCGACCTGAAGTTGCCCGAGGGCGTGGAATTGGTAACCGACGCCGAGACCATGTTGGTTCACATCGAAGCACCCAAGGGTGCGGATTCCGCCGGTGGAGAAGGCGGTTCGAGCGAGCCCGAGGTGATCGCCAAGGGAAGTCCTGATAGCGGCGAGTGAGACGCAACGGAAAGCGACGACGGCGATGCTTGATCAGTCTTCCGACGTCGCCAATCCGCTCGCATTCCGCTCACCCCGTAACATCGCATGAAAGTGATCATCGGACTGGGCAATCCCGGCCGAAAGTACGAACACACTCGGCATAACATTGGGTTTGACGTTGCTGCCGAGGTGGCCCGACAGATCGGTTGCCAGAACGTCAAGACCCGGTTTGAAGCGGAGACCACCGAGGGGCTCCATGAGGGCGAAAAGATCCTGATCTTGTGCCCGCAAACTTATATGAATGAGAGCGGTCGCAGCGTCCGCAAGGCGCTCGACTTCTTCAAAATGGACGTGCAGGATTGTTTGGTCCTGTGCGATGATTTGAATTTGCCCAGCGGCCGGCTTCGCATTCGCGGCGGCGGCTCGGCAGGCGGACAAAAAGGCCTGGCCGATATCATTCGGCACCTGCAAACCGATCGCGTGCCTCGCTTGCGGGTGGGCATCGATCGCCCCCCTGCTCGCTGGACCGTGACCGATTACGTGTTGGGCAAATGGACCGATGCGGAATTGGATGCGATCACCCCGGCGGTGACCAAGGCGGCACAAGCCTGCCTGGTTTGGGCCGCACAGGGTGCGGCCGAGGCCATGAATCGCTACAATGCCGCGCCGCAGAAGCCGAAAACGAACACCCCAACGCCTGCGACCCATCCGAACAATCCGCAGCGGAAAGCCGCACCGGACACCCATTCTCCCCCTAACGCCGTCTCAACCGATCGTGGCAAAGAACACTTACGAAACCCTGCTGATTCTTGACAGCAACCAATACGCACGCGATCCCGGTGGCGTGGCCAAGGCCGTCGACGCGCTGTTCACCGAGGTCGGCGCGACGGTGCTGGTCAGCCGTCTGTGGATGGAGCAAAAGCTGGCCTATCCGATCAAAAAGCACCAAAAGGGCACCTACTGGCTGGTCTACACCGAGATGGAAGGCGAGTCGATTGCGAAACTCGATCGGGCTCTTGTGCTGGCCGAACCCGTCTTACGCCAATTGACGTTGAAGTTGGATCCACGATTGGTCGAACCGATCTTGGCCAATGCGCAGGGCCGCGCCGTTGCCGGCAATGCGGACGCAGGCGACGACGATGATGCAAGCGAAGCAGCTGGGACAGTGGAAGCCGCCGAGGCTTAGACCATGGCCAGCTACAACCGTGTCATCTTGATGGGTAACCTGACCCGCGATATCGAACTGAAGTATACGCCGGGCGGCACTGCGGTCACCGATGCGGGGTTGGCGGTCAACAACAAACGCAAGAACCAGGACGGCGAATGGGTCGATGAGGTTTGCTTTGTCGACGTCACCCTCTGGGGACGAACCGCCGAGGTTGCCAGCGAGTACCTGACCAAGGGGTCGCCGGTCTTCATCGAAGGGCACCTGAAGTTCGATTCCTGGGAAACGGATGGCCAAAAGCGGTCGAAGCTTCGCGTAGTCTGCGACCGCATGCAGTTGGTCGGTGGCGGTTCTTCACGGGGCGGCCAAACGGGCCAAAGCAGTTACGGCGGCGGCCAAGCGGGCGGCGGAAGCACGCAGGACAGCCGCTTCAAATCGGCATCGCATGACGGCGGCTCGGCGCACGGCGCATCCGCATCCCAAGATTCCGTCGCTCCGGCGGCCGGCCGCGGCGATGCCCAGCCCAGCGGCAGTGGCGATGCCTACAACGATCCTGATATTCCCTTTTAATCGTCGCCATTTCGTTCGCGATTGATTTCCCAAAACATAACATCCCTCATTCACTCCAGCCCATCAATCATCATGCCCGCCACTCGCTCCAACTTGTTCAGAAGGCTCCCCAAAGGCCCCAACGGCGGGATCCAATTGCTGCTGATTCACAACGTCGAACACTTGGGCCGCCAAGGCGACCTGGTTGAAGTCAAACGGGGTTACGCGCTGAACTATTTGCTTCCGCAGGGTTTGGCGACGATCGCCACCGACCACCACAAACGCATGGTCGAAAAGCACCGTGAGAAGCTGCGGGCGATCGAAATTGAAAAACTGAGCGCGTTCCGCAAGTTGGCCGACGAACTTGGCAAACAGTCCGTCACGATTGAAGCCAACGCGAACGACGAAGGCCACTTGTACGGCAGCGTCGGGCCGCACGAAATTGTCGATGCGCTCAAGGGCGTCGGTTTCACGATGGCCGTCGACCAAATCCGTTTGGACGGTCCGCTCAAGGAACTCGGCCTGTACACGGTCAAGGTTCACCTGCACACCGAAGTCGACGCGGCCGTCAAAATCTGGGTCGTTCCAACGGCTGCCGAGGATGCCACGGTCAGCTAATCGGCGGCGTTTTTGACGCGGGGCGACTCGCGACAGGTGAGCCGAAGGTGTGGCAACAGCCACGCGCCTGCGTCCGTTAATGTTTGCTTGCGTAGAACACGTCTCGGTGCAAGGGCCCGGCTGTCGGCTGTCGCCCGAATCTCGGCTCACGGGAGACCGGCCGCGCCAACTGAGCCGCTGGCCGAGCTGTAAGCGAATCCACGGGTACCACGATTACGGGAGACCGCGCAAAGGGTACCCGGCCCGTCGCTTGAGGCTCCAGTCGCGGCTCACCCGGTACAAGGTCTGCGAAACTGAGCCGCTGGCCGAGCTGTAAGCGAATCCACGGGTACCACGATTACGGGAG
>JBCCRW010000240.1:0-9298 GCA_039201055.1 Planctomycetota bacterium | reverse complement strand
TGGCGGTGCCCAAGCGACCGTCGGCGACGGCGTTGGACGCGGCGATCAACACGGTCACGACCACGAACAGGACGCCGACGCGGATGGAGAGTTTCGTGCGGGTCATGGGACGCAACGATCAAGCGGACCGCCCAGTGATTTCAAAGGCGGCCAGTGATTTCAAAGGCGGCCAGTGATTTCAAAGGCGGCCAGTGATTTCAAAGGCGGTTGGGATTTCAAAGGCGGTTGAATATGCGGCGGTTTAGAAGGCGGGTGAGGGTGCGGGGCCGCGGGTCGTCGCCGGCGGGCTGACGTGCGGTGGGCGTTTCGCGGGACCGTCCGCGATCGCATCGGTGTGACGGGACGGATCGGTGTGACGGGACGGATCGGTGTGACGGGACGGATCGGTGTGACGGGACGGATCTGGCGTCGTCTCCGCGGCCCACGGCGCGACGGCGGCGTCGCTAAAGGACCTGCGAATCAAGCGTTCCAATTGCAATGGGCTGAAGGGCTTGTTGAAGATGCCCGCCAATCCATAACGCTGTGTCAGCCCGTCGATGTCAAGTTCCAGGCCTTTGGCGGTGCACAGCACCACGCGGCCCGGTGGCAACAGGCTTTCTGCCATGACATGGTCCAGCAGTTCGGTGCCCGTCAGGTATGGCATTTGTTGATCGGTCACCAAAAAATCGATGCCGCCGTGACGCAGCGCTTCCAGTGCCGATCGCCCGTCGCCAACGGCAATCACGTTGATGCGGTGTCGCTGGATGCTGAATGCGATTACCTTGCGGAAGACCAAATCATCTTCGGCGATCAACACCGTCGGTGTGGTCGTGGTGCTGTTGGCGTGCGTCATCGTCGCGTCGGTTGCCGGATGCGTCGTGCCTGCCGGTCGCGTCTTGGATACCGGTCGCGTCGTGGATGTGGCGGGCGGTCGATCCGGCATGATTACCACTGATACTCGGGATCGCCGGTGGCCACATTCAGCTTGAGGCGGCCATCGCTGAATCGATACGACCATCCGGCCGAGCCGCTGGCATCGGTCAACACGGCGGCCGCGGGGTCCGTGCCGCTGTCGTAGAAAATGTCGGTCTTGCCCCGAGCCGATCCGGTTTGTGGAATCGGAAAGGGACCGTTCAGCGAATCACGCAGATCCTCTTTGAGCAGGTTGTTGCGAGGGTAGGCGCCGAATTGGGCGCGATACATTTCGATCGCATTTCGCAAAATGGCGAGTTGTTGTTTGGTTGAGTTTTCCTCGGCCTTGGCGGCGGTGTCGAACATTCGCGGCGCCGTTACCGCTGCGATAATCCCCAAGATCAGAATGACAATCACCATCTCGATCAACGAGAAGGCGCCCCGTTTGTGTTTCTGGCGGCACATCTTTGTAGCCGGCTCCTATGCAATGAAATCAATGGTCGCGTCGGCTGCTGCGTAACATCCAGCCATCGAACCCTAGAACCTCTCGCTTCGCCGGTGTCCTTTTCTCGTTGCGTTTTTCCTCATCGATACACCCCCTCAGGGGGCGACCGCCGCTGCAATCGTTGCAAGCCGAATTGACAGCGATCCGCTGACTCCGATAACCTTTGTGGCCCACCGAAACATCGAATGCTCGTTGTGCCCGGCCCGTCTAGGTCCGGGCCATTTTTGTATCCAGCCCGGTCATCGCCACATGAACCCGCAAGACATCCTCCGATACGTCGATTCGCTGCACCGCGAAAAGAATATCGACAAGGAACTCGTTTTCACGGCTATCGAATCGGCGATGCAAACCGCGGCGCGACGCCAATTCGGTGAAGAATCCGATGTCGTGGTCGGTCTGGACCGGCAATCCGCCAAGATTACCGCCACACTAGAAGGCCAGCCGCTTTCGGATGATCAGATTTCGCGAATCGGCCGGATCGGTGCGCAAAGCGCCAAACAGGTCATCATCCAGAAGGTCAAAGAGGCCGAACGCGATTCGCTGATGGCCGAATATCGCGAACAAACCGGTGACATTGTCAGTGGCATCATCGGCAAGGCCGACGGCGGGGTCGCGACGGTCAATCTGGGCAACGTCGAAGCGATCCTGCCACGCAGCGAACAAATCCCCGGCGAACAATTGCATGCCGGCGAACGCGTTCGCGCGGTCGTCTTTGAGGTCAAGGCCCAGGGCAATCGTGTCCGCGTCGTGCTCAGCCGCACTCGGCCGCAATTGGTCCAGCGGTTGTTCGAACAAGAAATTCCGGAACTGGGCGAAGAGATCATTTCGATCCGATCCATCAGCCGCGAACCCGGCTACCGCAGCAAGGTTGCCGTCAGCACCGTCGATAGCGGTGTGGATCCCATTGCCGTGTGCGTGGGTTATCGCGGCAGCCGGATCAAGGCGGTTCGCGAAGAATTGGCCGGCGAACACATCGACGTCGTCAACTACAGCGACGACCCCGAGGAATTGATTCCCAACGCGTTGCAGCCGGCGACCGTCGAACAGGTTTTGTTATGCGACATGATCGGCCGCGCGATCGTGCTGGTCCAAGAGGATCAATTGTCGCTGGCGATCGGCCGCCGCGGCCAAAACGTGCGTTTGGCGAGCAAGCTGTGTGGTTGGGATATTGAAATTATGACCGGCAGCGAATTGGAAGACAAAATCGAAGTCGCCGTAACCGGATTTTCCCAAATCGATGGCGTGACCGAAGAAGTCGCTCAGGCGTTGGTCGAACAGGGGTATTTGTCCTACGACGATCTGTCGGTCATCGAGCCGGATTTGTTTGCCGAGATGAGTGGTCTGCCGCGGGAAAAGATTGACGAAATCGTCAACACCGCCGAAGAAATGGCGGAGCAGGCCGAGGCTGCCGCTGCCGAGGAACGTCGCCAGCGCAAGGAGCAACAGCAGGCCGAGCGGGATGCCGCGGAGATGGCGTCCAAGGCCACGCCCGCGAAAGCACCTGCAACGCCCAAAGCCGCCGAGCCGGCACCGGTAGCGGAGTCAGCGCCGGCACCGGAGTCCGCTGCCACACCGGTATCAGAGCCCGCGGCCACGCCCGAGCCCGCTGCCACACCCGAGCCCGCCGCCACACCCGAGCCCGCTGCGGAGGAATCCCCGTCGGCAGAGACGGCTTCGGATGAAATCGCTTCGGCGGACCCGGCCGAGCCACCGGCCAATTCGCCGCCGGCCAATTCGCCGCCGACGAGCACTCAGAGTTAACCGGGCGTCATTCAGGCGTCAGCCAAGCCGTGGGCCCTCGGGTTTCATGATCCACGGCGGAGGCGGAAAAATTCGGTCATGTCGGTGATTTCGCACCTTCCGCCCGAAAGCCGACATTCGCTACGATTATGCGTTCGGCAGATTCGATTCTTCCCGAAAGGTCCACGGCGATCTTTCGGGTGACGTGGAGGCCCACCTTTATGTGACACTCGGTACCAACTAACGCGACAGGACTTTCCCCCAGTGCCCGCACGCATTTACGCGCTCGCAAAAGAACTCAAGCTCGATAGTAAAGATCTCGTTGAAATCGTCAAAAAAGTCGGTATCACCGGCAAGGGCTCGGCGCTGGCTTCGCTGAGTGATGACGAGACTCAGAAAATTCGCGATCATCTTTCCGGCGGTGCCGAGCCCGCCCAGCCCAAGACCAAGGTGGTTCCTCGCGCGACGTCCCCAAGTCAGCCCGTTGGTGCCGTCCGTGACTCCGTGACGCCATCGGCGAAGAAGCCCCGCGCGATCAATGTGGGTCGCAGCAAGCCCTCCTCGCCGGGCGTTGCCGCTCCCGCAGCCAAGGCACCTGCTCAGGCGCCGCCGGCCTCCAAACCGCCGGCGACAGCAACTCCCGCCGCCGAAGCGTCGCCGGCTGCCGAGGCACAGTGGGCCGCCGATGACAAGGTCGACACCGCAACGCTGCCCGAACCCGCCCAGCAACCGGCGACCGCCAGCGGTGCGGTCGCCGAAGCCAAATCGGAATCCTCCGCCGACACTTCAAGCACGGATTCCAAGGCTGCCGCTGCGAACGCTGATTCGTCCGCCGCGGGCGCCGGTTCCACTGCCGCGGGCGGCGATTCCGCAACCGCTGCCCAGCCGGGTTCCCAAGCCGGCTCGGAAGATGCCGATAACGACGGGTCGCCCGATCGCGTTTCGCGAATCAAGAAGGGGGGGTTGGCCAGTCGGATCGCCAGCCGCATGGCCGCCCGCCGTCCCTCGCCGATGGGCGATGGGGCACCCGGCGGCGCCGTCCGCAGCGACACCACCCGCGGCGGCGGTCGCAAGGTCCGCTCGCTCGATAGCGGGTCACGCGGTGGCGGCGATGCCAAAAAGGGCGGCGACCGACCCAAACGCGCCGCTCCGCGAATCAACGTCAAAATGGCGTCGTTGCCCGAGGTGGAAAAACCCAAGCCCGCCGGTCCCGTTGCGGGCGAAAAGGCACAAAAGCCCGACGTCAAATTGTCGCCCGATGCGATCGCCGGGGCCAGGCAGGGCATGCGTGCGCCGCTGGACCAGATCGTCCGCGAGGAAAACGAAAAAAAGCAACGCGGCCAAGCCAAGCGTGGTGCGGGTGGGCTGAGCGGCTTTACCGGGGCCGATCGCGGCAAGAAAGAAAAGGAAGAAGAAAAGCCCCGCCGCAAGGGCATTGCCGGGATGGCGGGCGCCCGTGTCGATCGCGGCCGCAATCGCAACCGAAACATCCAGCTGGACCGCAGCGGGATGCCGATGGAGCGTCGCCGGCCCACGCGAAGCAATCGTCGCAAAGGCGTCAGCACCGCCGCCCCGCGTAAAGAAGCGGTATCGTTGGAACTGCCCGCGACCGTCCGCTCCTTTTCCGAAGCCGCCGGAGTGCCCGTCGGCCAAGTCCTGGGCACGGTGATGAAAATGGGCATCCCGGGCGTCAACATTAATTCGCAGCTGGATTTCGAAGCGGCCGAATTGATCGCCGCTGAACTGGATCTGGAAATCCAACTCAAGGAAACCGAGACGCTCGAAGATGCCGTCATCAGCGGCCTCGAAGAATTCGAGGACGATCCCGATTCGCTGGTGCCGCGAGCACCCATCGTCACGTTCCTCGGCCACGTCGATCACGGCAAAACCAGCTTGCTGGATCACCTGATCGGCATCAACGTGGTCAGCGGCGAAGCCGGCGGCATCACGCAGCACATTCGTGCCTATGAAGTCGAAAAGGACGGTCGCAAAGTCACTTTTGTTGACACGCCCGGCCACGAAGCGTTTACCGAAATGCGCGCCCGTGGGGCCAACGTGACCGACATCGCGGTGCTGGTGGTCGCGGCCGATGACGGCATCATGCCGCAAACCGAAGAGGCGATTTCGCACGCCAAAGCGGCGGAAGTGCCCATCGTCGTCGCGCTCAACAAGATCGACCTCGAAGGCGTCGATGCGAACCGGGTGCTGACGCAATTGACCGAGCACCAATTGACGCCCTCGGAATGGGGCGGCGACGTCGAAGTCGTTCGGACCAGCGCCATCAAGGGCACCGGGATGGACGAATTGCTGGAAACCTTGCTGACGATCGCGGAACTGAACGAATACCAGGCCAATCCCGATCGCTCGGCGATGGGCGTTTGTTTGGAATCCGAACAGCAAGGCGATCGCGGCGTCGAAGCCAAACTGGTGGTCCAAACCGGAACGCTAAAGGTCACCGACATCGTCGTTTGCGGGGCCTCCCACGGCCGGATCCGCGCGATGAACGACACCCTGACCGGCCAGCCGATTACCCAGGCCGGGCCCAGTACGCCCGTCAGCGTCTTGGGTTTTGACAAGCCGCCGGGCGCCGGCGATCGCTTTCATGTTTTGGACGACATCGCCAAGGCACGCGAAATCGCGGCGACGCGGCAAGACGCTGCCAGCCAAGAGTCCCTGTCGGGGGTCACCACCAAAGTGTCCTTTGAAAACTTCCAGCAAATGTTGCAGGAAGGACAATTGGGACTGCAGGAAGAACGCGTCAAACTCAATTTGATCGTCCGTGCCGACGTCAAAGGGTCGCTTGAAGCGATCGACAAGGAATTGTCGAAGTTTGATCACCCCGAGGTCGAAGTCCGCGTGTTGCAGCGGAGCGTTGGTGGGGTCACGCTGGCCGACGTTACGCTGGCATCGGCCTCCGATGCAGTCATTTGTGCGTTCAACGTGATCCCCGACGAACAAGCACGCGCCCTGGCCGACGAACGCGATGTCGAAATTCGTCGCTACGACGTGATCTACAAGTTGACCGACGAAATCAAGGCCCTGATCGAAGGTCGTCTCAAACCCGAAGAACGCATCGTCGAACTCGGTCGCGCCGTCGTCAAACAGGTCTTCAACATTAGCAAGGCCGGAACCATCGCCGGGTGCTACGTCGCCTCGGGCAGCATCCAACGCGGGTGTCGAATCCGAGTCAATCGTGACGGACGCACGATCGGTGATTATGGTTTGGATTCGCTCAAGCGGATCAAGGAAGATGTTCGCGAAGTGCCCCGCGGCATGGAATGCGGAATTAAACTCGCCGGATTCAATGACGTGAAACAGGACGATGTCTTGGAAGCCTACAAGGTCGAAGAGGTGGCCCGGACGCTGGACTAGTGGCGAGACCCTGCAATTTCCGTCCAACTCCATCCCCACTCTCTTCATCCCCGCACATCGTTCGTTGACCAGCCGCCGCTTACTCAAAGCCGCCGAAGCGATCCGTGAGGTCGTCGCGTCTTCCATTTTGACCGAGGTTCGTGATCCCCGCGTCCAGGGTGTCACCGTGCTGGGTGTCAAAGTCAGCCCGGACATGCGCGAGGCAAAGGTCTCGATCTCGGTCATGGGTGGCGAAAAAAACGAAAAGCTGTGTTTGTCCGGTCTGCGAAACGCAGCCGGTTTTTTGCAGCAACAAATTGCCAATCGCATCGACACCCGGCATACGCCGCGCTTGCAATTCGAAGTCGACCGGGGTGCCCAAAACGCCATGGTTGTCGGCGAGATTTTGGCAAAAATTCGCCGCGAAAAAGAAGCCGATGGCGATTCCCCCATTCCCGAGGACGAGACCATCCAAGCGGATGAATCCGCCGTCCCAAATTCGGCCGAGGACGACGATTCGTCTTCGCTGGCATAATCACCTACCTTCCAGACCGACTCCGCGACATTCATGGCCGCCACCAACCGCGCCAAGTTGATTGGCAAGCTTCACACAGCGCTGAAGAAACACTACTCACCCGTGCAACCCGGGCCACGCCCGCTGCTCGAACAGGTGCTCTACGCGTCGCTATTGCAAGACGCCGCCTACGACCAAGCCGATGAAGGCATGGCCAAATGCGAACAGGATTTTTTTGATTGGAATGAAGTTCGTGTCACGACGGTGACCGAACTTTCCCAAGTGCTGTCCAATTTGCCTGAACCCGAAAAAGCCGCCCAACGGCTCAAGGGAAATCTGCAGGACATTTTCGAAGAATTCTATTCCTTCGAAATCGACCACCTCAAAAAGGAGAACCAGGGCAAGGCCGTCGCAAAGTTTGAAAAGATGTCCGCGATGTCGCCCTTCGTCCTGGCCTACACCGTCCAAAACGGCCTCGGCGGACACTCGATCCCCGTCGACTACGCCGCCATGGTGATCATGCTGGCGACCGAGATCGTTTCACAAACCGAAGCCGCGTCCGGCAAAGTCCCCGGACTCGAACGCGCCATTCCGAAAACCAAGGGCGTCGAATTTGGTTCGTTGCTGCACCAGTGCGCGATCGACCTGCTCAAGGATCCCAACGACAAAACCGGCCGCGCGGTCCTGGATGCCGTTGCCAAGGGTTCCTCCAAGCGGCTGGACGAATGGCTGGAAAATAAATCGGCCGCCAAGAAACGCGTTCGCAAACGCAAGAAGGCCGAAGCCGCCGCCGCTGCCGCCCAGGCGGAATCCGCCGACGAAGAAACGCCCGTAAAATCCACGGGCAAGGCGACCGCCAAAAAAACCGCCGTCAAAAAGTCCGGCGCGACCAAGCAACCGGCCAAACCCAAGACCGCCGAAAAGGCGGACGCATCGGCCGCAAAAACACCCACCCGTCCCAAAACCGCAGTCAGCCCCAAAACCAGTGCGGCAAAGAAGACCGGCGTCAAAACGACCGGCACCACTGCGGCAAAGACCGGCACGGCAAAGAAGGCCGGCGACGACAAAGCGTCCAAGGCCAAGTCCGGCAAGACCGCGTCCAGCAAGACCGCGACAAAGAAGACAAACGCCAGCAAGGCCGCCGCCAAGAAGTCCCCCACAAAGAAGAAGCCGGCGGCGAAAAAAGCACCCGCCAAGAAATCCGCTGCCGCTAAGACCGCCACCAAAAAGGCTTCCGCGGCCGCAAGCGGCGGCATCAAGTCGTCTGGCAGCAAGAAGGCGACCACCAAAAAAGCGACTCCCAAGAAGGCCGCCAAGAAGAGCGACAACCGCAAACTCACCAAAAAGAAACCCCGCTGAGGAATCCGAGATGGCCGGACACAGCAAATGGGCCAACATTCAACACCGCAAGGGCCGCGTCGACGCGGCCCGTGGGAAGCTCTGGAGCAAGCTGAGTAAGGCGATCCTGATGGCCGCCAAATCCGGCGGCGGGGACCCGGCCGCCAACATCCGGTTACGCAAGGCAATCGATGATGCAAAAGCCGTCTCGATGCCCAAGGACAACATCGCCCGCGCCATCAAACGCGGCACCGGTGAACTGGCCGGCGCGGATGTCGAAGAGGTCATTTACGAGGGCTATGGTCCCGGCGGCGTTGCCGTGATGTGTGAAGCCCTGACGGACAACCGCAATCGCACCGGACCCGAAATCAAAACGATCTTTAACAAGGGCGGCGGCGAAGTTGGCAAGACGGGCTGCGTTTCGTACCTCTTTGATCGCAAAGGTTTGTTTGTTTTTCCCGGCGACGTCGACGAGGAATCGCTCACCCTGTTGGCACTTGAAAACGGTGGCGAGGATGTCGAACGAACCGATGACGGAAAGTTCCAGGTGACCTGCGACCCGGCGCAGTTTGATGTGCTGGACGACGCCTTGAAGGACGCCGAATTTGCCGCCGAAATTCGCCAAATCGAACGCATCCCACAAACCAGCGTCGACCTCGAAGCGGACACCGCCCGCAAAGTCCTCAGCTTGCTCGAACAGCTTGACGAACACGAAGACATTCAAAACGTCAGTACCAATTTGAATATCACTGACGAAATCGTGGAGCAAGAGTAGCTCGACTCTCCGAGTCGAAAGCGCACAGCAATTCCCCGGACCGCCGGCCGAACTGTCGATCAGTGAGCGGCGAGGCGCTAGTGCCAAAACCCTTAAGTTCTGTCTTGCCCCAACTGCGCAGTTCCCCCAGTTGAACGTGTCAAAAACGTCCATCCAAGGTCTGATGAGGACGGATACCTCACAC
>JBCCRW010000239.1:0-9312 GCA_039201055.1 Planctomycetota bacterium | reverse complement strand
CGCCGGTGTGGTCAACTTGGATCCGATCCGCGTCCGTTACCGCGATGCATCCGGCGAAGACCGATTCACCCGCGTCGATGTTTTTGGCATGTATCTCGAGGCCAGTGCCAGTGCGGGCTCGACGCGTCCTTCACCGGCCACCACCAAGGTCGTTCGTGACGCCGAAAACCGGGTGCAAAGCGAACAATTCTTTGATGAGTCATTGAATCAAGAAACCGCAACAACGTACTTCTACGACGACAACGGTGAACTGGAAAAGATTGTCGAATTCGACGGTTCGACATCGTCCTTCGAATCCAAGAGCGTCCCGCACCCCGTCGATTCGCGATTCAACTATGTCTATCAATCCAAATACACCGCGCCCGATGGAACGGTGACCGATTACACGTTCACCAACAATGGGCGCAATCGCGAAACCAAGTTGACCGTGGGCGACAAGTCCCGCACACAATCGCGAACGTATGACGCGCGGGGTCGTTTGATCGAAGAATCCGATCCAATGGGCCGAATCACCAAGTTCACCTATGGCGAAACACTTGAAAACCTGATCCGGACGGACTACCCCACCGACGATCAAACCCCGGCGTCCTATCACACTTATGAATACGACGCCGCGGGCAACCAAATCGCCCAGACCAACGCACTGAACGAACGCTTTGAAAGCAAATACGATCCGCTCAATCGACTGATCGAGGAGATCGCGCCCGACGAGACGGTTACCAAGAAATACACCCGAGATGCCGCAGGGAATGTTCGCGAGCAAAAACACCATTCGGGCAATTCGGAATTGTTTGAATACGACGTCATGAATCGCAAGATTCGCGAGGTCAACCTGGGCGGATTCGAATCACGCTACACCTACACGGTCGACGGGCTGCTGGATCAAACCATCGACGGTGATGGCCGAATCTTGCAGGACAACGATTACAACGACCTGCACCAATTGACGCAAACCCGTTCGATCGACGGCAGTCGACTCGAATACGGCTACACGTTTGGCCAAATCACCTCGATCACCGACCACCAAAACCGAACATCCAGCAGCGCGCTTGATTCGAACTATCGCGAAGAAAGTACCTCCAACGCAATGGGCCACACGGTTTCGAAGACTTATGATTCGGCCGGCCGAGTGCTCACCATCAAGGACGAAATTGGCAGCACCACTCGCTACGGATACGACGAATTCGGGCATGTGCTGTCCAAGACCATTGCCGAAGGAACTTCCGGGCAACTGCGCTACGATTACACCTACGATGCCGTCGGCAACCAGCTCACCGAAACCCTGCAAACGCCCCAGGGCCCCCGTACCACGCGCCGGGTCTATGACGCGCTCAACCGGGTGATCGAAACCACAGTCGCCGACGGCACGCCGCTTGCGCAGACGACCACGGTGACCTACAACGCCGCCGGCTACATCGAAAAGCAAACCGAGCCTGGCGACTTTTTGACCGAGTACACGTACAACGACCGTGGACAACAAACGCGTGTCGAGTATTCGTCACCGGAACTGGAGGAATCGCTTGAACAATCCTATGAGTACGACGGATCGGGTGATTTGATCGCGTCGGTCGATCCGCTAGGACGCCGAACGGTCTTCGAACGAACCAACGATCGCATGATCGCTTCGGTCACCGTTCTGGATTCCGATGGGACGCAGTTGTTGAAAATCACCAACGAATCCTACGACCGTTTCGGGAACGTCCTGCGGCAAATCGGACCGGACGGCGAGGTGATCGAAAACACCTTCGACGCGCTCGGCCGCAACACTTCCAAGCGTGTCACCATCGGCGGCATTTTGGTCGAATCTGAATCGACCGTTTACAACCTGCGCGGTCAAGTCCGTTCGCGAACCGGCTTGGACGGTACCGTCATCCGCTACGACTACGACGACGCCGATCGAGTCACCCACCGGCGTTTGACGGGTCCCGGTGGCGACACGGTCGTCACCGAATTCGACTACTACGACAACGGACAGGTCAAGTCGCAAGAAACGCTGCTTGAAAGCGGCAAACTGTCACGCGAAATCAAAATCGACCCCGCCGGACGCGTCACCCAAATCATCGACGGTAACGGCAACGCCAAGTCAACGCGGCACCTAACGTATGATTCCGCGAGCCAGGTGAGCAGCGAAACCGACGGCGAAGGAAACATCACTCGTTTCGATCGCGACGTGTTGGGACGCGTCACCAAAATCACCTACGCCGCCGGAACCCCGGAATCCTACACGCGATCATTCGAATTCAATGAACGCAACTTGGCCGAGGTCATTTTGACCGAGGTGAAATCGGGAGCCGGCACGACGATCGAACGGACGGAGTTCGAATATGACGGGCTGAACCGCCGCACCGTATCGCGGAGCGGCGTCGGCAGCGACAACCCGATGGAACGACGCATTAAATATGACAAGGGCAGCCGCATTGTTGAGGAACGCGTTCGGGTCCAGGGCGATGAATTCCGCACCGAAACTCGCGACTACGACGGCCGCAATCGCATCACGCAAGTCACCACCGGCCTGGATACCGAAGAACAAATCATCCAGACCTTTACCTACGACGGAATCAACTTGACGCAGATGGTGCGGACCGGTTCCGGCCAAAGCGACACCACGAAGTTCGAATACGACGCCGCGAACCGGCAAACCGCGGAGATCACCGGCGTGGGGACCACGGAAGAGTATCGCCGCGCATGGATCTTCGATTCGGTCGGTCGAGTGACATCCGAAACGGTTTCCTATCAGGCCGGTGACGAAGCGGTTTCGACCACTTCAAACTTCAGCTACGACGCGATGGGCCGACTGGAAGAGAAATCATCCGGCGGTTCCAGCGAAACTTTAAAATACGACAAGGCGGATAGGGTCATCGAAAGAGTCGAAGCGGGTGGCCGAATCACACGTTTTACTTACGACGCTTTGGGCAACATGATTTCGTCGACCGTCGATGCCGATGGCGACGACCCGGTCACTCACACGATGACTTACGACGCGGTCGGCAATCGCTTGACCGAAACGACCCCCGCGGTCACCTACCGGTACGACTACAACGCACTCAACCAAAGGATTCGCAAGACCGTTGATGGTGGCGATGTCAGTTCCACCGAATCGTACCAATACGATTCCCTGGGTCGCTTGACCCAGTGGACGGACCCCAATGGTGAAGTCGCCACCTATCAGTATGACGCCTTGGGGAATCTGACCCGCAGCGTCGATCCACGTGGCAAGGTCACCGATTACACGCACGATAATTTGGGACGCGTCAAAACGATCGGCGGCAACGCCGTTTCCGCGGCAAGCTACGATTATGACATTCACGGGAATGCCACCGAACGTTCCGACGCGCTCTCGCGGACCTTCAAATGGAGCTACGACCCCAGTGGCTCGGTCAGTTCCATCACCGATCCCTTGGGTTTGGTCACCCGGTTCGAACTCGATGGCCAAAACCGCCTGCGGTCCACCATCAATCCGAACGGCTACACCGAAACCAGCGCCGCCGACGCGGCCGGCAACGTTCGCACCGAATCGGATTTTGCAAACGGCCAATCCCCGCAATATGTGGTTGAACGACGGTATGACCAATTCGATCGCTTGACTTCAACAACGGTCAACGGAGTGACCAATTCGGTGCAGTATCTGCCTTCGGGCGTGATTGAACGAACGGTCGATCCACGCGGAACCACGGAGTACACCTTCGACGGGCAATATCGCTTGACCGAACTGGATCCACCCGGCGAAGGATCGATCGCGTACAGCTACGACGATGCCGGTTACCTGACAACATTGACGGACCAAAACGGGAATTTGACCACATTCGAGCGCGACGGTCTCGGTCGCATCTTGGCGATCGTCGATGCGAACGGAAATTCAACCCGCATGACCTACGACAACGCGAAGAATGTCCTGACGCAAACGCTTCGCGATGGCCGGGAAATCCTGAATGATTATGACCCTCTTGGGGCGCTTGAGCGGCAGGAATGGACCGACGTGAACGGTCCCAATGTGATTTCTTATCAGCGGAACGATCGTCACGACATCGAACAGATTTCCGATGCGTTTGGAACCCTGTCATTCGGATACGACGCAGCCGCGCGATTGTCCCAGGTCCGTTCCGAGCAAATCGGATTGCCGGCCGTTGTTGTGGATACGACCTACACCGTTAATGACTTGGTCGACACGGTGACGCATCGGATCGGTGATGACGTCGTCTATACCGAAACGAACCAGTACGACGATGCCGGCTGGTTGTCCAGCAACACTCAAATCCGCGATGGCAAGGCCATCGAAAAACAACTCGACTACGATGCCGCCGGCCGCGTCGAAAGGATCAGTCGCTTGCTGAATGCCGTGCTGGTTTCCGAAACGACCTACACGTATGGCGACAGTGGGCTGCTGACGAATCTGACACATTTGGACGGTGAGGGAAACATCGTTGACCAAATCCAGTACACGCGTGCTCCGGACGGGCGGGTGGCCACGCGTGTGCGCGGCGGCAACACGGCGACGTACACGTACGACGCCGAAGGCCAAGTGATCGGCGTGGATCATTCCGATCCCAGCCGCACGGACGAAAGCTATCGCTATGACGCCGCGGGCAACCCAATCGCGACGCATCTGCTGGGCGATCATGTCGTCGTCACCGGAAATCGCGTTTCCGAAAACGATGTCTACCGATATGTGTACGACGATAACGGCAATGTCGCCGAACGGGTTCGCAAGAGCGACGGCCAGCGTCAGGTTTACACCTGGGACACACGCAGCCGTTTGGTTGGCGTCCGCATTACTGACAGCCAAGGCGTTTCCCAATCCGAAATCGAATACCTTTACGACAGTCGCAATCGCCGCATTGGCAAACACGTCCGCGACGGCTCCGGCGGACCCGGTGTCTGGACGCTATTCGTTTACGCCGGTTCGGATGACGTCACTTACGAATTTGTCGACACCGATGGGCTGGATGCCGGCGATGCCCCGCAACTGGTTCGCCACCACGCACACGGGACCGCGATCGACGAACCCATGGCCTCCTTCGCGCCGGGCGAAGATCCGGTTTGGTATTTGGCCGATCAAACCAGCAGCATTACCCAAACGATTCGCTCCGACGGAACCGTTGTTGACACCTTTGACTACGAAGCCTTTGGCAACGCCATCGATGCTTCGGCCAACACGACGTCGCGCTTCGGATTCACGGGCCGCGAATTTGATGCGGAAACCGGTTTGTATCACTACCGGAATCGTTACTACGACGCGGAACTGGGACGGTTCCTAAGCGAAGACCCGACGGGTTTGTCCGGCTTGGATGAAAACCTGTATCGCTACGTCAAAAATGACCCCGTCAATTCAGTCGACCCCTCGGGATTGCAACGTGCAAATCTGACGCTTGAACAACAAGAGCGTCAGATGCTGGAGGATCGGTATGGTCTCTCCCAGTCGCTGTCGACAAAACTGAACAACACCTATGTCGATAATACGATCGATAACGGTTGGTATTACTACTTTAAAAACTACGGACCTCTTGCGCCGCTGGCGTATGCCGGCGCGACCGTCGAAGACTTCTTTTCGGTCGCCGGTGAAACGGTCCAGGAGTTGGTGTTTGCCGCCGTGGATGTGGTGGGTGCCGGCGGCGCGAAGATCGGCAACTTCTACTACGACACTGTCGAAGCCGTCACGGGGGTTCCGCAGCAGCGGCTCAGCTACGAACCGGTTGGACAAATCACAAAAGGGATTTCCCAGCTTTATTCGTCGATCGATGCATCCACCAATTTCGGTGGCGGCATCATCGATACCGGCATCGACGCCGTCGCCACGACGCTGGCCTTTGCCGGCATGGCCGTGTACGGCGTGGTCAGTATTCCCGTCCGCGGCGCCGGCGGAATCTTGATGGGCGATTCGCGCATGACGGCGGAGGCGATTTTTGATTTTGCTTCGTTGATTTCGCCGGCCAAAGCGAACCAGTTGGCAACATCGGGCGTGCGATCCTTCGGAACCGCCGGCAAAGTACTCAGCCGCCAGGGCGGCAAGCAGGCCCTCAAGACACTTGGCAACGACTTGCTGCAGGTTGCCGATGAAGGGTTTAGCTACGCCAACCAGGCGCTGCAAACGACCTACAACTTGATCGGTGACAGCGCGCTGTATGCCTACCAAACCGGTAAGGCGATATCCGCTCTGCGAAAAGGACCGCAAAAACCTTATACCGATTTGGTCTCCCGCGTCGTCAAACAGGAGGGTATTCAGCTCCGCGACGAGGCCGCCAAAACGCTGGCGTTGATCTACCAATTCCTGGAAGCCGGCGGCGTGATCCGCGATCCGCTCAAGGCGATTTCATCCATGGACACACTCGGTAAGCCTTTCAAGTTTTCCGAGATCGGATCGTCCCGCATGACGCTGACGAAAGCTCGCAAGGCGATCGACAAAGACACGATCGATATCGCCCGACGCTTCGCGGATTTCGACAACAACGCGCGGCGTGTGTTCAGCCAAGCCGACATGCGAGATTGGCGTCAGGCGACCGACAAAATCTCCCGTTTCGCGTCGGGTTTGAACGCCAGTCAGGCGAAAGAGGTGCAGGCGCTCAAGACGATCTTGAATCGGCATCGCTGGACCATGTCCGGGCCTTGGAAGGAACTGGTTCGGCAACTTCGCGAGGTTCACAGTGCCGAAGACTTCAAGCAATTCCTGGATGCCCCGTTCTTGAAAAAGGAACTCAAGGACGGTGCGAAGCAATTGGTCGAAAAGCTCTCACGCGGCGATCAATCGCTCGGCTTGGAGCCCGGTGATTTGCTGGCCTTTGTGTTTCGCGGCACCGGCGGCGCGTCGCTGGAATCGATGGCCTATCGCGCCCAGTGGGTCGAACGTGCGTTCATGGGAGACGTCCGCTCGATGGCCCTTCAATTGATGTCACCACGCATCAATTGGCGAACCATTGCCGATACCTATAAGTCGCCACTGACCACGGCTAGCGACATTGATTTCAATGTTGTCATTCGCGGCGGTGGGGATAAATTCCGCCGCCTGCACCAAAAGTCACGACCCTTCGAAAAGTATCCCAACGGAAAGGAAATCAAGGTGAAAGGCGGCGAAGGGATCGTCGATCGCGTCATCAAATTCGTCAAGGACGACCTGGAAGGTGCCAACCAAAAAGCCTTCATGGACATCCTGGGCGATGAAAGTGTCAAACTGCCGATCGAAATCTACGTTCAAGACTTGGACGAATTTGCCAAGTTCCGAACCGCTGAACAATTCGCCGGGTCGCGGCTTCGCAAGGGTGGCTTGTCTCTGGTGGCCGGCGAGGACGGCGCGGTCCGTTCAATCCTGAGCCGCTCGGAATTGTTCGATGGCGGGAATACACTCAATCGGATCTATCAAAACGCCGTCGCCCTGAACAGTCTTCGTGTTCGCGGGTCGCTTTTCTACGCACGATCCTACGGCGAACTGAGTGGCCAAACCGACACCGGACTTTGGTTGCCCGCCGATGCCTTGGATGGACGCGTTCAAGAGTCACAGCTTCGGCGGCGTAAGGATGCTGCCGGCGTCGAAATCCACATCGACAATCGCTGGAACATTCGCCTTGCCCCCGAAATGCTCGCGATCGCCGACGTTTCGGTTTGGGAGGAAACGTTGTACGCGGTGTACGGTTGGTGGTACGCCGCCCTCGGGGACGTCGTTCCCCACTTGGATTTGTTTGTCGGTGGCGGCCAGTTCCCGGCGGGCCAACTCGGCGAAGCGTTTCGTTTGGAAGATCGACAAACAACCGGCGATGCTTCACCAGCTGTCACGCACGCGGCGATCCTGCTGGATGAAGACGCCGCCGGCTTGGGTTGGTTTGTCGACTCGACGCCGCGAGCCGACGAAGAATTCGATCGTGCCGGTCGACTTCGATATGACCATGAAAACAAATACGATCTTTCCACCGTGGTCGCTCACGAGATTGGTCACGTGCTCGGCTTCTCGAGTGCCTACCAGGGCTTCGCCGATCGGGTCGGTCGGTCGCCAAGTGGCCAAGCGGCGTTCCAACTGGATCAAGCCAAGCACTTTGGCAGCGACGTCCTGCTGGTTGGTGGCGGCAACGAACTGGACCCGGAAAGCTACGCAAGCGCGTTGATGGCCGCGACGCTCCAGACCGGTGTGCGAAAGAAACCCGGTGAGTTGGAAGCGTCGATTTTGTCGGACGTTTATCGAAACCCAACATGGTGGGCGGCCGCGGACGGCGAAGCGGGTTTTGGACGTTTGAGTGGTCCACTGACCACGCTGGGCTTCGCGCCGCTGGCTGAACTGGCGAGACAAACCGACGATTCAGCCATTCCAACAGGCATCGGCGATCCCGATTTCTCAAACCTCTCCGGTGGTCAAGCTTCGTTCTGGAAAACGCTCGGTCCCGTGGTTGTAAGTGGTTCCACGGCGACGGTGACCGAAGGCGATGGGATGCTTTCGGATTTGTCGCAAACGTTCCAGTTTCCTGTCGGTGCCGCGACCTTGTCGTTCACGCTTGACGGAATCTTGCTCGACGCCGGACGCGGGACCGACGGCAGCCTATCTCCGGTGCATCCGCATGAATCGTTTGAAGTTTCTCTCTTGAATTCGACAAGCGGCGATTCGCTGCTTGGCGAAATGGTGACGCTTTCCGGTGGTGACGCATTGTTGTCGGTTCAGGCCGACGGCACGGTGTACACGGCCCCGGGAGTGACCGTTACGGGTCTGGACGCCAGCGGCGGCACGATCGACATGACGTCTTCGGTCCGCGTGACCGTGGATCTGCCCGACGATGCGATCAATCAGGTCGACCCCACGATCGCGACGCTGTACTTCGATTTGGTTGGATTTGGCGATGAATCGTCCAGCGTTGATGTGACGGACATTCAAATTGGCTTGGATTTGGATTGGCAAAACCCGGTCAATCGCTTTGATGTCAGCAACCTTGGTGGTGTGACGCCGCTGGATGCGCTGCTGATTCTAAATGAGATCCGCCGAGAATCCGTTCATGACCGAGCGACCACGCAGTTGTTTGCGGTCACGGAAGAGGTGGGGCCACCGCCGTTTTATGACGTCACCGGCGACAACCGAATCACGCCGCTGGATTCGTTGCAGGTGCTCAATGAAATTCGTCGCAACCGAACGTTTGAATCCGAATCCATCGACGAAGCACTCGGCGATTGGTAGCGGCTGTTCGGCGATTGGTAGGGTGAGAAAGAGCAACAGGCCCAAACAGTGCCCAACGCGGGCGGCCGCAAAGGCCAAACAGCCCGGCCCCAGCCAAGCCCACGGCACCGCCCTCGACTGATTCCCTGGCTCCCCTCGCCCCTGAGGAACGAAGGGGAGAGGGGTCGGGG
>JBCCRW010000238.1:0-9329 GCA_039201055.1 Planctomycetota bacterium | reverse complement strand
TTCTTCTTCTTCTTCGAGTTCCTCCCTTTCATCACGTACAGAATGCCGTTTGCGACCACCGTCCACCGTCCCATGAGACGGCGCGACATTGACAGCGACGGCGCGGCCGGGTTTGGAAAGCATCCGTTTTACAACGATGCCCAATCGCAAGCATTCTTGGCCGTCAGCGATGGCGAAGTCGTCGGGCGGATCGTCGCCATCGTCAATCACGCGCACAACCGTCGCTACCAGGAACACCGTGGCTTCCTGGGTTTCTTTGAATGCGTGGAAAACCAGGCCTTCGCCGAAGCACTATTCGAAGCCGCACAAAGTTGGCTGGCCAACAAAGGCATGACGGACATTCGCGGGCCGGTGCACCCGAGTCTGAATTATGAATGCGGCTTGTTGGTGGACGGTTTTGACACACCACCCACGTTCATGATTCCGCACAATCATTCGTATTACGACAAATTGTGGAAGGCATGTGGTTTCGAAAAGTCGCAGGATCTTTACAGCTACGAAGCGCACGTTGACCAACTGAATGATCTGGACCCAAAGCTGAAGTTTGTCATCGATGAAGCGACCAAGCGTTTCAAGGTCACCTGCCGGCCCATTTCAAAGTCCAACTTCAAGGCCGATGTGCGAACGTTCTTGCACATCTACAACCAATCACTGCAACAAACCTGGGGTTATGTTCCGATGAGCGAGGCGGAGGTGGACGACCAGGCAACGGGGCTGCGATTTTTGATCGTGCCGGAACTGACCAGCATCGCCGAGATCGATGGCCAGGCCGTTGGCGCGGGCTTTGGCTTGCTGGACTACAACGTGCCGATCAAGAAAATCGGCGGCAAGCTGTTTCCGCTGGGCTGGTTGCACTTGCTGCGATCCAAAAAATCGATCAAGCGGCTGCGTTTGATCAGCACCAATGTTTTGCCGGAATATCAAAAGTGGGGCTTGGGCCTGGTGACGCTCGCGCGAATCCTGCCGGATTTGATCGAACACGGTGTCGAGGTCGGCGAATTTTCATGGGTGCTGGAAAGCAATTCGCTATCACGCGGGACCATCGAACGCGGCGGTGCGCAGCGTTTCAAAGTCCACCGGATCTATGATCGGCCGATCGCGACCGTGTCCAGCGTTTGATAGCTGGCGCCACCCTTATCCAAAAAGCTGGCCACCACCCGCACCTCATCGACGCACATTTCGCCACGCACCGAATCGGCGGCGGCAAGAAACCCGTCCAACGCGGTTTGCGAAACCCGGCGGCTGCCCCCGCGGGCGCGGCCGATGGTTAGATGCGGCACGTAGTCGCGGGATTCTTGCCGGATGCCTATTTCCGCGAATCCCAACTCCAACGCTTGGACCAACTTTCGCAGCCGCTCGCTGGGATCGTCCAGCTTCAACGCCAGCACCCGCGGACGATCGTTGCTGGGGATGCCGCCGCCACCGCGGATGGCCAATTCAAAGGGCTCGACGGATTCGCAGGCGTTGGCGGCGATGTCGCAGACCGCGGGAACTTCCGTATTTTCGACATCGCCAAGAAACTTCAGCGTCAGGTGCAGGTTGTCCTGGGGGACCCAGCGGACGCCGTCGCCGGGCGCTTCGCAACGCTGGATCAAGCGGGCGACGGGGCGGGACCAATCCGCGGGCAACGCGATACCGACAAAAGTGCGAAAGGATTGCATGTCAGGATCTGGTGGAAGTCAGGATCTGGTAGAAGTCAGGAGAATGGACTAAGAATTCGGCGTCATCGGGTGGGTCGACTTCCGTTGGGCCGGCGGTGTCACCGATGGAGAATTTTGTGGCGAACTTTAGCGAATTGGCATTTCAACAGCATCGCTGGATTCGTGGCGGTGACTTGCAAACGCTGTTTGCCGATCGCGTGGGCGACGTCCCGTCGCTGGGAGAAACATCCGCACATCGTATTTGCGTGGAAACGTATGCCGATGGCAGCCAGGACTGGGCGGCGCTGCATGAAAACGCGTCGTCAACGTTGTCGCCGGTCGCCAACGTGTTGCTCGTTCACGGCATCGCCGGCTGTCATGCGGCCGGCTACATGGTTCGCACGGCCGACGCACTCGCGCGGCATGGGTTTCGGACCTTCCGGATGGATGCTCGCGGTTTTGGGATCGTGCACGCGGATTCGCGCGGGGTACCGCACGCCGGACGAGGCGAAGATCTCCTGAAAATGATCCAGTGGATTGCTCAGCATCGACCGGGGCCGATTCACGTGGTCGGTTTTTCATTGGGCGGAAACCAGCTGTTGCATCTGGCTGGCCGGATTGGCGCGAAGGATTTGAAATCCGAAGCCGCGTGGGAACGGGTCGAGCGATTGGTCGCGGTCGCGCCGCCGATTGATTTGGAATTGTGTTCCCGCAATTTGAATCGAAAACGAAATCTGTTCTACAACCACTACTTCATCCGTCAGCTCTTCCGTCGGGCGCCCGCACAGGTCACTCGCAGCAAGATTTTTCGCGATGCCAAGAACGGGCCGACGCCAAGAACCCTTCGCGAATTCGATGATCGCGTGACGGCACCGCTGAGCGGATACCGCGACGCCGATCACTATTACCAAGACGCTTCGGCGCGGCCCTGGTTGTCGTCCATCGATCGGCCCATTCGGTTGATCGTCAGTCGCGATGATCCGATCGTGCCGTTTCGCTGTTTCGAACGTGCCGAGATCGCCCAATGCGGTTTGGCATCATTGGTGTGGAGCCGTCGCGGGGGACACGTCGGTTGGATTGGTCCGGGCCGAAATCGCGATTGGTTGAGCCAACAAATTGTCGCGGCGATTACCGATGCCGAAAACAAGTCCTTGACCTATGCCGAAAACAAGTCCTTGACCTATGCGGAAAACAATGCCTTGGCGAATGCGGCCGGATCGAACTGTTCAATGTCGTCGATCGATTCGCCCACGCCGATAAACTTGACCGGGATCTGAAACTTTTCGCGGATCGGCAGGATCACGCCGCCTTTGGCCGACCCGTCCAGTTTGGCCAGCACGATTCCGGTGCAACCGGCTGCCTCGCTAAAGCCCTGCGCCTGGCTGATCGCGTTTTGTCCCGCCGTCGCGTCCAGAACCAACAGAACCTCGTGCGGCGCCGCCTCGATTTTCTTGCCCACCACGCGGCGGATCTTTTCAAGCTGCTGCATCAGGTGACTTTGCGTTTGCAGCCGACCGGCGGTGTCAATGATCGCCACGTCGGCCTCCGACGTAATTGCCTGTTCAACAGTTTTGAATGCCACACTGGCCGGGTCGGCGTCCTGCTTGCCGGTGACGATGTCACAGCCAATGCGGCCGGACCAGACGGTCAATTGCTCGACGGCGGCGGCGCGGAACGTATCGCCGGCACCCAGGACGACCTTTTTGCCCTGCCCGCGAAGATAATTGGCCAACTTTCCAATCGAAGTCGTCTTGCCACTGCCGTTGACGCCGACGACAAGGATCACCGTCGGTCCGTCGCTCGCCTGGGCCAATCCGCCCGCTTCCTGGGCTAACATCGTCGCGGTTTGTTCGGCAATCGAATCGATGATCTCATCAAATTGCACGACTCGGGCACGATACTTCTTGCCAATTTCGTCGCGAATCGTTTCGGCCGAAGTGACGCCCATGTCGGTGCGAATCAGCCGCGCAAAAAGGTCCCCCAGGAATTCGTCGTCAACCAATCGCCCATCGGCTTTGAACAGGTCGCGGATGTCGGTGTTCAGCGTCTGCCGGGTATTGGCGAGCGCCGATTTCATACGCGCGAACAAACCGCCGCTTTTTTCGGGCTCGCCGGATGGGGACTTGCCGGCCTCGCCTGCGACATGTTCGCTGCTCGGCGTTGAGGTGTCCGCCGCGGGCGAAACTTCGGAAGCTTTGTTTTTTGAACGCCAAAACACCATGGGAATAGGCATCGCCCGGAAAGCGGGACGACCAATAAGTGGACGGGCAAGATGGGAACCGACGGGGGCTTGGCCGTTGATCAGGTTGTCAGCCGGCCGAATGGTTAATGTATGCCGGTCCGGCCGAATCTCGTAGCCGGTCTTCGCCAGAAGCCGGAATCCGCCGGACCGCGTCGCCGATCTTCACCGGAAGCCGGAATCCTGGGCGTTTCCGTGTTCTGGCGAACAACGGCTACTTCTGGCGAACAACGGCAACTTCTGGCGAACGACGGCTACCGCGATTTTCACCGGGTGTTCTTGCCGGAACATGCCGCAGTCTTTACCCGACAGGGCTCAGCGGAGCGGAATCGGGCGGTTTCCCGGCATGGCAAACGTTTTTCTCCGTCGTGTCGCGAAGTGGCTCCCGATACCAAGCTTCGGATAACCCGCGTGGTCCTGGTTTCGCGCCGATCGCAGTTCAGTTGCAGCCATGATGGCTCGACTGAGTTTGTTTTCTGCTCGGTGCCGATCGTCACGCCTTCGGTGCATGCACCACTTGAACCCAGAACGGATAGCTTGGGAGCTAAGAAGCAAATGAAGCTTACAAAATTAGCCATGGTGGCGGCGATCGCGTGCGGAATTTCATCCGCCGATGTCAAGGCCGGCTATGGAAACGACACGATCGCACTGGCGTCGTGCTGCGAAACCAGTTGTGATTGCAACGACCCTGTTTGCGGCTGCGAAGCCGTCGACATGGGGTGCAACCTCGGCGGCTGCGATGGCGGTTGTGACAGCGGTTGCGATTCGGCTTGCGGTGTCGGCGGTTGCCTGACCGACTTGGTCGGCGGCGATTGCTGCATTGGCGATCCTTGGAAATTATTCGACGCTCCGGGAAGCTGGGACGTCGGCGGTTGGATTTCGCTCGGCTACCACACCGACGAAGTGCCGCTGTTCAACGACCGCGCCGACGAATTGAACCTGCACCAGGCATGGTTGTATGCCGAAAAGGCGATTGATACGTCTTGCGGATTCGATATCGGTGGTCGCATCGATTACCTGTACGGTATCGATGCCCAAGACACCCAGGCGTTCGGCATTGCCAACGATCACTGGGATAACGATTTCGACAACGGTGCTTTCGGTAGCGCCATCCCGCAATTGTACGTCGAAGCGGGCTACGGCGATTTGTCGGTCAAAGTCGGTCACTTCTACACCATCATCGGATGGGAAGTGGTTGGTGCAACCGGCAACTTCTTTTACAGCCACGCCTACACGTTCTTCAACAGCGAGCCGTTCACGCACACCGGTGCGTTGGCGACGTACAACGTCAGCGATGACGTCACCGTTTATGGTGGCTACGTGCTCGGTTGGGACAGCGGCTTCGAGGACAACGGCGACGCATTCCTTGGCGGAATCTCGCTGGGTCTGACCGATGACCTGACCGTCACCTACGCGACCATTGGTGGACGCTTCAATGCGGCCAACACCGGTCGCGTGATCGACGGCGTTGTGAACAACGGTCGCAATGGCTACATGCACTCGATCGTCGCCGACTACGCGTTGACCGATAGCGTCCAGTACATTTTCCAAAGCGATTATCTGGATACTGAGGACAACGACGGTGCCGGCGTGGCCGACAGCATCGGCATCAACCAGTACCTGATCAAAACGATCAACGATTGCTGGGCCGTTGGTGGCCGCTTCGAGTGGTACAACAGCGAAGGGATCTTCACCGACTTTGGAACCGAAGCGGACATCTACGCTTTGACTCTGGGCGTGAACTATCGTCAGAGTGCCAATTTGATCGTTCGACCTGAAATCCGCTGGGATTGGGATGACGACCTGGTCGCTTTGGACGAGGACAACCAATTCACCTTCGGTGTGGATTCGATCCTGACGTTCTAATCAATGTCGATTGTTGAAAACGATCTGGCCGGGCTTGCTTTATCTTGAAGCAAGCCCGGTTTCTTTTTTGAAAGAGCCACTAATCCCGGGCGGCAAGTGGGATGGCGAAAACGTTGGAAGGCTACTCTTTTGGCTTTCCGAAGCGTTCGATTTGTTCGTGCAAATGCCAATCGCGGGGTGTGTCCAGCAAACACGCCCGTTCGATCAACAGGGCCTCGCGGGCCCGCCCCAGCCGGAACAGGACCTCCGCCAATGTGTCGCGATAAATGACCTCGTCGGGCTCGATCTCGACGGCCAGCCGCGACCATTTCAGGGCTTCGTCCAAGCGATGATCCGAGGCGGCAGCCACCCAGGCCATATTGTTCAGCACGCTGGCATCGTGAGCAAACGATTCAAGATGCTCCAAACCGCTTTGCAATACCGAATCCAAGGTGTTCCGGGCGAGCGAATCCCACTTGATCTTTCGCATCTGGGCGACCGAATCTTCACCCAGCAAGATGTTCAATTTACGAACTTCAAGCAGCCGATCGACCATCCGCGTGGCGTCGCTTTCGTCCTCGCGATGCAAAGCCTCGTCCAATCGCATGTTGGCCGTTTGCCAAGCCAGGTACGGCCAAAATTTTGGTTGAAAACCAAGCGGTTCGAGCGTGCCCACTTGAAACCAATGCGAGGGCCGATGACGTTCTTGCAAGTCCACGGTGGCGGCATCCGTATGGGCCCCGCGTTGTCGCATTTCCTTGACCAAACTTTCGTATTGAAAGACGGGAGTGTAGAAGGTCGCGCCGCTACTGGTGATGATCGAAACGGTCATCGATCGGCGTAGTGATGCGACCATTTTGTCCGGGTCGTGCAGGGTCGCAATGGATTCCGCAAAGTCGCTGCGTTGGTCTAGTCGCGGGGTACACATGACCAAATCGAATCGCTGCCGCGCCTGCTGTTCCAGATCCGAACGGCCCAAACGCCCGAGCGCTTCGCACTCGATCACCTGTGCACGCACCAGGTGCGTGCCAGAAATCCAAGCGATCCCGTCGTCGGGGTCCAGCAACGAACTGACAAACGTCAGCGCGGATTCGACGTCGCCGTCGTCCAACAGGCGACGCGCCTCGCGCAGCCAAGCTTCGATATCGCTTACCATCGCCAAGCCATTCAAATAACGCCCGGCCAATTCGATCTGGCCGTTGCGCCGGAGCATGTCGGCGACTTGCAGCGCCGACGTTCCGGTGAATTGTTGGAATCGGGGCAGCGGATTTTTGTCGTCCGGGTTTTGTAACTGCGACACGAGCGAAGCAAAATCTTCCGCGGGATCGAAGCCATCGGGCAGTTCCCCCGCGAAAAGCTGCAGCGTCGCGCGGGTGCGTGCGACGGCATCGGCCTTGGGCAAAATCGAACCCATGCATTTGTAGACGGCCACAAATGACTTCTCGTCGATGTTTTCCTGGCCCACGGTCAGGCTTTTGATCGCGGCTTGGGTGGGGCCGTCGCCGGCCATATCCAGGATCTCCAGGATGCATCGTCGGTTGTCAGCACTTTGCACACCGATGGCACCCAAGGTTTCAAAGACCCCTTCGCGGATCGCATTCAGACGAGCGACCACCCGTTGCTCTTGCCCGATTCGCGCCTTCAAGGATTGCCTGGAAAGCTGTTTCGCCAACGATTCGGCTTCGCTCTGTTTGCCCAGCGACAACAGGATTTCCAATTGCCGCAGCAGCGTTTGGATTTCCTCGCAAAACTCGGGACGTTGCACGCGTCCGAACCGCCCACCGCGTCGGTCTGCGGATTCGGCCTGGATGCGTACGGCTTTCTTGACCGCTTGCCGCATCACTTCGGGCTTCAAAAAAGCGTGCTTTCGGTCGACCGATGATGTTTCGGCACTTAACAATTGCAAAGCGCGTGGAAACCGTTTGGTTCGAATCGCAAGCTGGGTCGCCAGGTCGGTGTCGAAGGTTTCCGCCAGGTCGATCGCCGCGGCGACGTGTCCGGTGATCAGCAGGCCCGCGACTTCCCTTTGTCGTACCAATTCGGAAAGCAACGCCTCGGTCGCCTGTTGACGATCGTCGGCTGTGTCCTCGCCGGCATCGTCTTCGGCAACCTCGGTCTGATCGCCTGCGGCTTGATCCTGCCGCAGTCGATCGATGATCGGCTGAATCACCTCGCCGATGGCTTGTTCACGCAGCTTGGGGTCGTCGATGCGATCGGCGGCGACGGCGGCAGCCAACCAGGCGCTCGATAAACGACGCTCACGTAGCAGCGATTGGGAATCATCGACGGCCGCGCCCTCGGGGCGATCCCGTTCGGCCTTCCAATGATCGACGACGGCCGGGTAATCAGCAGCGGCCAGCGAAACCCGCAGCTTCCGTCCTTCATCATCGCCCAAGGTTTCGATCGCTTCGGCATAGCGTTCGTCGGCGGCCAACAATGCCGCAAGAATCACTTGGGTTTGATCTTCGCTGGCAAATCGAAGCGCCGCGGGCAAGCGGTTTTCCGCTGTCACCTCCACGCCGGCGATCCGCATCAACTCCAGCCGGCACAACGCCAAATCCGGCCGATTGGCGATCTGGTCCAACAAGGCCAGAAAATCATCCAGCTTGTCCTCGCGATGGGCCAGCATGATATGGGAAGCAAAGCGTACGTTGATATCGCCGGTAACCAAGGCGCGCAGCGTCGCCGTTTCGGTGTTCGCGGTGCCTTCGGCCAAGCGCTCCGCGAGCGAACGAAATTGCCCCAGCCGAAGCAACTTACCGACATTTTCCTGGCTTAAATTGGATTCCAGCAGGGCCGCGATTCGGGGCGGTGTTTCGGGACCGATGCCAAGCCGCCAGCGACGCAAAACCCATTTCGCCCGGGCGGCAATTTCCGGATCCGGATGATCCACGGCTTGGCCAATCGCGTCCCGCCACCGATCGCGGTCCCGCCAAATCGCCAACGTGATCGCCTGACGCCGCGAATGGTCCGGTTCGGACATCAATCGCACCGCATCGGCCAAAGTCGCCGGCTGCGGATCCGCCGCATCCGGCAACGTGGCACCATCGGCATCACGGGTCTGGTTATCCGCGGCAGTCGCCACATCAGAGCTAATGACAATCGCGGTTCCGACAGCGCCGAGCATCAGAAGGGCGGCGGGCAGCGATACTCTGGTCTTGGCCAGGTGCAAAAACGCGGCTGCCGGCGGCTTGGAGCGGGAACGGGGCATTAACCCACCTGTGTACGGTTCACGAAATTTGGCGTCCATCACACGAGTACTTTGTTCCAGTTAAAAAGGAAGCCGGAACAAATCACGAGCCCGCCTGCACACAATATAACGGCTCGGAAATATCGCCTCGATTCCCCTTTGGAGACTCATCCATGCCCCTTGCTCGCAAAGCGCCCCCACCCCAAATCGGATGCCCGCCCCAAATCGCACGGGGATGGTGGAAAGGTTCGGTCGTTCTGTCCTGGCGACAGCTTGCGACGATGCTGATGATCTTTGGATTGTCGTGTGCCGGACCGCTGGCATCGTCCTCGCGTGCCGAGGACAAGTCGGAGCAGTCGGCAGCGACCTCATCACAAGCCGACTGGCATCAATTTCGTGGCGATCGATCCGATGG
>JBCCRW010000237.1:0-9338 GCA_039201055.1 Planctomycetota bacterium | reverse complement strand
GGTCGCATTGGTGACGCGGTCGAGGTGATTGACCAGGCAAATGCATCCGGACAGGTCGCCGCCAAGGCGACTTTCGCGGATTCCGAAGCGCTCGAGTACTTACACGAATCGGGAATGAACGTCGCCAAGGAAGCCGGCGATTCCAAACGCTTTGAACGTCATTACGTCGCCAGCTTAAGACTGCTGAAAACACCCGGCCAATTGCTGACCGAGGCGCGGAAGATGGTTGCGGGATTGAACCGTTTCGAAAACGGCGATCCGATCATCATTCCGGCCGACCGTGTCCGCGAGCTACTGCCCTGGACGCTGCAGAGGGCCATTGAACTGGGAGCAAGTCGGGGCGAAATCGAAGCGAACCCCGAACTTGCGAAATGGCTGGAGGATGCAAACGTTGACCAGGCATCCAGCAACGATGCTTTTTTGCGGACAAATCCTTAGCGCCGAAGCCCGCCCCTCTCCCCCGGATCTCGACTCGCTTAAGCTCGCCAAGATCCGGGGGAGAGGGGAGCCAGGAGAACAAAAGCGTCCCCCGGACTCACGTCCGGGGCTACAACCTGCCATCGCTTCGCGATTAAGAATCTATCGGAAAACCGTTATCGCTTCACGCGAGCGTTGCCATTCCAAATACTCCACACCTGATCTTCGTCGGCCGGTTGGCCGTAGTCGGTGTACATGGTCGCGGCCAGCGCCCCGGTGGCCCAACCGAACTGGGAACTTTTTTCGGCATCCCAACCACTGAGCACACCATATAGCAGTCCCCCGACAAACCCGTCGCCGCCGCCGATTCGATCGAGCACTCCGATTTCGCGTGGCGGGATCACATGGAAGTCGTCGCCGTGGGAAACGATCGCGCCCCAATGATGGGAATTGGCACTTTCGACTTCGCGCAGTGTTGTCGCGAACAGGGTCGCACCGGCATATTCTTTCTTGACGCGATTGATCATCTCCTTGAAGCCATCAATCTTGTCGGAAATGTCTTGGCCACCGGCCTCGGGGCCTTCGATATCCAAACACAATTGAAAGTCTTCTTCGTTACCGATCAGGATATCGGAAAGATTCGCGATCTCTTTGAAGGCCGCCGAAAGCTCCGTCTCGCGTCCCCGCCAAAACGAAGCCCGGTGATTGAGGTCAAAGGAAATTCGTGCACCGTGCTTTTTTGCCGTGCGGGCGATTTGCAAACAAAACTCGCTGGTTTCCTCGGACAACGCCGCGATCAATCCCGACAGGTGAACGATCTTTGCGCCTTCGGTGCCAAAGATGCGTTCCAAGTCAAAGTCTTTGACATTCAAATGCCGCCCGACTTCGCCGGCACGATCGTTTTGGACGCGTGGACCCCGGGTGCCCCAACCGCTATCGGCCATGTTGATCTGGTGTCGGACACCCCACGGGGTTTCCTGTTCCAATTCGGGGCCTTCAAAATCCATGTGCCGGCGGCCCAAGTCATCTTTAATGAAGCGTGCCACGGGACTGTCTTTGACAAACGCGGTGAGCACCTTGACCGGCAGCCCCAGGAACGACGACACGCTACCCACGTTTGATTCGGCGCTGGTGGCCTGCATCTTGAAGGTGTCGCTGCAATGGAAGGGTTGGTGATCCACCGGCGTCAGGCGGACGCCCATGCTGGTGGGGATGATCAACGAATACTTGGCGTCGCTGCGCAGTTCAATCATGGTCAAATCAAGGTGTTAAGGGATGGTTCAAATGGTTTGCGAAGCAAAGCCGCCGTCGACGGCCAAATTTTGACCCGTCACGAATGAGGACGCTTTGCGGCTGGCCAGATACAACAACGCGCCGGCGAGTTCCTCGGGTTTGCCAAAGCGAGCCATGGGGGTGTGACCAATGATTTGGCCGCCGCGTTCGGTGTAGCTGCCGTCTTCGTTGAACAACAGCTTGCGATTTTGTTCGGCGGGAAAGAAGCCCGGACTGATCGCATTGACGCGGACGCCCGTGGTCGCCCATTCCCGCGAAAGCCATAGCGTCAGGTTGATCACGGCGGCCTTGGCCGCCGAATACGCGACGACGCGCGAAAGCGGCAGGATGCCGGACATCGATGCAATATTGATGATGCTGCCCACGCCGGCCTGGATCATGGCGGGCGCGAACACCTGGGCCGGCAACAGCGCCCCGCCGACCAAATTTAAATCAAAGACGTCCTTCCAGGCATCCAGCGGAAGTTTGCAGAAGTCACCACCGGGTCCGATCGTGGCTTCGGGACGATTGCCCCCGGCGGCGCTGACCAAAACCGATGCCGGGCTGCCCGCCCAGGCGGCGATGTCTTCACGCGCCTGGTTCAGCGAATCGACCGAAAGTCCGTCGGCGGCGAAAAATTTTGCTTCGCCACCGGCATCCAGGATTTTCTGGGCGCGAGCATTGCCGCGATCGGCGTTTCGACCCACCACGGCGACTTTTGCACCGGCACCGCCGAGCGTTTCGGCCATCGCGCCGCCCAGTTCGCCGGTCCCGCCAATCACCACCGCCACGTCATCGCTGAGATCAAATAGGTCATTCATGCGGCGGATTTTAGCCGACCCGGCGGAAAGCTGTAGCACGGGTTGCAGAAAGCTCTGGCACGGGTTGCAAAAACTGCAAACGGAAGGTCACACGAAAGCTGAATCGTGTCACGCCAAAGCTGAATGGTGTCACGCGAAAGCTGAATCCTGTCACGCCAAAGCGATGGTCGGGTTCGGCAGCCTTGCTGGGCGTCTAAGCTTTGGGTGAAATTCCCGCGAACCCGCAACCCGTTTTCTCTTGATGCTGCAACACACGACGAAGCTACGCGTTCGCTATGACGAATGTGACCCAATGGGTTTGGTCCATCATTCAAATTACTTGCGGTACTTCGAAATCGGCCGCACCGAACTGCTACGGGCCTCGGGCGGTCGCTATCGCGACATGGAGGACGCGGGGCAATTGGTGGTGGTGGCCCGTGTCGACGCGCGATATCTGCTGCCGGCGCGTTATGACGAAGTGCTCGAAGTGTCCACGCGGATTGCCAAGGTCACCGGCGCGAAGATCATTCACGAATACGAGATTCGACGCGGCGATGTGATTTTGGTCAAAGCCAACGTGACGCTCGCCGTCATCGATCGTGAGGGCCGGTTGCAGCCGGTGCCAAAATCATTGATCCAGCAATATGAGAGCGACGAGAAACTGGCAGAAGCCGTCGGCCGCGGCGTAGCGTGACGAACGGTTGAAAGGAGTTCGCACAGTTTTCACAAGAATTGTTCGGAGACAACTTCGGCCTTCTGAAGGCTTATCTCGGGGGCATCGTTGCGTCTGGTTCTGATGCGTTTGGCTGATCCGTTCCCTCTTTAACTAGCAATGCTTCCAACCGGTCTAAAGACTGTCGATAGTGAATCTCGTCTTCCCTGACGAGCGCACTGGAAAGGAAGACGGAGCCGACAAAAAGAATGATCCCAAACAGGAGATACAGCGTTCCACCCCCAAGCTTAAGGAATTGTGGGTACCACCATCGCTGCGTGATCACCATCGGGAATGCAAACGCGTGCAAACCGATCCCGACGCATGAGATGGCGACCTGTGCAGCACGGAAGGGGATGATCCACGGCACCCAAGAGAAGAGAAGCCACATCAGTGCCAGCACACCGTGCGCGAGGATCCCAATAATCGACCAAAGCAAAATTGTGGTCGGGACAAGCGTTGACCCGCCGCTGCCAACGCCGGAATCCGGATGGTCCACGTTCAATGGGGGTGAATATGGATTCATCATTTAACTCGCACGATTGCAAGAAAGCCAAGCGTTGTCGGAGGCCCCACTCACCACACGGTCGTCTAGGCGGTTCAGTCCGTGGTCCGTGGTCCGTGGTGAAATTCATGAACTGCTTTTGGTCATATCGATCACGCCTTGCCGCGACGGCCGCCGATCTTGTCTTGCAGTAAATCCGATCCGGCGACATCGACCAAAATCTCATCCGTGCTCTGCGGATCGACCTGCGTGCACATCTGCGTCAACCGTTCGGCCAAATCGTCCAACCAATACTCCCACGTTTCGACGGTCGTGCCCCGGGGTGGGACATTGGCCAGTTCATCACACAGCAGAATCATTCGCAAACAATGTCGAAACACCAAGCCTTCTTCTTTTTGCAGCTTGGCCGTCGTGATGAAACTGTTGAAATTAAAATCAAATTCCAATAACCGGCCGACCATCCAAACCGGGACCACGCGAGCCTCTTCGACACGTGGAAAATCGTCACGGAATAAACGCAGGACCTTTTCGCCAATCGTCAATGGCCACACCTTAGGCTCTTCAAACATGCCGCGGCGACGACGATCGTTCTCGTCATCCTCGTCCTCTTGGACCTGGCCAAGTTCCTCCGGGGTCGCCAGACCGCGGGTCAGCAATTGCGGGTCTAGCGTTTCACGGGTCAGCACGCCGGACGGCAATTCATCCGCGCCGGGCACACGGGCGTATCGGGCGACGGTGAATGGCAATTGCAGAATGCTCTCCATCACCGCGACGCGTTCGAGCGGTTCGGCAAGGGCAAGCAAGTCGGCGACGAAGACACCGAACAGGGGATTGACGCTTTTGAGCGGTAGCAATCGCTCGAGTGCCAATTTGGGTGTGGCTCGATCGGGTTTGTAGTCGCTTATGTCGTAGTGGCGGAAATCTCGCGACGCAGTTTCTGGTTTGCCTTCCGGCGTTGCTTCATCGGCCGCAACGTTTTCCACTTGATCCGGCTGGCGGTCGAGCGCCTGGTCGTCGCTGGATTTGGCATCGGCTTCTTGTTGTCGAACCTGATCCAGCAGGGCGCCAAACAGTCCCCCGGTGGCGGCAGGTGTCGACTCGACTTCGGAACCGAGGTCTTTAGCAGATTCGGCACCGTTGCCGGATTTTGAAGCGGCGGATTTTGCATCCCCCGGTGTCGGCGAACCGTCAGCGGAGCGTTGTTTTGGTGGTGGATGCAATTCCACATAGTCACCCGACCACAACGAAAACAGCATCCGATTGAGTTCGACTTTGGCGGCATCCAAATCGCCGGGGCGAAGCAGCCGTTTGCCGATCATGTCGCGAATGGGCTGGACGTGGCTGTCGCGGTGCAGCAGATACGCCAGCAATCGCCACGGCCAACGCCCCTTGGATTGCAGGTCTTGGGCCGACGCGTTCTGCAGTTGCTCAAACTGAGCCTCGCTCCAATACGTTTCTCCGGTGCGACGCTTGGGCATTTTCTTCTTCAGCGACTTCCGTGCCTTCAGCAAACCCGGGTCCTTGGTGTCTTCGGGAATCGCATCGTACTTTTCGCGCCACGCGTGCAGTTTGACGTCGTCTTCGTGCGCAAAGGCGAACACGTAGCCGCGGTCGTCATATTGCGGCCGGCCGGCGCGACCAAAAATCTGTTGCGCCTGGGCAACATCGATCAGCTTTTTCTTGTCCTTGGGCCCTTTCAAAATCGTGGGCAGGATGACCGAACGGGCGGGCAGATTGATGCCGGCGGCCAGCGTTTCGGTACACACGCAAAAGGCCAACAACTTGGCTTGAAAAAGTTGTTCGACAATGCGGCGGTACTTCGGCAGCACACCGGCATGGTGCACGCCGACACCGCGTAGCAGCATGGTTTTGAGTTTCGGGCCGACACCCTGGCTCATGTCTTCGTTTTCGATTCGCTCGGCGATCGCTTTTTGGCGTTCTTTATCAATCAGCGGTTTGCCGCGGAGCAAATCGGCGGTCGTCCAACACTGCGAACGACTAAAACAGAACACCAAACCGGGCGTCCGCCTGTCGGCTTCGTCGCCATCGGCCATTTTGACGGCTTGGTCGACCAAAATTTCGTCGCCGATCCAGTGATATTGCAGCGGCACTTTCCGCTCGGTGCCGACGACCAGCTTTAGCCGTCGATTGTGTGCACGCTGCAGCCAAGACGTAAATTCCAGTGCATTGCCAACGGTCGCGGACAGCAACATCGTGCGGACGTGCGGCGGCAGCAACGCCAGCGACAATTCCCAAACGATGCCCCGTTCGCGATCGTTGAATGAATGGAATTCGTCCATCACCACGCTTTGCACGTCGCGAAGTGGGCTGGCGTCTTCGGCCGGGACATCGGAATCGAGGGTTTCGGAAAGTAAGCGGTTGAGCAGAATTTCGGCGACGACCACCAAGACCGGAGCGTCGGGATTGACGGCGCGGTTGCCGGTCACCAGGCCAACATCATCGGCGGAAAAACCCCAGCGAATCGCCGATTGACGAAGTTCATCAAGCTTCTGGTCGGTCAACGCGATTAGCGGCGTCGTGTAGTACATTCGCCGACGCGTGCGCAGTGCCTCGTAAACGGCCGCTTCAGCGATCAGTGTTTTGCCGGTGCCCGTGGGCGCGCAAACCAAGACACCGGAGTAGCCATCGTCGGCGAAGTAGGCCAGCAAGGCTTCCTCTTGAACCGGATAGGGTTCGTAGGGCAGCAGATCGAAGTAGGCCGATGCGATGTCATCGCGATCGGGTTCATCGCGCTGGTTTTGATCGCGGCCGGGATCGGTCGATCGCAACCGATCAAAGTTGGTCATAGGGAAGTTCGAACGTGTCATCGCCGCGTCGGGGGTCGCCGGTTTTCAAACCGAGCATGAACCATCGTACCCGTTGTTCGCTGGAACCATGCGTGAACGTTTCCTGGCGGGCTCGGCCGGTGGCTTGCTTTTGCAAGGTGTCGTCGCCAATGGCGGCGGCGGCACGCAGTCCTTCCTCGATGTCGCCCGCTTCGAGAATCTGAGCCATTTTTTGGCTGTGATGAAACAAGACGCCCGCCAAAAAATCCGCCTGCAATTCCAAACGCACGGAATACTGGTTGGCCTCGCCCTTGGACAATTGACGACGGGCCCGTTCAACAAGCTGGGTCCGGCCAAGCAGGTTTTGAATGTGGTGTCCCACTTCATGTGCAATCACATAGGCCTGGGCGAAATCACCGGGCGCATTCAGCCGGCGTTCCATGACGTCAAAGAACTGCGTGTCCAAATACACACGTTGGTCGGCCGGACAATAAAACGGTCCCATGGCCGATGACGCGGCACCGCAACCGGACGTCGTCGATTCACTAAACAGCACCATCTTGGGCGGCTGATAGCGTGGCGGAACGGCGGGATCGACCTGGCTCCAGGCGGGGAACAATTGCGACCACACGTCCTCGGTCAGCGCCAAAACTTGCGACGAAAATTCACCGCGTCGCTGGTCCAATTCGCTCAGTTCGACTTGGCCGCCTGGCGCCGCCTGGGCGGCTCGCTGGGCATTCGCGCCCGGCTGCTGCGGGACCTGGCCCGGCTGGATCAGGCCTTGCGGGTTGCCAAAGAGAAAAATTCCCAGCAGGACCAACACCAGCGTGCCGATGCCACCGCCGGCCAGCACCGGGCCGCCACCGCCTCCGCCGGGCCGACCCCGACGGTCTTCAACATTGCTGCTTTGTCGACGTCCACGAAGTCTCATGATGAATGGGCCTGTGTGCCGGAAACGTGGTAAGTGAGTGCCGGAAACGTGGTAAATGAGTGCCGGAAACGCGGGAAAATGGGTGTGGAAAACTCGGGAAATGCCTGCCCAAGCAGGGTTTGGGGGTGTTGGAAACCGATGCCGGCGTCACGAATCCGTTGCAATCGACTTGGCCAACCCGACGCGCAGTCTAGCGTTTCAACGTTGGCGACCAAGCCGGAACCGGCGGCTGATGCTGCGGCGGCATGCGGAATTCGCTTAGACTCGAGGGGTTCGCCTCAGTGTCGACTTTTGAACCCAAGGTTTTCCGATGAGCAACTCGACCTGGTATTACCTATCCAAGGGATGGTTCCGAAGGACCCATCGCGTGGGCCCGTTGTCTGAACAACAGTTGTTGCAATGCATCGACCGAGGAAAAATTGTGCCGGCGACGATGGTGCGAAGCGAGAAGACCCGCAACAAGTGGGTGCCCATGAACCGCATCGCCCCAGCGATGAAGCATTACAGGAAAACGCACCCCGAGGAGGGCAGTGCGACTTCACCCGCAAAGGGATCCGACAACGCGAAAAGATCCGACAGATCGTCGCCAGAAAACTAAGATGATCGAAAACCAAGATCACAGAAAACTAAGATAGCGGTCGCCGTGGCACCATCGAGCCACGCGATTTCCTCCTCAACGCCGGCCACTCCTTGTCTCGCAAGACCGCATCGGACTATGCCGCCATCGCGGTGGCACCATTTTTGATCTTTCTGATGATCTATGCGCTGGCGTCGTTCTTGTCGCTGGTGCTGTACCAGGGTTCGTATCCCTCTCGCATCCGCTGGATCCTATTGTGCTTCACGATGGGCAGCGTCGCGATTGCCCGCATCGCGATTGAAAAGGACCGCGCTTACTCGTTGGGCTACGCTGGCGCGTTGGGTTTGGTCACGGTGTTGGTGATGACCACCTTTGTTGGCAATCCCGTGATCCCCATCGTCACGGTGGGCGTCATCTTGGTGCTGTCGGATCGCATCGTCCGTGACTGCACCCTGATTGACGATAAACAGGATTCATCGGATCGCGGCTTGTTGGAATTTGGGTCGCTTGCCAAAGGGAAAAAGTCCGGTCATCAACCCGGCCGGACGGTGCTGTACCTGGCGATTGCGGCACTGCCAATGTTTGGACTGGGACAATTCTTTTTGCGCGGCCAATCGGCCGTTTGGGGCCAAGCGCAGTTTTTATTGGCGGTGTATTTGTTTGCCGCTTTATCGCTATTGGTGACAACCAGCTTTTTGGGTTTGCGGCGCTACCTGCGGCAGCGCCGGACCGAAATGCCGCAAGAGGTCTCGATCGCGTGGATGGCCGGCGGTCTGATCAGCATTGCGTTGATTTTGTTTTTGGCGACATTGGCTCCGCTTCCCGGACAAGCGATTGCATCGTTTGAATTTCCCGATTGGATGCAGCCAAGGGAGGATCAATCGGCCAGTCGCTATGGTTGGGGTCAGGAAGGTACCAAACAAAAAGATTCCACCGCGAAACAGATCACCGACGCCAAAGCGAAAGAGGGTGCCGGCGAAAACCGCCCGGGCGGCAAACCGGGACAGGCCGACACCGGCCAACGAAAATCCGGCCAGCCGGGGAAGAATTCGCCCGGCGGCGGCAAATCGGGTTCGTCCAGTGGCAAAGGACAAGATTCATCTTCCCAAGGCGGGCAGTCGAAAAGCGGCCAATCCAAGGGTGAGCAATCCAAGGGCGGTCAATCCAAGGGTGAGCAGTCCAAGGGCGGCGAATCAAAGGGCGGCGAATCCAAGGGTGAGCAGTCCAAGGGCGGTCAATCCAAGGGTGGCCAGTCCAAGGGTGGTCAAGCCAAAGGTCGTCAGTCCAAAGGAGACCAAGCGCAAGGCGAACGCTCGCAGGGTGACAAGTCGAATGCTC
>JBCCRW010000236.1:0-9358 GCA_039201055.1 Planctomycetota bacterium | reverse complement strand
GACCAGCGGGACCCGGATGCCAAAACGGTGCTGAAAAAATCATTCGCCGATGCGGAGTTGTCCGCCGAGGTCGAGGTTTATCCCGCCGGTCACGGTTGGTGTCCGCCGGACACGCGTGTCTACAACGAAACCCAGGCCGAAAAGGCGTGGCAGCGAATGTTGACGCTCTTCGAGCGGAAGCTGGCCTAAAGTAGCACGCCTCAAAGTAGCACGCCTCAAAGTAGCTCGCCTCAAAGTAGCTCGCCTCTCCGAGGCGAAGAGAGCCTACATCCCAGGGACTCGTCGCCTCATCCACTACCAGGTTAACACTTGTCGATCCCGTGATGCTGCCGCTTCAGCGTTGCCGCAGAAACGCTCGCAGCGCGTCGCCGAATTCGCCCACCGTCGGGTACCGGTCGTCTATCTCCGGTGCAAGAGCACGTAACAGAATCTTGCCAAGTGGCGGGCTGAACTTTTCGTTGTATTTCGACGGCGGCGTGACCTTGCCGCTGGCAATCGCCTGGATCGTCAAATCACGGTCTTGCGGCTTGACCGCGTGGGGGTGCCGTTTGAGCAGTAGGATGTACAACATGATGCCCAGGGCATATTGATCGGTGCGACCATCCAAACGATGAAGCTCACCGCGTGCCTGTTCGGGCGACATGAACAAGGGCGTGCCCAAAACGCTGCCTTCGAGTGTCTTGAAGGCGTCTTCTTTTTCGACGCGAAACATCGACTTGCTCATTCCAAAGTCGACGATTTTGGGTTGCCCCGAACGTTCCACCATCACGTTGGCGAATTTCAAGTCGCGGTGGATGATGCCGTGCTCGTGAGCGTGTTGCAAACCGTCGGCAACGTTGGCGACCGCGTCAATGCGGTCGGTGCCCGAGAGCGAATGGTGCTTGGCGTAGGAGAACAGATCGCCACCGGCAATCAAGTCCATCACGTAATAGCCGACGGTATCGTCGATACGATGATCGTGGATCTTGGCGATTGCGGGATGGTCGAGTTCCCGCATCACTTCGACTTCGCGGGCGAAACGTTGCATGACCGAACGCGTCGACAGATCCACTCGCATGATTTTGATTGCGTAGGTTTTGTCAGTCGCTTCGTGGATGGCTTGCCAGACGGTCGCAAAGGCGCCCTTGCCGAGCACCTTGCGGACGTCGTAGCCGGCAATTTGCGGACGTGCCCAATCGCGAGGCGGAATCCGGCTGATGATCCGCCGAGCGGAGACCAAGCGGCTTTTCAAGACCGGCATTTCGATCGGCTTGGTCAAGTATTCGTCCGCGCCGGCTTCCAAGCCCGCGATCAAATCGTCGTCGGAATCGCGGCTGGTCAGCATCGCGATGAAGGTGAACGGACGATCGCTGTTGGCCTTGATCCGGCGGCACACCTCGATGCCCTCCAGGCCCGGCATTTGCCAATCCAGGATCACCAGCCGGAAGGTCTCGTCGGACTCCAGCCGCTCCAACGCATCGGTCCCGTTGTCGACAACGACGGTTTCATACTTCCACGAGCGAAGGTTTTTCTCCAGCAGCGTGGACCACATCGGATTGTCTTCGGCAATTAAGACCTTCATTTCCGGATGGGGCTGCAGAGGGTGGGGCGGGACCGGGTGGGGCCTAAGGCTAGCCCTGTGGAGCGAGCGCCGTCAAATCGTCGATCACCGCGTCCCCGATGTGCCATCGCCGCGTCCCCGACGTGCCATCGCCGCGTCCCCGACGTGCCGCCACGTCATAAACGCCGGTTCTGAAGCCGGAGGGCAGTGGGTGCTTCTGGGAAGATAGGCAAAATGCGACTCATTTGACGCTTGTCGGTGCTCCGGATGGATTCTCGTTTTCGCTGCGACCGATACCACCGGTACATCCCATCGCCGGAAGGGTTTCCGGTCTCGCGCTGGCTCGGTCTCGAACCCACGCGTCGAGTGAGCGCCTTTTTTGAATCGAACTTGAATCGCCATGAAACTCAAACGACTGGCACTTGCCGCAGCCTTGGCCTCGAGCACCCTGGTCTCAAGCTCCATGAACGGATCCGCCCAGGCGGACCCCGGAGACAACGCAACCAACGGTCGTGGCTTGGCGAATCCAACCGTGCAACCGGTCGGCTTCCTGGGGACGGCGGGACCAACGCAGTATGTCACCGCTTGTGACACGGGCGGCTGTGACACGGGTGATTGCCACAGCGGCATTCTGGGCGATGGTGGCGACTGCGGTGATGGTGGACATTGCGATTTGTCGCGACACGGCACCGGCATCTTCAACGGCCAATTCCTAAATGCTGATGCCGGTGACGAACCGTTTTCGCTGCTGCCCGAGGTGATGGGTTACCAGCTTGGTGGTTGGGTACAGCTGGGCTACCACTCCCAGAACCTGCCGTTATTCAACAGCCGCAAACACGATTTTCAATTGCATCAAGCTTGGTTGTACGCCGAAAAGGCTGTCGACGGATCGTGCGGTTTGGATATCGGCGGCCGAATTGACTACGTCTACGGTACCGACGGTCCGGACACGCAAGCCTTTGGCATCGACAACACGCACTGGGATAACCAGTGGGACAATGGTGGGGATTACGGCCACGCATTGCCACAGGTTTATGGCGAAGTTGCCTATGGCGATTGGACCGCCAAGGTCGGCCACTCTTTCACGATCATTGGATACGAAGTGGTCGCGGCACCGGAAAACTTTTTCTACAGCCACGCGTACACGATGTACAACAGCGAGCCCTTCACTCACACCGGGGCGTTGTTGTCGTATCGGCAAAGCAAGTTTGTCGAATTTTACGGCGGCTACGTGATGGGCTGGGACAGCGGCTTTGAAGACAACGGCGATGCGATCCTGGGCGGTAGCAGCGTCGATTGGACCGATGACATCAACGTCACGTCGACCTTTGTCGCCGGCCGCTTTGCCGACAACAGTTCGGGCGACGAACGCGGCATCATGAGTTCAACGGTGGCTCAGGTGCAACTGACGGACGTCCTAAGCTATGTCTTCCAAACCGACTACTTGGACACCGAGGATAACGCGGGCAATACGGTTCGCGAGACCTTTGGCATCAACCAGTATTTGTTTCGTGACATCGGCGATTCGATGTCCCTTGGTTTGCGTGCCGAATGGTGGAACGTCCAGGCCGACAGTGCGGGCTTTTATGGCGAAAACGCGATGGTGACCGGCATTCCCGCCGAGGACGATTTTGACATCTACGCGATCACGCTGGGCTTGAACTTCCGTCCGCATTCGAATTTGGTCGTGCGACCGGAAATTCGCTGGGATTATCTGTATGGCGTTTCGGATGATTTCGACGCCGCCGATATCCAGTTCTTGGATGACGAAATGGACGACCAGCAGACGACCTTTGGAATCGATACGATCCTGTTGTTCTGATTCGGTTGTTCTGATTCAACGGCTTTCGGCTCGAAGTCGGACTCGAATCCGCCGAGCCTGGTGTCCGTCAAGCGACACACGCAGACAATCGTCAGCGACCTGCAAGCCGCTGCGGGAGGATTTTTCGTCCGGTTGGGATGAAGACTTTTCATCCGGTTGGCAATCGAGCGTTGAAATCGCTTCGGCGGATTCCAGCGTGTGGCAAAACCGAACGCTGGCATGGACGCCACGGCTGCGGGTTTGCAGCAAGGTGAATTCGGCATCCATCGCATCGCCGTTTCGCTTCACCCGGAAATCCAACAGCACGGCATCGCGGCCGTGCACGTGGGCCAAATAACCCGTCTCGGGTAACGACGCGTGAGGCTCGACGGGGACTTCGATCGGCGGAACCAGAGCCGAAACGATGGCCGATGCCGGGTGCGGTGGGTCCAGCACCAGGGCAAATTCAAAATGGGACTTCGCTTGCTTGCCCACGGTTAGCAGCGTGTCGACAAATCGATCGCCCACGCGGCGATGATAGGCGTGACCGCCGGTGGCGACCACCAGCGTTCGGCCATCGGGTTCTTCAATCATGTAGCCACCGGGCGCGACAACACGGCGGGCGGCCAGACGGTGCCAGGCGTCACGCAGGTGCCAGCGATAGGACGGCGACGTGTTGGGCGTCGCGACGCGAAGTGCGGCGTAGCGAGACCAAGGTCGCTGGATGTCGAGTTTGCCACCGGCGGGCCAATCCAAATCTCCGGTGACATGGACGGTTCGGGTTCCGCGGTCAAGACGGTAAGTCAGCTGAAACTTGGCAAGCGTGTTTTGGTCGCCATCGACTAGCCGGCCGCTGGACTGGATGCAACCACGGACCGGATCGCCGCGGGTCACTCGCATCTTGTCGCAAATCATCTCCAATGCAAGCGGCTGTTCATCCCCGACAACAACCAGCCGCATCGACATGCGGTTGCCGCGGGATTGGCCGCCGAAGAGTCCCAGGATGCCGCCGGATTCGGGATGCAGGGCAAATTCCAAGAATTCGTTTTGCAGATGTTCCTTGCCCGCGATGGAATCCCCACCGCCGATCAATTTGCGTCCCCAGCGTCGGAATAAATCCTTGGAAGGCGTCGGCGGCGTGGCGCGGTGGGCGCGGACGACGGCAAACCCGCCGGCGGGCAGGTCGGCGGTGACGTCCGTTTGCGTGCCGTGTTTGGTGGCGGCATAGACCCAACGTGCCGCCTCGGGAAAACCGCCCGCGATCGCCGTGGTGTGACGTGTCGGCGAGGCCAGTGGGTTGAAAAGCAGTGCGGCGCGGGGACTGGCGTCGGCGTCGCACGGGATCGCGCCGACGGCCGCCGCAATGATTTCCCCGCACGGTGTTTGGTCCTTGACGCCGGCGTGTGCCAAACCGGCAATGCCGCGGGCGATGGCATCTTGTCGCTCGCGAAGTGCGGTTCGATAAGCCGCCGCGATTTCGCCAATCGCATCGCCCTCGGTCTCACTCAAATCACGAAGCTTGGCGACGGCGTCGGGGCTGGCCACGCTCAGCGAACCGTGGTGATACGGTTTTTCACCGTTGCGAAAGTAATCCCCGACGTTCCAGAATTTGCCCAGGGCCAATCCCCACGACGCGGCACGGCGCAGATCGTGCATTGATGCGCACACCTGGCCCGGCCAATGCACCAACAACGCCGTAGCGATTTCGCCGTTGTCGATCGCGGTACCCAAACGCGGCGCCAAGTGAACGAACGCGGCATCGGAGGTCGCATCGATCGGAACGCTGGTTAACGCTTCGATTTCGCCGGCTTCGGTTTCCAGCAGCACCTTGGCCTCTTCGCCGCTGCCGCCCCCGCTGGCAAAGTCGATCGGGATGATGCCGTCGTATCCCAGGCGAACGATGTCGGCGGCCAAGTCGGCCGGTGTTTCGCCACCCAGCCGACCATACACCTCCGGTGCTTTTCCTAGTAACCGCGTCGCCTCGCGATGGTCATCGGCGATCCGCCGCGAGGCTTCAAGCCGGCCCAGAAGCGACAGCTGGGTGTCGGCGGGCGGTCCGCCGGTGACCAGACCGACGTCGCCGCTGCGGAGTGCGACGGCCAGGCTTGATTCCGATTCGTGCGCGCTGTGTGACGAATCGCCAGGGTCTTTCGGGTCGCTTGGGTCTTTCGGGTCTGCTGGGTCTTTCGGGTCTGCTGGGTCGCCCGGTACCAGCAGTCGCTGCAGCGTGGGCACGTCGGCCAGCAGATTGACGGGCACCGCGTCGGAGGTTGCGGTGCCGTCGCTCCAATCCTTGGCAATTCGATCGGCAACCGAGCCGGCCACCAAGGTCAGGTCGATCAAATGGGGGTCGGATGAAAAATAGTGGTCGCGTTCTTCGGCCAACGCGTCGAACACGTCGTGCATGGCGGCGATTCCGGCAGCCGCGTCGCGCGAGGTCGTCAAGGCTTCGGCGGCGGCGACCAGTCGGTTTTGCAGATGGATTTCGTCCAAGTTGGACGTGTATCGCAGCCGCCGGGTCATCAGCCGGACTTGCAACAACGCGTAGGCGGCGGCATAGAAGTCGGCCAGTTCCAGCGTGCGGTCGCCCTCTCGCAGCGGTTCGGGTGGGGTGAGGCCGGCGGCGGCCTCGAACGATTCGCGGTCGGTCCCACGCAGCAACGTCGCGCCCTCGGACTCGGCCCGCATCAAATAGTCGTCGGCCAACCGTGAGGCGGCGGCGTCGGGAACCCAAAGCGTCAATTCCTGGTCGGGAATCGGCGGCGAATCGGCCCTTCCCATCGACGGCAGGGTGCCGGTTTCGGCCAGGATTTGGGGGTGATGGGCAACCGTGATGGCGGCCAGCAAGCCTCGCGCGGCCGTGTCATCCAAGCGTGTGGGCAGGTCCTCAAGCGAGGATCCGGGAAGCAATACAAGCGATTCACGCTGAGACATGCGGGCTGGTTTCGTGGGTCGGTTTGACCCAAATGGGAAAGAATTGCTGGACCGGGGAACGCCCGACCGCCAAAATTGAGGTGCTCTCGGGGCTTTGGCGGCTGAAAAAGTTTGACGACCGGAGACCACCTCTAATAGACTGCCAAATAGCCAAGGGGCGGAATTTTGGCCTTCGGCCGGTTCCTCGACTTCGCCGGTGACGCCGATTTGGGCGTCGTCGTCGCGGTCAGGGGAACTCCAGTTTGGCTAGCCCAAGCGGTTTTCGCCACCAACGCACCATTTCCGAAGGGTTTCGGAGATGCCTTTTCAAAAATCAACCACATATCTGGTACACGATGGCCAAGAGCAACGCGGGCGTCTGGGGCATTGAAATTGGGCAGACCGCCATCAAGGCACTGCACTGTGTCGCCGATGGCGACGATATCTCGGTCGATGCGTTCGACTACATCGAGTATCCAAAAATTCTTTCGCAGCCCGAAGCGGACCCGGACGAATTGGTCGCCGAAGGTCTCGAGACGCTGCTGCAACGCAACGATTCGCTCAATGACCAGGTCGTCATCAGCGTGCCCGGCCAAAGCGGTTTGGCGAAATTTTTCAAGCCGCCGCCGGTTGAACTGAAGAAGATGGCGGACATCGTTCGCTATGAAGCACGACAACAAATCCCCTTTGATCTCGATGACGTCGTCTGGGACTACCAGTTGATGCCCGGCAGCATGATCGAGGAGGGTTTCGCCGCCGAAAGCGAGGTCGGTCTGTTCGCAATGAAACGCGAGCAAGCGTATCGCCAATTGGCACCCTTTGATCGGGCCGATATCGAAGTCGACCAAGTCCAACTGGCACCGATCGCGCTCTACAACATGCTGGTCTTTGACCGCATGCACGAACGCTTGGAAGCGGACATCTTTGACCCCGATGATCCGCCACCCAGCACCGTGCTGTTGTCCATCGGTACCGATTCAAGTGATTTGATTGTCACCAACGGTTTCCGAATCTGGCAGCGAAGTATGCCCATTGGTGGTAACCACTTCACGCGGCAATTGACCAAAGACCTAAAGATGACTTTCGCCAAGGCGGAACATCTAAAGCGGAATGTCCGCGAGGCCGTCGATCCGAAGCTGGTCATCCAAACAATGCGGCCGGTCTTCAACGATTTGGAAACCGAGATCCAACGCAGCATCGGGTTCTTTCGCAGCATCGACAAAAAGGCGGAGATTGGCGAAATGCTGGTCACCGGCAACACGGTCAAAATGCCCGGTTTGGCCGCCTACTTGGGCAAAAACTTGGGCTTCGACGTCGAAGTCGTGGATCGCTTCAATCGCCTTGGCGGCGAGGACGTGATGGCGATCCCCGCCTTCCGCGATAACCTGCCCACCTTCGCGGTTTGTTACGGCCTGTGTTTGCAGGGTCTGAAGAAATCGCAAATCACCAATTCGCTGATTCCCCAGGAAATCAAAACGGCGCGGCTGATTCGTGCCAAAAAGCCTTGGACACTCGCCGCATTGTCGACGCTGTTGATCGGGATGAGCGTCAATTACGCATTCACCGAGCAGAGTTGGAAGGACACCCACGAGGACCATTGGGGTAGCGCCTCGGGCGCCGTTCAAACCACCACTTCGCTCTCCTCCTCGCACAAAAGCGAAGATGAAACCCGCAAGACCCAGCTTGAATATCTGGACCGGGTCGGCGTCGAGGTGGCCAGCAATTCGACCCGTCGCCAACGCTGGTTGGAAATTTACCGGATCATTAATGAATTGATCCCGCGAGTCGATTCGCCCGACGGCACGATATTGACGCCGGCGGAAAAACCCTATCCCGACCGCAAGGATATTTTTGTCACGCAGATCGATGCAAAACAATATGACGATCTAAAAACGTGGTTTTCGGATAAACTAAAAGGCATCTTTCAAACGGAAATCCGCAGTTGGGCGACGCTGATGGGCGTCGAGATTCCCGAGGAGCTGAAAGATGTCACCGGGCCAACCGAAGGCGGGTGGGTCTTTCAATTGGATTGTCATCACTATTTCAATGACCCGGATCGAAAGGATTCCAACCGAATTGGTCTGGTCGGCGCCGACCATGTCAAACGATCGATCCTGCATGCGTTTTTGACTAAGAAAGTCAAGGTGCCGGTGGGCGTCGATGGCGATGGGAACCCCAAGTACGAAGAATTTTCGCTCGAGGAATACGGGATCGAATATCCCATCATGATCAACGGCGTGCTGGATGAAAATTACAAGGTGACCAATCCCGATTTTGATCCGACGACCGTCCCCAGCACCGTTGGCCAGGGTAGCGAAGATGACCTGCCCTTGACCGCCCGTCCGATGCTGGACGCGCCACGCTTCAATTTCAAATTCCAATTCGTTCTCAAGGAACGCACGATGGAAGAACGCAACAAGCTGCGAACCGAAAACGAAGAAAAAGCAAAGGTTGCCGCCGAAAAGGCGGCGGCCGAGGCCGCTGCCAGCGGCGAGGCTTAAGCCCACGCGTTCATTCCGGCGGTTTCGATCGTGACCCAACTGATGGACTTGATCGAGCCCGCTTCACTTTTCTTTTCTTTCTAAACACTCATCTACGACCGGCCGCCCACGCGCGGGTGAACCACGATGGACAAACTCAAACAGCAACTCGATCCGGTGCTCAAGTTCGCGTTTTGGATCGGCAGCATCCTGGTGCTGATCGGCGCCGTCGCGGTCTGGTACCTGTCGACGACGGACTTGGACGCCAAGCGGACGACCAACACCGGCAAAATCAACAACCAAATTTCGCAAATCAGCTCGATTCGTGGGGAGATGGATACCCATCCCAACGAACGATCGCATTCGCGAATGGATGAATTGATTGCCAGTCGCCAATCCGAGGTGCTGTCCAGTTGGAAAAAGCTTTACGAACGGCAACAACCGCTGTTCACGTGGAGCCGCGACAAGCTGGGCGATTTTGTCGACAACTATGTGGGCAAGATGCCCATCGAGGTCCATTATGAGTTTTCGCCGACCGAAGACCCGCTGGCCGAGACGACTCGCCAAATCTACGCCAGCTATATCAAGAATGTGTTGCCCGACATCGCCGAAATTGCCAAGGCG
>JBCCRW010000235.1:0-9367 GCA_039201055.1 Planctomycetota bacterium | reverse complement strand
TCGCACGGGTCAGCAATAAGGACTTGAGGGCTTGGCTGAAAGAAAAGGATCTCCTGAACTCGACCCAGTCACGCAGGGTGGCAGCCTACGCAGCGGCGTAACAGAAAAACAGGGCAAAAACGCCGTTTCACCATCCCACTCCTCGCCTCGCCCACTACCAATCCCGATCCTACCGGTTCCTTCGCCGCCCTCGTTCTTCAGCCGCTCTGGTTTTGCAGCCGCCGCACAATTTCATCCAGGTCGTAAACACATCCGCCCCAAGTCCCGCCGCCGACCTGCTGTAGCGCCGCCCACAGCTTGGTGTCGTCGGGCAAATTCGGCTCGACTCTCAAATCCGGGTGCGGCGGCCGACGCGTCCAATCCGCTCCGTCGTGCGCGGCGACCAAATCGACTCGGCCACGCATGTTCCGACAATCGATTTCGATCTCAATCCTGTCGTCATCCCGCACCTGGGCGATCGGCCCGCCGGCAAGCGCCTCGGGCCCGACATGCCCGATGCACGCGCCCGTGCTAACGCCGGAAAACCGCGCATCGGTAATCAACGCGACCTCCTTGCCAAAGGACAAGTACTTCAGCGCCGATGTGATTTGATACGTTTCCTCCATGCCGCAACCGATCGGCCCGCGTCCCATCAGGACGATCACGTCGCCCGCCTGTATCGGCCGATCGGTTTGTCCCTTGACGGCGCGGATCGCGGATCGCTCGTCGACAAAAACCCGTGCCGGTCCGCGCCTGCGGTACACGCCATCGTCGTCAATCACGGCCGGATCAATCGCGGTCGCCTTGATCACCGACCCCTGCGGGCAAAGGTTCCCCTCGGGGAAACATACCGTCGATGTCATCCCGGCCTGGCGGGCCCGCGATGGCGAAAAAATGACCTGATCGGGATCAACTCCGTCGGCCTCGCGCAAACGTTGTCGGCAAGCTTCGCGACGCGGCGATTCCAACCAACGGTCGATGATTTCGTCCCAAGTCATTCCCGTGACGGTCCTGGCCGACGTGCGTAGCAGTTTCAAGTCGCGCAGATGCTTGGCAACTTCGGGAACACCGCCGGCCAAAAAAAATTGGATCGTTGGATGGCCCATCGGCCCGTTGGGCAAACAATCGACCAACCGCGGCACGGAAGCGTTGATCTTGCGAAAGTCATCGGCCGAGGGACGCTGGATGCCCGCCGCATGCGCGATCGCGGGAATGTGCAGCAGCAGATTCGTGCTGCCGCCGACCGCCGCGTGCATCAACATTGCGTTGTAAAACGCGTCCTCGGTAAGCACGTCGCGAAGCGGCATCGAAGCGGCGGCGGCATCCATCACCACGCGGGCCGAATCCCGCGCCATTTGCAACCACAAATCCGCACCACTGGGTGCCAGCGCCGCGTGGGGCACCGTCATGCCGAGCGCTTCGGCGACGACTTGGCTGGTCGCCGCCGTGCCCAGAAACTGACAACCACCGCCGGGCGTTCCGCACGCACGGCAACCTTCCAGCGACGCCTCTTCCAGTGTCATTTCGCCGCGTGAATACCGCGCGCCGATCGTTTGCACTTTGCCTGCGTCCTCGCCCACCGTCGGCGGCAAGGTCACCCCGCCGGGTACCAACACCCCCGGCCGATCGCCGCATTTGGCCAGCGCCATCATCATGGCCGGCATGCCCTTATCGCATGTGGCCACACCAATCACGCCGCGACGTCGCGGCAACGAGCGGATCAAACGCCGCATCACGATCGCCGCGTCATTTCGATACGGCAGTGAATCGAACATGCCGTCGGTGCCTTGGCTGCGTCCGTCGCACGGATCGCTGACAAACGCCGCAAACGGCACCCCACGACGTTCCTCAATCACCTCCGCTGCCGCGCGGACCAGTAGGCCCACTTCCCAATGGCCCGTGTGATAGCCCAGTGCGATGGGATGACCATCTTCACCCCGCACGCCACCCTGGGTGCTCAAAATCAAGTATTGATCGCCCAGCACCCGGCGCGGGTCATAGCCCATGCCGACATTTTGCGTCAGCCCGAAAAGGTCTCCGCTGGACCACGTTCGCAAAATCTCGTCGCTCAGCGGCAACGATCCCTGCGGCCCGGCGGCACTGGTGGCCAGATGACTGATGTGCTGGTCAGAAAAAAAGTCGGCCGAATCACCAGTCATCGATCATCGCGGCCGCCTGTGCCGCGGCGCCAGTTGGACGAAAAAAAGTGCACCGTTAAAAACGGCTGCAAAAAAACGGGGCCGTGGATCACTCCACGGCCCCGCAGCATAGCTTCAAGCGACGTCGATCTCGAATCCCCTAGGCGAGTCCGCCGGGGAAACTGGATTTAACCGTTAGCCCAGATAAAGGGCGATCATGTCATTGTGCGGAAGTTCGTAAACGCGGCGACAGAGATCATGGCAAATCGCATCGAGCTTCGATGGGGGACTCTGGTACGCTTGAGAAAGGCCCGATGACCGTACCAGGCAGCCCGCCGGGTGCCAAAATTCCGGCTGCCGGTCGTCGGCAAACCCATCCAAACTCCGCATGCTCAATGAACTAAACCGCCAGATTGAATCGGACTTCGAGCCGGATGAGGTGGATTGCACGATCATTGACGTCCGACTCGATGGCGAGGATCTTGCTAGTAGTTTGAAACTTCATTCCGAATACGGCCCCGATACCAACTGGTCGCTTCGAGCAAAGAATGCACTCGGTTGGCAACTCTCACCGCGACGCCGCGTCTGCCCTCCCAGGATTGTTTCGGAGCACCCTGTACTTCTGCCCTATCAGTTTCCGACGGTTTCGCTTTATCTAAACCGGACCTTGGGTTCCGAGAAGCAATTGATTGCCGATCTCATTCACGCCCACGCCGAGGTTTGTGGAGCTTGGCTCCATCCCTTCGACTATTTGCGGCTGGACATTATTCGCCCCGCACCCGAACCAAGTTTTGGCTTGCTCGCTACGGCCCCGGCCAAGCTAATTCATCGGTATCGCGAAGTAGTCTTAAAAAATGGCGGTAGTGCCTCAATCGCCGGCGAAATTCCCTTGCCGACGATCGACGGCCCCCCAGTCGTCGCGCTGATTCTGGGTGATTTCTGGATCGTGGCACGAGACTTTGAGGTAACGCGGTCCGAATGATAGGGGTTTAAAAAAAGGGGCCGCGGATCACTCCACGGCCTCCTCATAGCCCAGGCCTAGCCGTCGGTTTCCAGTGAGTGACAAGGCACCTAGCCGTCGGTTTCCGGTACCGATACCGGCGACTAACGCCTCGCCGCTCACTTGATACCGGTGGCGAGCACGTTGTGGTGTTGGGGTATACCAAGGGTACAATTTGCAATCGTCGCAGGGGGCTATACCCAAACGCGATATCGGTGCCGAAGGCATCACAGCCATTAGCCGGTTCGCTTACCACCGGCCACGTGCAGGCACCCAAAAATGAAGCCGGAACAAAGACCTAACGCGTTTCACCGGCTTGCGGCGACGACGGTGACTGCTGAATCTGCTGCCGGTGCGATGCCGCCATCCGCGGTTGACCAAGTGCCTCATAAATACTCGCCAGACGCTGATGGATCTTTTGCTTCTTGGCTTCACTTGCAAACGCCAAGTTTTTTTCGAACAGCGGCAGCGCCTCGGCGTGCTTTTCCTGCTCAAACAGGATCGTTGCCAGGGTGTCGCGAAAGGTCAAATTCTCCGGCTGTATCGAAAGTGCCATCCGCGCCAGCTTTTCGGCCCGCACATAATCCGCCGAATCGGTTTGGCTGAGCACCCAAGCAAGGTTGTTGGCAATGATGGGTAAATTCGGATCACTTTCGAACGCCCGTTCGAGATGAAAAATTGCCGCTTTCGTGTCGCCTTGGTCAAACAAAAAATTGCCCAATGCGAAATGCGCGAGCGGCGCTGAATTTCCATTGGTGATCAGCGTTTCCAAAGTCTTCCGATACGACTGTTTTTGTTCCTCGGTATCGCTTCGCGCGTACAAACCCGTCATCGCCTTGTAAATGTCCGGGTTGCCAGGTGAGATTTCCGCCGCCTTGGCGATCAATTCCAGCCGCTGCCGGTCGCTGTCGGGATCACGGCCGCTTATCTTGGCCAATCCGGCCAGGTAGTACTTTGAAATGGCCAACTTCAACTTGGGATCCTTCTTGGCCAACTTGAGGCCTTCAAAGAGTAGGGCTTCGACGCGATCGAGTTGCCCCTTTCCTGCCAAGATGTCGGCCAGTCGTAATCGTTGGTCCGTGTCCAAGGGATTCTCGTCGATGCTTTGCCGGGCAAAATCCTCGGCCCGCTGCATTGCCCGCTTGGCTTCCTCGGGACGACGCAATTGACGGTACAACTGAGCGACTTCAAACCACAATTCAGGTCGTTGGCTTGCCGCGGACGAATAGCGATTAATCGCTTCGTCAATTTGTTCTACCGCTACATGATATCCGGCCCATAACAGATCATTGTCCGGCGTGGGTTCGCGGGCGCCATGCCGCAAATGCCAATGCATCGTTTCAAAGGCCCGGCGGCTGCCGCCTTGCGTGCGGATCAGTTTTGCGATCGCCATCACCTTCTGCCGGTGCGCCTCGCCCAGCCCCACGCGATCGTCCGGCGCCAGTTCGTCCAGCATCGCCTTGGCAGCTTGTTGGTCACCCGAAGCCGCCAAGATCGATACCCAATTGAGTTGATCCTGGGGTGTTCCGCGATCGCCCGATCCCACCAAACGCGAATAGTAAAACTTTGCTTTCTCCAATTCCTCATTCGCGACAGCCTGACGGGCCGCCAAGCGGTATTCCCCCGCGATCGATCGCTGTGAATAAAGACTGCGTCCGACCAGCAGCCCGACCACACCCAGGGTCAATAAGGCGGGCATATACATGAGGTGTTGTGTCCAGGTCCGTTCCGAATCCATGCGACGATCCAACTTTGTGTGATGACTTCAAGCGACCCAAAATAAAACAAAAGAGCACGCGGCCTAACAACCGCGTGCCCATCCCATAATGATGACGGTCTTCCCTCGCCAATCGCTTTGCAACGGTCCTGATTGCAACATCCAGAATCTTGATTTCGCTTTATGCTCGCGATTTTTTTTGGCGTCGGCGATAGCTACCCACCGCGCCCAAGCCACCGATGCCAAACAGCACCAGCGTGGTCGGATCGGGAACCGCCTTTCCGGTGATCGCGATATTGTCAAACGCAATATCTTCGTCACCCGAATTCAGCGACATCGTGATCCGCAGATCCAACAAATCCCCGGTGCCGTTGATCGCGCTTGAAAACTGAGTGAATGTATCGGTGATTTCGGCACCATCACCCACGCCGTCCAAGTCCGTATCGACGAAAGCTGCACTGTTGAAGGTGCTACCATCGTTGGCAATGCGAAACACTTGCTCAAAATTCCCGCCATCGATACTGGCTTCGACCATCAAGAAGTCGCTGTCATCCCAGTCTTGATTGCTTCCGTCATCGTCTTCGGCAAAGAAGCCGGAGAAACCCAGATTGAAGAAACCCGAGATATCGATGCCGGAAAAGGTTAACGACTGTTCTGCACTATCGCCTTCCCCATCGATGTCTTGAGCGGCAAAAAAGCCGGTTCCCTGGGTTCCCGAAAACGAAACGGCGCCGCCAATAGTGATGCCGTCCACCCCAACGCGACCAAAATAGTCTCCCGAACCGTCCGAGAATTCGTTGACGCTTGTCGTATAACCGACGCTGCTATCTTCGAAATCCTCCAAAAACAGGTCCGCCGAAGCGGCCGAGGCGAAGAGCAGGGGCATCGCTCCGCAAACCAACAGTCTCAACAACATGCAATATTCTCCTTGCATAAGAAATGTGTTTTCCGAACGTCGGAAAACGTCAAACCGCACTCCAAGCCAAAACTAGTTCTGCCAGCGTTTGCTTTTCAGTAGCTCTGTGCGTGCCGCTTGATACAGCGAACGAATCGCTTCTCGATCCGCGTCCGTGTAGGCGACGCTGTTTTCGGAATAAAGTTGAATGGTGGTCGCGGGCAACGCCAAACCTTCGATCTCGAACTGCCGCTCGGCGCCCAGCCCCAGAGACAACGCGGCTTGGCTGGTCAATGAAGTCAACAGCCCGCGATCGATGCCGTCGCGATGACGCCATTGTGGTTTGACGTCTTGGCCTTTCGCATCGATCGAACCAAAGATGACCATGCCGGTTTTGTTGCCACGTTTGGACAGATTGATCTCGGAATGGGTCATATCCGACGTGGATGCTTCGTTACCCATTTTCAACATCGTTTGCATTTCGCATTGCCAACCCACCGCCGAATAACAACGCTGCAAGTTGTGCCATTCCGCCCATGGGCAATCCAGCGAAACGATGGCCGCCAGCGGACCGCGGCGAAAACTCCACACGTACGAATCCGAAGCAAACAGCGAAGAACGTTCACGCTGGATGTGTTCAAAGCCAACCTGACGCCAAGCGGCCAAGACCTCGGGCAAGTCCTGCTGACGCGGTGCTTCCAAACGCGGCACCGAGGACAGCAACGTCAATCCGCGGCCGGAATTGATGTAGGCCACGCGGGCGCCCAGGAGCGTGACGAGTCCCAACATCACCAAAACGCCGACCGTGACGGGGGTGGAAAGACTTGGAAAACGAATGCCCACATCCCCGGCGTTACTTTCCGGTAACACCGTTTGCTGTGACTTGGATTGCGGCGATGTTGTTTCGTCCGCAAATTTCCCGCTCTGATCGTCACGGTCCCAGGTCAGACCGAACTGCGAACGCAAAAAGAATGTAAGCAGGTGATCGGTACTGACGATCATGGCCAAGATGAAAGCAAAGATCATGATGCTCAGCACCTCGTGGCCCAAACCGCTGGCGAACCAACTGGAAACGTTGTCCGCCAGGTAGACCGTCAATGCGACCCGAATCGCATTGCCAATCAGTACCCAAACCACACTTTGCAGCAGATTGGTGGTGACCCGAGGCCACCAATGGCGTGCGGCCACCGAATAACAGGAGACGACCGCCAGTGATGAAAACAATGAGCGCACACCGCTGCATGCCTCCTCGGTCATATACTGTGATTGTTCGGTGATCAGAATCACGCCGTTGCGGACGTGCATCACGCCGGCACCGTCAAGCAGCAATGTTGCCAAATGACTGGCAAGAAATTGCATCTGAAAAATCAGACTCTTGTCGAGCCCCAATGGCAATGGGATGGCCAACAAACAAAGTGCCAAGACGGGTGACAGGTTTTTTAGCCCACCGAAGCCCAGCAGGGCATAGGTCAACAAACATGCTGACGCGGTCGCGGTGATGATTCCGATAAAGCCGCTGTAGAGAAGATTGCCGATTGCCAGCAGAAGTCCGACCGTAAGCAAACCGGCAAGCACAACAAGAGGCTTGGGTTCGCTTCGCTGCACGCCCGCTGCCGGAAAACGCCGGAAATATAGAAATGCAACAAACGCCAACAGCAGTGGCATGTATTGGTAATGCCCGTCGCTCCATGTCCAAGAGGCGTAGGTATAAAGCAGCGGTAACGAAGCCAGGAAAAGTGCGGCAATGATTCCCATCCAGCTTCGCGGGATCGCCCCCAGACGGTCCTTCAGGAAAGCCGGATCGACCGTGGAGGTGCTTTCGGCTGACTCTTTGTCTGGATCCCGCCCATGTTGAAGAAGGGTGTCCTGTTCCGGATTGGATTCATGCTCCGGACGGGCGTCGTGTTCTGGAAGCGTGACGGTCGACATCGAAACCTAGCCGGCAATGAACAAGGAAGAACGCAACAAAATTAGTATGAAAAAGCCTTCGCCCTAGCCGGACGAAGGCCTCGTAGGCCCGCGTGATCACCTGGATCAAGCGGATCGTTTATCAGACCGACACCACTTGGCGGGATCGGTTCCTGCGCCGGGCGGCAAAACCTGCGACTCCGGCCAAACCCAACAGTGCCATGGAGGACGGTTCAGGAACCGCCGACACACCATGGAAGTTGAAGGTGACCGGGGACAGCGACGAATCGCTGAACATGAATTGCAGGTTATCGACCTCGGACAGATCACTCACGGATGAGAAATCAAAGACAAGATCGGTGGCCCCCAACGAACCGGCAATGCTTTGAACCTGCGAAGTGCCGCCAAGGTTGGCGGTTACATTCACATCATTGAGAGCATCGAAGCTGGCCAACTTGATTCGTGAGAATCCGGTCAAGTCAATCGAGTCATCAAAGCTGTAGTTCAAAATCGTGAACTGGTTGGCGGCGGACAAAAATGACCCTCCGCCCACCAGCGTCAAACCCGGTGTGGCAACCACCTGCCGTGTCAACCCGGCAAAGTCTGTGTCCGTCACTGACACACTTCCGCTTCCCGAATCTCCAAAGCCATCGATTAAAAAATCGGCTTTGGCAAAGGGAGCGAAGGCGGTCAAGCCGACGCAAACACATAGCAATCGAATCATGCACTCTCCTTGGAAAACTGAAACACAAACCAAACAACGGCGAAAAATACACATTGCATGAACCTCAGTAGCTCGCCTCTCCGAGGCGAAACTCAAAACCGCTCGCCTATTCCAGGCGAACCGACCACCCAAAAACCTACCTTCGATGGGTCAGCACCTTGCGGTCCCGAGAATCCGAACTTGCCGGCACAACATCCGACTCGTGATGCTGAGAACCGCGGGTAGTGGGGCGTTTTTTGTAGTAGGTCGCCAGGGTGCGATCGATCTTCGCATCCGCACCGCCACCGTAGGCAAATCCAAAGCCGTATCCGCCCGCCCGCGGATCGCTGCCATTCTGGGATTCCCCACCCTTGCCGTAGCCACGGGCGGCGCGACTGCCGATGCCATTGACAATGACCCCGGCGACATTGGCGTCCAAGGATTGAAGCATTTGTGCCGCCCGGGCGGTCGCGGGCTTGATATTCTTTTTCAGGCGAACGACCAACAGCACGGCGTCCACGCGAGTCGCAATGGTCGACGGATCGCTGACGGCCAACATCGGCGGGCTGTCAATAATGACCATGTCAAACTTACCGCGAGCAAACGCCAACAGTTGGTCAAACGCGGCGCTGGAAAGCAATTCCGATGGGTTCTCCGGACGTGTGCCGGCGGGCATCACCGAAAGGTTGTCAACCTCGGTCTCATAAATCGCTTCGCTGGCAATTAAATCCATGTGGCCCGGGTTGGTGCGGGCCTGATCGATCACCCAGGCAACGCCCTTGCTTTCGCTCAGACCCATCGCTTGGCAGACCCGCGAACGCCGCAGATCCGCATCCAGCAACAGGACGCTACGCCCGGATTGAGCCATGGCGACGGCCAAATTGGCTGCCACCGTCGTTTTTCCTTCCGCGGGGACGGCGCTGGTGACTTGCAAGATCTGATTGGCCGAACCGGGGCCGCCGACATATTGGCCCCCAAAATACAACGCCGTTCGAATCGCGCGAAAGGTCTCGCTCTGGCGTCCGGT
>JBCCRW010000234.1:0-9408 GCA_039201055.1 Planctomycetota bacterium | reverse complement strand
GTTTTATCTACAACGGTTTCGCAATGAAGGGATTTTTTATGAAGCGGTGACCAACCGGATTTTGGATGACTTCGTTGCCGTGGTCAAACCACGTCGCGTGACGATCGAAAGTCGCTGGACGCCGCGGGGCGGTTTGAACAGTGTCATCACGGTTTCATTTCCCTGACTGTCTCACTTGCCTGACTGTCTCACTTGCCTGACCGTCTCACTTCCTTGACCGTCTCACTTCCTTGACCGTCTCACTTCCTTGACCGTCTCACTTCCTTGACCGTCTCACTTCCTTGACAAGCGTGCTTGTCGGCACGACCACCACCATGACTTCCTTGCCACCGGTTCTGTTGTCTGGCTTCGCTGACGAATCGGCAAACGAAAAAACAGCCGTCCAACAATTCACCGCCTTCGCGGCATTGGGTCTGCGATACTATTCGATTCGCTTCATTGACGCGGGCAACGGGATCAAAAACGTCATGAAGCTTGACGAAGACGAAATCCGCGAGGTTTCCAAAATGCAGGGTGACTACGGTTTGTCCGTGAGCAGCATTGGTTCGCCCATCGGTAAAGTGAAATTGCGGGATGTCGACGATGGCACGTCCAACGCATTCATTCCGTTTGATCAGTATCTGAACGAAGACGTTGCCATCGCGTGCGATCGTGCCGAAGCTCTGGGCAGCAAGTTGATCCGCGGGTTCTCATTTTATCATCCCAAAGACACCGATCCCGCCGAACACTTGGACCAGGTGTGTGACCAGCTTGGACAAATTGCCGAAGTTTGTGACGGTCGTGGTTTGACTTTTGGTCTCGAGGTCGAGGCTAACTTGGTTGGCCAAACGGGAGATTTGCTTCAAGCCATTGCCGCCAAGGTCAATCATCCGGCGATGCTGACGATTTTTGACGGGGCCAATATCGTGACACAGGGCTTTACACCGGATGAAACATTCGCCCAGTACCTCGCGATGAAGCCTTCCTTGGGTTGGGTTCACATCAAGGATTACCACGATCCCTCGCCGACCGGTCGGATCACACACGTCGACGAAGCTTCGCTGGCGAATTTCGTGCCGGCCGATTGTGGCGACAGCGGGCACGAAGCCATCCTGCGTGATCTGAAGGACTTTCTCCCGACGCTGCACGAGCGGATGACGTCTCGCGGCGCCGACGGGGTGTTCATGGACTTGGAACCGCATGTTCGCGGTGGTGGCCAATTCGGTGGCTTTAGCGGCCCCGATGGTTTTGGCGTGGCGATGCGTGCGTTGTGCCGAGTGCTCGATTACGTCGGCATCGACTATTCGATTCGTGACTTCGCGGACATCCAAGCGACGTCATAAACGTCGCCGCAACAGCGGCGATATCTTTGGGTGATTGCCGAACTGCACGACGGCTTCGCCGGCTTGCGGCAACACGTATGCGGCGATCACGCCGCAAGCGGTCGCGACCGGGCCGCCGGCCAGCAGCGTCGCCGGCAGAATCGAAATGACGATAATGCTCAGATCGATTCGAAAGCCAGCCGCGTGCATGATTGCCCACAACACGCACAAAACCATTTGGTTGGCAATCAAGGTCGCCAGCACGGCGCCGGAAAGCCCCATCGACGGCAGCCACAGCAGCGTCAAAGCGATGTTGATGGACAACCCGATTCCGGTCGCCACGGCCACCCACTTACCTTTCTCGGCGACCCACAAATAGTCCTGGCCGACGATGGCGAGCGCCGCATAAATGCACATCGCCATGGCCATAGGCATCAACGCCAAACCTTGGGAGTAGCGATTTTCCAAAAAGCTTTCGAATAGCCAGGGCGCGAAGGTCAACGTGATGCCGCCGCCGATCGTAAACAGCACACTGACGCCGACGAGTGCCCGTTTTAGCGTCGCGACCACCTGTTCGCGTCGCGAAGATTCCCAATCGGCGGACAAATACGGCAGAAGCACGCCGCTGACCATCGCTGCCAGCGAGGTCAGCAACAGCGGAATCAACCGGGCACTATGGTATTGGCCGATCGCCGCACGAACGGTTTCGTCACCGCCGGGCATCGCGTGCAGTATCAAGTACCGATCCGACATGGTGAATGCGTTGGTGAGCAAATTCATCATCCACAGGGCGCCGGCGTAGGGCAGCACGCGTCGCCAAATGCTGTCGTTGCTCGCCGGCGAACAAGCATTGTCCAAATCGTGCCATCCGCGTTTCAAAATGATCGACGCTGGAACCATCGCGAATATCGTGACGGCCGCAAAGACGGACAGCAGGCCAACAAGTCCGCCGCCCAGCAGCAGCCAAACCACACCCAGGATCGAAAAACCGACGCTCTGGATAAACTGCATCCATGACGCCGCGCGGACTTGGCGAAGCGAAGCCAACAATTCATAGGTGAAATTGAAGGCGACGATGGCCGCAACGCCCGCCGCGATGGTGACCACCAAATCGACGCGATCGGCGGACAAAAAGATCCAGTAGGCAAATGACCGGCGAGCCAGCAGTAGACCCAAAACCAGTGTGATCCCCAGGGCGCCCGTGATCATCGCCAATCGCCGGACCAATTGACCGGCGCGGTTTTCACGACGATACGTTTCCACGTAACGGGCCAGCGATCCGGGAATACCCAACATCGCAATCGGCGTGAACATGACAATAAAGTCGTAAGCCATCGACAAGCTGCCGACATCGACATCCGACATCAGTCGGCAAAACAGCACCCCACGTCCAAAGCCCAGGCCACGTTGCAGCACCGTCATGATCAGCATCGCCAACATGCCAACCATCAACGAATCGGCGGCGAAGGCCGATCGTGAAGAACCCGTGGATTCCGAAAATCCGGATTCCAAGTTTTGCGGCGTCATGACATCCGCCGGGTCGGATTGGCTGGCCGTTAAGGACGTCACGTTGGGTTCGAACGATCCGAAAGGGAACGCGTGTTGGACTTGATCAAAGTGTCGACAATGGAATTTGGCACGCGATTGAAGACCCATACGCTCCAATCGCCGGCCGAATGAATCCGCTCGCGAATCTTCCGACGTCCATTCCAATCGATCCGGTTGCATCAAATGCTCAGGCGTCACGCTGTCTAAGCGGCTAAACTGAGAGTGAAAGCCACCTTTCTTCCCAAAGCCATCCATGTCACTCGACTACGACCCACGCTATCCAAGCATCGACGATCTCCGCGACCGTGCTCGCCGACGTATCCCGCGTTTCGCCTTCGAGTACCTTGATGGCGGTTGTAACGAGGACGTCAATCTGCATCGCAACACGTCGGACATCCGAAACATCGAATTGATGCCGCAATATTTGAGCGAGCACATTCGTTCGAACATGACGACGGAATTATTTGGGCACCGGTACGATGCACCCTTTGGCATTTCGCCAATCGGCCTGCAAGGATTGATGTGGCCCGCGACACCGGAGATCCTGGCGCAGGCCGCCGTCGATCACAACATTCCCTTCTGTCTCAGTACGGTGTCGACGGCCAGCATCGAAACGATCGGCAAGATTACCGATGGCAAATTTTGGTTTCAACTGTATCACCCCGCCGAAGAATCCGTCCGCGATGACATTTTGGACCGCGCCGAAGCGGCCGGCTGCAAAACCTTGGTGATCCTGTGTGACGTGCCCACGTTTGGCTACCGTCCACGTGATATCCGCAACGGGTTGGCGATGCCGCCCAGCATGTCATTGCGAAACATTTTGCAAATCCTTGGCCGACCGGTGTGGGCGATGGAGACCCTGCGCAAGGGCCAGCCCAATTTCGAAACGCTGCGAAAATACATGCCCGCAAGTTTGAACTTAAAACAGCTGGGGCAATTTATGGACAAAACGTTTTCGGGACGCTTGAACGAAGAAAAGATTAAGCCGATCCGAGATCGCTGGAAGGGCAACCTGGTGCTCAAAGGTGTCGCCAACCCGGCCGACGCGGATGCGGCGGTGCGTTTGGGCTTGGATGGCATCATCATTTCGAATCATGGCGGCCGACAGCTCGATGCCGGCCCATCCTCGGTGCGGTCGCTGGAATACATTGCCGATGATTTTCGCGACAAGCTAACCATCATCATGGATTCGGGTATTCGCAGCGGCCCCGATATCGCTCGGGTGCTCGCCATGGGTGCCCATTTCACCATGCTGGGTCGCACGTTTATGTATGGCACCGCCGCACTCGGCCGACGGGGCGGCCATCACACGATCGCGATCTTGAAGCGTCAACTGCAGCAAGTCATGGAACAAATTTGCTGCCAAGAGGTCGCCGACTTCCCAAACCACTTGTCGCGTGGCACGGGGCACGCCGTCCCAAGCGGCGGAAATTCGGGCGCTTTGGAACCCCATCCCGTCGTCGAGACGATTGGATCATAATGCGGCTGCGATAGACGCCAGACCCTTCCCGCGATCAATGAGACCCGCGCGTTGAACGTTCCGCCACAAAACGATCCCCGCCCGCCCATCCCTCCAAAGCACCCAAGCGATCCCAATCCGGCCGGCGATCCCAATCAAACTCGCGATCCCAATCAAACTCGCGATCCCAATCAAACCGGCGATCCAAACCAGCCCACCTATCCCGGCACGCCCGGTGATGCCGCGATCCCCAGTCCTCCGGAAATGGACATGTCGGGTCGAACACAGCCGTCGCCCGTGGCGGCGACCGCAACGGTCGGCCAGGTGCCGCCGATGCGGCGGGCGACCAGCGAAAAGTTTCTGCCAATCGCGGATCTTTACCAGGCGATCGAAACCGAAATCCACCGGCTGTTTGTGGGCCAGGAGGAATTGATCGTCGGGACGTTGACGGCACTTTTTGCCGGCGGTCACGTGTTGATCGAAAGCGTGCCGGGTTTGGGCAAGACCTTGTTTGTTCGCACGCTGGGAAAAGTACTGGGCTGCGAATGCGGGCGAATTCAATTCACCGCCGACCTGATGCCTTCGGACATTACCGGAGCGCCGGTTTTCGATATGCAAAAGTCGGAATTTCGATTCCGTGCCGGTCCCGTGTTCACGCAATTTTTGTTGGCCGACGAAATCAATCGCTCGCCAGCCAAGACCCATGCTTCGCTGCTGGAGATCATGCAGGAGTATCGCGTCACCGTCGATGGCACCAGTCATGAAGTGCCGCGGCCATTCCTGGTGCTGGCCACGCAAAACCCGCTCGAAAGCGAAGGCACTTACAATTTGCCCGAAGCCCAACTGGACCGCTTCATGTTCAAGTTGAAAGTCGATTATCCGAGTGCCGATCAAGAAGCGGATATTCTGCGGATGCACTCCAAGCAAGTCGACTTGAATGATCGCTTGGAAAAGGAAGTTGCGACGGTTGCCGACCCGCAAAAGATCATGTCGGCCATCGAATTGTGTTCGCAGGTGACCGTCCAGGACAATTTGGTCGACTATATCAATCAGATCGTCCGGGCGACGCGATCATGGCCCGCCTTTCATGTCGGTGCCAGCCCGCGGGCAGGTTTGACCTTGATGCAAACCGCTCGGGTGCAAGCGGCGATCGCGGGACGAGACTTCGCGACGCCCGATGACGTCGTCGAAGTGGTTCTGCCGGCACTCCGCCACCGAGTCACGGTGACAGCCGAGGCGGAGATCGAAGGACGGCACGTCGACGAGGAACTCAGTCATCTGATTCAAACGGTCGAAGTGCCCCGTGACTAGGTGCCCCGAGACTAAGTGAGCGCGTGAATAAATAGGCCCTAGTCCTGCCACAACCGGCAATGCTTGGCAATCGTCTCGGCATCGGCACGATAACCGACATAGAAGGGACCAAACTCGGCAAACTCCGCACTCGCCCGGTCAAAACGCATCTGATAAACGATGTCCTTCAAGTATTGCGGGTTCTTCGCCCAGAGCGTCACCATCCACTCCCAATCATCCAAGCCCACGCCGACCGAAACCAGTTGACTGACGCGACCGGCGAACGCCATACCGCTTTTGGCGTGTTCGGCCATCATCGCCTTCCGCGACGAAAAGGGCTCCAGGAACCAATTTGCCCCCACTTCGCGAATCTTGTTCATCGGATAAAAGCAAGCCGCCGGCCAATCGGGAAACGGAGGATGCAGCCGCTGCTCGTTCATCATCGGCAGACGCTTCGCGTACGCGTCGACTCGCTGTTGAAGTTCGTCACTCTCGGGCAACATTCCGCTGACGATCAAGTCTTCGCGAAATTTTTCAAGCGATGGAACGTACTCGCTGATCTCGGTCATGGAAATAAAGGACCAAACCGGTTCTAACACGCGACCCAGCGCGGGCGCCATCAGCGCCTGATGTACTCCGTCGACTTTGGCCGGATCGGGATCCATGGCGACGACGGCAAAGTCCGCTCGGTGCCCGCTGATCCAGTACGACGATAGCCGCGCGGGTTGGGCGTCTTCGTCGTGTGGTTCCAATGCCTCTTTGAACTGCTTGCACATGCCCGGCAGCAAGCCATCCGCAATGCTCTCGCGACGAAACCGATACAGGTAGTGGCCGACATGCCATCCCGTTTCGGGAATGACCGTCATGGGAATCTGTTCGCCGCTCGCGGGGCGGCCGGTGGGCGCGGACATGGTGTCAGTGATTGAAATGGGCGATGCGAAGTTGGAATCGCTATCGATACCACCACTGAGTCGTGCGGTCGCGATAGCCGTGGTGCTGGGACCACCTGCGTTTTCCTGAAGCGCCAAAGTAACCATAGGAATAGGGTGTTTTCCAGACCGGGCGAGTTCGACCGTTGTCAATCGCCGGTTGGGCCTGTCCGAATTGCTTGTGCAATTCATGATACCCCTCGGCAACTGGGTATCGGGGCGGCGAATCCAGCGTCTTCCAGGATTCGGTCAGCCACAGGGAATTGCGACCTGCGGCGGCGGCATGGTGATTTGGGCGGGCAAATTCGTCATCCTGAGGATCGATTTGGAACGCGCTAACGGATTCGGCCGAACCACCCGGCGAGGGCGGCTTGCGTTTTGGCATTCGCAGAATGTCATGCGGGATAGGTTCGGCGGTCGGCGCGCTGCTGGGCGGCCAAGCGGTGCTGGGCGGCCAAGCGGTGGGGACATCAACGGGAGATTGCGCTGTCGTTTTTGCGGGCGTTTTTGCGGGCGTTTCCAAATACTGTGCCTGGACGATCGGTTGCGGGATTTGGCGAGCCGGGGGCGGCGAATTCTGTTCGAAACTCTGTAGATCCGCAGCGGAAAACCCGGTCGCCTGAGCGGCCAATTTTGAGTTGTCCCATGTAACCAGGGCGGCCAGGACCGCCAGCGTCATCAGGTGCGAGGGGCTGGGTAAAAGGTGTCTGTAGTCGAGCATGCCCATTGTCGTCATGATTGACGTGATCGTTAAAGTCGGCCGATTCCCCCCAAGCAAACTTCGGATGCGGCTTGAGCGCGGGCTGAGCGAAAACAAAAAAAAGGCACAAAAACCGGGAAAAAAGCGACTTTCGCGGCGTGACGGCTTGTCGAAAGAAGGTGCATGTCGCTACGATCCGCGACTCACGTGCCACCGGTCTAGCCTCGTTTGATCGCATTGATGGTGCTCCGGCAGCCTCCTTCGAGGCGTGTTGGAGGGTTCAAGGCGGACCATGGCGGTTGTTTTTTGTTTCCTCGCAAGATGGGGAGTTTGATCCAAACGATGATGATGTGGAGTACCGATGGTCAAGTTAGTGGTTCGTGATCGCGAAACGATTCAGGAAGCCGTTCGCCGTTTTCGCAAGCTCGTTGAGCGTAGTGGCATCAAGAAAGAGATGCGTCGTCGCGAGTATTACGAGAAGCCCAGTGAAACGAACCGCCGTGCTCGGCTACGAGCCGAGCGTCGCAACCGCCGGAACCGCATGATCAATCGATAGGCTCAAACGGCCAACGTAGGCGGCCCTTTTTTAAGTCGGCCATTTTCGATTGCCGGCAGGTTTGACTTTGCGAGTTGGCCTTAGTGGATGAGGCGACGAATCCCATTACTTCGGTACTCCTCGCGTCGCGCACAACGAGTAACCTTATTACGGACGCGTCACTCATGCCGGCGATTTTCTAGTGCTGGCCATATTTCCCGTGGTGTCCATCGTCGGGTTCCGTCTAGGGGAATGGGGTTCCAAGGGTGGCCGCCGAGGCGTGATTGGATGGGGCGGTGTCGTTGCCACCGCACCAGGATCCCGAAACGGGCGATTAGCTCAGTTGGTTTAGAGCACCTCGTTTACACCGAGGGGGTCGGGGGTTCGAGTCCCTCATCGCCCATTCCGCCATTGAAGCGTTGCCAGACCGTCTCCCTATGATGGCGTCGTTCCTGGGGGAAGCATCGTTGGCAAGGAGGATGCCGTACCACCAGGCGGCCAGTGCCTCGACTTCGGCAACGTCGATGCGTTGTCAGTTTTCGTTTTGCTAATTCATCGCTCGCCTCCATCTTCCGTCGATCACATCTTCGGTCGATGCCTAGTTGGCGGCGAAGCAGCAATCAAATTCGGGCAGGCGCCGTAGAGAAGCCGCCGGCCCGTCCGCGGGCGCTCTCAGCATGCCACGGGGCTGCGAGCGTTCATTGAGCGTCCGTTTGCTGACGGACAGTGACTCCGCCGCCTGGCTGTGATCTTGATGCTTGGGGGCTGAGGCAGCGGACTTCACCCGCTGGTGATTGGATGGTGACCGGCTTGGCCATCAAATTTCCCTTCATGAACTGAAGCAATACGGCCGTGAAAACGGAGGTATCCCGCTCTCGAAGGGGCGTCAAGCGCGGATACGTTCACGTTGTAACCAGACGTGTCGAATGCCCGAGTACATGGAAGTAAGCCGGGCGTCTGACGCCAACTCGGAAACCGTCTACTGGCAAGCCCGGCGAATTGCAGTTCGTCGGGCTTGCCAGCGGACGATCACGCTTGCCACTCCAGTCATTTCGGTGCCTCCGGGGTCTTCCCGCTAAAACACATCACTGGGCAGCGAAATTTTTTTGAGCAATTCCGCCAAGCATCGTCGGACAATGTGACAAGTCTGGTCACAAGGTTGAGATACTGAGTCGAGTTGACTAGGCGAAATCGTTGATCGGAGACGAAATGAGTACGACGCAAGAGAACAACATCGCTGAACGAGCGAGGCGACTCTACGATGAGCGACTTCGCGAAACGCTTGAGTTATCGTCGATGAATCAGTTTGTCGCGATCGAGCCAGATTCGGGCGAGCACTTTTTGGGCGATACCTTGAGCGACGCAGCCAATCGCTGCCGTGCAAAGTATCCCGATCGGCGGCCTTACATTCTTCGCGTCGGGCATAAGGCGGCCGTTCACCTGGGGAGCGGTTTTCGTGCTGGGGCGAATTGACGAGGCGGGGCGAACTCTTATTCCGATCACGCCCGGTCGTCCGGCCTTAAGTGAGAACCGGATGCTGGATGCTTGGATCGACACCGGCTTCACCGGCGACTTGGTGTTGCCGGGGTCTGTAATTGACGCCTGCGATTTGCCGGTGTTCGGCATCGTCCCGGCGGTACTTGCCG
>JBCCRW010000233.1:0-9447 GCA_039201055.1 Planctomycetota bacterium | reverse complement strand
GTTGACCTTTGCCGTCGTAACCGCTGCGGCTGGTCTTGACGATGACCGGCCATCCGTGCTGGCTGGCAAAATCGGTGATTTCGTCGACCGGCGTCGGTTCCTGGGCGCCCGCGTTGGAACCGCGTGTCGATGCGAATGAAACGCCCGTCGATGTGTTTGAAACGCCCGTCGTCAGCGATCGGAACGGCGTGACGGGCAAGCCGGCACGGGCAAAGGTGGATTTTTCCAATTCGCGGTCTTGGGCGATCGCCAACACGCTCGGGTCCGGAAAGGTCGGTGCGTGTTGGCGGCACCGCGCGATCGTTTCGGCGGGAATGTTTTCAAATTCATAGGTGATGACGTCGCACGGTTTTGCGAAGGCATCAATCTTGGAAACATCGTCGAGGGCTCCGGTAACCCGGGACGACGCGACCTGTGCGGCCGGTTCGCTCTCGCTGCCGCAAAAAACGGAAACTTTGTAGCCCATCGTTGTCGCAGCGTGGGCGAACATTTTTCCGAGTTGGCCACCACCGACCATGCCAATGTTTCCGCCGGGGCGAATGGTCTTGGCCGCCTCCGGTGCGACGGTGGGTTTTGCCTCGCTCATGTCGCTTTTCCCGCATGCCGAATAACCGCGGATTCCAAGACGGCATCGCTTTGCTGCTTGGTCCACCGCGACAATCGTCGGCCCAGTTCGGTGTCGGACAGTGCCAGGATGCGGGCCGCCATCAGACCCGCGTTTTTTGACCCCGCGGCGCCGATGGCCATGGTGGCAACAGGGATTCCGCCGGGCATTTGGACGATCGACAACAACGAATCGATGCCCCGCAAAGCCCGGCTTTGCACCGGCACACCGATCACGGGCAAATTCGTTTCGCCGGCGATCATGCCGGGCAGATGAGCGGCCCCGCCGGCACCGGCGATGATCACCCGCACGCCACGTTGGTGGGCGGTCGCGGCGTAGCGAAACATCCGTTGGGGGGTCCGATGGGCCGAAACGACGAAGGCTTCGTGGTCGATTGCCAATGCGTCCAGCACGTGCGAGGCCGGTTCCATCGTCGCCCAATCATTGCGGCTGCCCATGATGATGCCCACGGCGGGGCCCGCCGGTGGAAAGTCGGCGTCGGACATAAATTTTGCAAAATGGGCGGGTGAAAACGGCTTCGGGTACGCCGCCTGAGCGTAACGCGATGGCCCTGTGAGTCAACGAGAGGCTGCACTACACTGCTCGGGTTCGGGTTGTTCTTGTTGGCGAAACTATTGAAAGTTTTTGTAGGTGAATTTGTTTCCGGCGGAGGCTTTTTGACTCCCCGGGTGGAAGAGATCCCGGCCAGCTTGCGGGCCGAGGGCGGGGCGATGCTGCGTAGTTTGGTCGAGGACTTGGCGAGTTTTGCCAGCGTGCGGACCGTCTGTGACCCCCGCCAGCGTGACGATTTTGATTTCGATTGCATTGACGTCGTCGAAGCGGTGCCCAACGAACTCCTCTGGCGGCAATGGGTCGCCGCGGCGGGCGATTGCGATCATGCGGTGATCGTCGCGCCCGAAAACGATGGTGCTTTGGCACAGGGCGTCGCGATGTTACGCGCCGCGGGCATCGACGTCGTCGCCGCCAGCGGCGACTTCCTGCGGGTCGCCAGCGATAAATGGTTGACGGCCAAGGCGATGCATGCCGGCGGGGTTCCCCATCCGCCAACCTGGACCCGCAGCCATCGCAAGGGCATCGATGCCTTTGCCAAACAGCAGGGCTTTATCGTCAAGCCGCGTGACGGTTGCGGGACCAGCAAGATCCAAAGCTTCACCGGCATCGATGAAGCCTTCAGTGCGGCCGGAACCGGGGACATTGTCCAACCGTTGCTGGCCGGACGCGCGGTGTCGGTATCGCTTGTCGCGGGCAGCCGGGGACAAATTTTTCTGCCGGCGGTCGCCCAAGAAATCAACACCTCGCGGTGGTCCTACGATGGCGGCATCGGTCCGCTGGAGGATGACCTGCAACGCCGCGCCGAATCGCTTGCCACGTTGGCTGTGGCCGCGATGCCGCCGTCGGTGCGTGGCTTCGTCGGATTCGACCTGCTTTTGGGCGAAGGACCACCCGGCGAAGAACCCGGGCAAGACTATTTGATTGAAATCAATCCGCGACTGACGACGTCCTACGTTGGATTGCGACAGATGATTCGCGGGAATCTTGCCGCCCGTTTGTTTGGGTTGGAATCCGGTCCGGTTCAATGTCGATTTCCGGCGGATTCGGTCCAATGGACGCCGGATGGCAAAGTGACGCAGCTTGGCCAGCCGCTCGTCCAGCCGGCCGACGCGTCTTGATGTCCCCAAAGGTCGTTGCGGTCGACATTGGCGGCGCGAATTTGAAATACGCCGACGCGTCCGATTTCAGCTTCGTCGTTCCCTTTGAAATGTGGCGATGCTGGGCCGGTTTAACGGATCAATTGATCGTTGATTTGCAACGTTTTGGCCGTGTTGGCACGCTGTTGGTCACGATGACCGGCGAACTGGCAGATTGCTTTTCCGATCGGCATCACGGCGTCACGGAAATTGTCGCGGCTGTCCAGCAAACGGGGATCGCCGAGGTTCGTTACTACGCGATGCCCGATGAAAACATTCCGTCCAACAAGTCGTCTTCCGGAGACTTCGGAAACGCGAATCATCGCTGGTTGTCGGCCGACCAAGCGTCGCGGCATTTCATGTCGCTGGCCGCATCCAACTGGCACGCAAGCGCGTTGTCGTTGTCGGCAAAATGCACGCGGTCAACGTTGTTGGTCGATATCGGATCCACGACCACCGATGTGATTCCGTTGGGGCCCGAGGGGATCGAAACCGACGCCCGTGACGACACCGCCCGGCTGGCCGATGGCACCTTGCTGTATTTGGGCGACGACAGGACGCCTGTGTTTGGTTGGGTCGGTGAATTGATCGATCGCGGCACGACGGTCCCGACGATACCGGAGTGGTTTGCCACCATGTCGGATGTTCGCTTGTTGCTAGGACATGAACCGGAGAACCCCGACGACGTCCGCACGGCAAATGGCCAAGGACGAACGATCCACGCCGCCGCGGCTCGGCTGCTGCGGGTGATTGGCCGTGATCTGCGTGATCGGAACATCGGCGACGCTCGTGACTTGGCCGCACAATGCCACCGCCAAGCACGGCAGCGAATCGTTACCGCCATCAATCGTTTTCCGAATCGACAGATTGTTTTCGCGGGAGCGGCGGAGGATCTGCTGCCCGGCGACCGCGGCATCCAACCTGCGTTTGCACCGGAGTATGCGAGGTGCGCGCCGTGCCATGCGATGCTGCAACTTTTTGGGGCGACCGGTTAACGTGCGCCATTTTCGCAATCCACCCCGCACCATGAATTCGAGATGAGCATCCGGCGACGCGTCATCAAGGTGGGCGGTAGCCTGCTGACGCATCCCGATTTGGTCGACAAGCTTCGCGAGTATTTGAATGGTTTGTCGCCGGCGGAAAATTGGTTGATCGTTGGCGGTGGCGAAATGGTCGATGCGATCCGAACACTCGATCGGCTGCGAACCTTGCCGCCCGACCATGTGCATTGGTGGTGCGTTGAATTGTTGGGGATCAGTTTTCGGGTCGTGTCCGCGTGGTTTCCCGATTTTGAAAACATCGATGATGCTGACGCATTTGCCAAACGAGCCGGACAGGCACCGGCGGCGGGGAGTTTTATCTGGGTCGATCCCAATGCGTTTTATCACCGGGGCCTGGAAGCTCAAAGAACCGCACGCGATCCGGTGGCCTCGCTGCCGCCGCACGATTGGCGGACGACCAGCGACACCATCGCGGTGTTTTTGGCGACGCGGGTGGGGGCCGACGAAGTGCACCTGTTGAAATCGTGTTCGATACCCAAGTCCGGACACGATGAACTGCAAATGCTGCAGCAATGGGCGGACCAGGGCATTGTGGACGAAGCGATCACGAAATTTGTTGCGGGGCGACCGCTTCGCGTGACTTTGGCACAACTGATCCCGACACCAGAAACTTAGTACCTCGCCACTTCCAGACGAAATTCACAATCACGCGAGGCGAATTCGAACCGGTGGGCTCCGGTTCATTACCGGGCCCTTTGTGGCGTTCACCGGTTTGGTGTTACCATTCGTGCTAGCGGAGTTTTCTCATGAGCGTTTTTGTTTCGCAGCCCGCCAACAGCCAGCCCGCCATCAGCCAGCCGGCCAAAAAGCGTCCCGCCCACTTGCTTAGCGTTGCCCGAAGTTCCGTGTCGCCCGCGTCGGAAACCAGCACCTCGACGGCCGCGTCGACCTCGCCATGGAACGTTCCCAACGCAATCACAGCGGTGCGATTTGTGTTGGCGATCGCCGTGATGGTGTTGATCCCGCTGGGCCAGTATTTCGCGGCACTGCTTGTCTTTGCGTTGGCCGCGTCGACCGATTGGATGGACGGGTATTGGGCGCGAAAATATGGCCAGGTGACCAAGCTGGGGCGAATCTTCGATCCCTTTGTCGATAAAATCATTATTTGCGGTTCGTTCATCGCGTTGGTCGAGATGCCGGATTCGCCGGTGTCTTCCTGGATGGCGACCTTGGTCGTTGCACGCGAATTGTTGGTGACCAGCTTGCGGGGATTGATCGAGGGTGCCGGTGGCGATTTCTCGGCCAATCAACTTGGCAAGTGGAAAATGGTGGCCCAGTGTGCGGCGGTGATCGCCGTCCTGCTGATGCCGCTCAGCCAGGCCCTTTGGGTGACCTATGCCGCGATGGGTTTATTGTGGGCCGCGATCGCGTTGACCATTTATTCAGGCTACGTTTACGTGCTGGCATCGATTCAGGCGCTTCGTGAAGATTGAGACGATTTTTGACGGTATTATCGTCGGGACGTTCATTGTCTCGATCATCATTTGGGTGCGCCGCATTCGAAGCTGCCGCGGATTCCGGGATGCCGCCGAATCACTCGCGCCGTCCGAATCGCGATATTGTCCCCGCTGGACGTTGTTGGACGCGTTTCTGGCGATGCTCGGGCAAATGTTGCTGTTCCTGTTGCTATGCCAATGGCTGTTGGTCTGTGCCACTGGAATCGCCGAAGTGCCGGTCAGTCCGGAACCCGCGCTAGAATCGGCGCAGCCAATGCGGACGCAGTTTTCGATCAGCGTTGCAAGCTTTTTGACCATCGCATTGGTCACCCTGTTTTTGTTTGTTCGCCAGACCCGATCGCCGGTGGCGTTGGGTTGGTTTGGTTCGTGGCGGCACGTGAAGCTGGGTGTATTGTGGTCGTTGCTGCTGCTGCCACCGGTGCTGCTGTTCAATTCGCTGTTGTCGTTGGTGGTTCCCTACGAACACGATGTGATCGAGCAATTCGGCGAACTGCGCGAACCCGAAATCATGGCGATGACACTGCTTGTCACGTGCGTCGTGGCGCCGCTGTTCGAGGAATTCGTGTATCGGGCATTGTTCCAGGGCGGCTTTGAGGCCTTCGATTCGATTCGCCGCCACTACAAGATTTCCGGGCGTTTACCGACCCGGGAACAGGTCAACATGTTTGGTTGGCGACCGCTCGGGTTGTGGCCGATTTTTGCCGCAGCCGCCATTTTTTGCCTCCAGCATTGGGGCCAAGGCGCCGGCCCGATCGCGCTGTTTCCGCTGGCCATCGGGTTGGGCTGGTTGTACCGCCAGAGTGGTTCGCTGGTCCCCTGCGTGATCGTTCACATGGTGCTCAATTCATTCACGATGCTAAACGTCTATTTGACCCTGCCGCCGGCTTGACGGCTGATTTGCGGTATTTCTTGGTGCCAGACGGCCGTTTGGGCTACCCGCTTGGCAGCGGGGTTGTTATTTTTTGCGATTCGCCCGCCGGAGCTTCGCTCTCGGCGGATTGTTCCATTTTGCCCAGCGACGGACCCATGGCCCGCGTCAAAAAAACCAAGATCAAGACCCACAAGGGAACCAAAAAACGTTTCCGGTTGTCGGCCTCCGGCAAAGCGATGCATCGCTGCACCGGGACCAGCCACCTGGCCCAAGCATTGTCTAACAAGCGTCGCCGAAACCTGCGCGGGACCAAAAGCGTCGACCGCTGCATGGAGCCAACGATTCAGGCGGCACTGAACGGTTACAGCTACTAACGGTTACAGCGACTGACGGTCGACGTCGCCAGACGTATTCGTTTCTCGTTTCTTTCTACTTCTCGCAGTCACCTGCCAAGCGGGCAAAACGTCGAGCGACAGCGCCGTGATGAATCAGCGGTCCGTATGCGTCGAGGCCTGGATATTGGCAAACCAAAAACACCTTTCAACCCAGCGGAATTCTCATGCGTGTCACCACCGGTGTCGCTCGACACAAGTCCAAGAAGCGCCTGTTCAAGCGAGCCAAGGGTTATCGCGGCGGTCGCAGTAAGCTGACCCGAACCGTCAAGGAAACGTTGCTACGCGCCGACGCGTATGCCTACCGCGATCGACGGGTTCGCAAGCGTGAATTTCGCAAGCTGTGGATCATTCGGATCAACGCGGCCTGTCGCGCCCACGGCATCCGTTACAGCGAATTCATCCACGGTTTGAAATTGGCCGAAATTGATTTGGATCGTAAGACGCTGTCCGAGATGGCGATCCATGACGAAGCGGGTTTCAAGAGTGTTGTCGACGCGGCCAAGGCCAAACTGGCTTCTTAGGTCGGTCCGCATAGCGAAGCGATGCCGTTAAAAGACTTCATCGAAACGCTGGATCGGCTCGAGGCCGAAGCGTCCAGCGCGTTTGCCGGGGCGGCCGATGTCGAGACGCTGGAGGCGGCCCGGATTCGGTTTTTGGGTGCCAAAAAAGGCGCACTCAAGGACGTCCAAAAGCAAATGGGCTCGATCGAGCCCGCTGATCGTAGAGCCGCCGGTCTGCGGCTCAACGCGTTCAAGTCGGCCGTTCAAACCTGTTTTGACGACGGCAAGACGCGGCTGGTCGGCGACGCCGATGCCTCCGGTGCAGATTCCGGTTTTGATCCGACACTGCCCGGGATTCCGTCCGGTACCGGCCACGTGCATCCGATCGCCCAAACGATTCGCCACTTGATGGAAATCATGGGGCGGATGGGGTTTGAAGCCGCCGAGGGTCCGGAGGTGGAAGATCCCCAGCACAATTTTGTGGCGCTGAATATTCCCGAGGATCATCCGGCCCGCGATCCTTTGGACAATTTTTACTTGGCAACGGCCGCCTCCGAGGGCCGCTCGGTGGAAGGATCGCAACTGCTGCGCTCGCAAACCAGTACGGTGCAAATCCGGGTCATGGAAACCCGCAAGCCGCCGATTCGCGTGATCTCGCTGGGCCGCGTGTATCGCCCCGATCAACCCGATGCGACGCACTTCCCGATGTTCCATCAGATGGAAGGGTTGCTGGTTGACGATCACGTCACGATGGCAAACCTAAAGACGGTGTTGCGAGTCTTTGCGAACAACTATTTGGGTGAGGACGTCGAAATCCGATTCCGCCCTTCGTTTTTTCCATTCACCGAGCCCAGCGTCGAGGTGGATTTCTTTTGGAACGGCACCTGGGTGGAATTCGGTGGCGCGGGCATGGTTGACCCGGCCGTCTTCGAAGCGGTGGGGTATGACCCGGCCGTCGTTTCGGGGTTCGCATTTGGCCTCGGCGTCGAAAGATTGTGTATGCGTCGGCACGGCATCACCGACATCCGCGATTTGTATAGCGGCGACCTGCGTTTCTTAAGGCAGTTCTAGCGTCGCCTGGGTTTTGGCTACAATCATGCTGGCTGACGCCCGAACTCGATTCGCTCTCCCAGAAGATCATGACCCACCCCGAACGTTCCGATTCCACGCCCGAAACAACTGATACGAAGTCGGTTTCCAAAAAATCCAAATCGCTTCCCGATCGTCGCTCGTTTCTGGCCGGCACCGTCGCGTCGTCGACGCTGGCCACGATGGCCGTCCACACCGAAACGTCGCACGCCGACGACCAATCTTTGGGCGATGCGGTTCGCATCGCGCTGGTGGGTTGCGGTGGGCGCGGCGGTGGTGCCATCGGCGACACGATGAAAATCAATGATAACGTCGCCCTGGTGGCGCTCGCGGATCTGGATGAAGAACAAGCCGGTGTGATGCGTCGCGGCATGAAGCGGCAATTCGAAGATCGAATCAAGGTCCAGGACAAGGACGTCTACAGCGGCTTGGATGCCTACAAACACGTGCTGGATCATCCCGACGTCGATCTTGTCCTGTTCGCCACGCCGCCTGGTTTTCGGCCACAGCACATTTTGGACGCCGTCGAAGCGGGGAAGCATGTCTTCGCCGAAAAACCAACCTGCATCGATCCCCATGGATACCGCGTCTGTTTGGAAGCCCACAAAAAGGCCGAGGAGCAGAAGACGGCAATCGTGACCGGAACGCAGTATCGACGCCAAAGCAATTTTGTCGAAGCGATCAAGCGTTTACACGAAGGCGCGATCGGTGACATCATCAGCGCGACCAGCCGGTATTGTTCCAACGGCATTTGGTACAAGGCGCGGCGGGACGGAATGAGCGACACCGAGTACCAAATCTTCAACTGGATGCATTTCATCTGGTTGTCCGGTGATCAAATCGCCGAACAGGCTGTCCACAATATCGATGTGATGAACTGGATCATGGAGGGGCCTCCCGAATCCGCGTACGCATCGGGTGGACGCTTTACGCGGCCCGACGACAGCGAGATGTGGGACAGCATGAGCGTCGATTATCAGTATCCCGACGATCGCTTGATCTCGTTTACCTGCCGCCAGATTCCCAACACCAAATCGTCCAATGGCACCGTCGTTTACGGCAGCCAGGGCAAGGCGTTGATTCCCGCGTTCAGCGCGACGGCATATCTTTGGGACCGCGATGGCAAAGAATTGTGGTCGATGAAAGGTGATTTGAGTGCCGCGTATCGCCAGGAACACAAGGAACTCGTGGCCTCAATTCGTAGCGGCACGCCGATCGTCGAATTACAGCAGACCGCCGAAAGCTCGCTGACAGCGGTGATGGGACGCATGGCGGCGTATACCGGCCAAGAGGTCACGTGGGATTTCGTGACCCAGGAATCGAAATTGAATTTGTTCCCTGACAAAATCGATTTAAGTGCCGCTCGCGATTCAGGTTTTGCCGTCCCCGGCGGTCAGGAATTGATTTAATTCCCGGACCTTGAGTCGCGAAGCACCTATGGAACGCACGATCAATAAGTGTCGCAATCGGTAAGCGGACAAGGCGACAAGTGGGATGGCGAAATGGTCCGATGGAATCCCGTCGCTTTCTACGGGGTCCACAAGGACGGTGCCACACTCGCGGCGGTGATTGGCAAGGAAAACGTTTGCACACTCGTCAGCGACGATGCGGCTGTTTATCAAGGTTTCAATGAAGCTCAGAAGTGCTGGACGCATCTGATTCGCAGCGCGATCAACGTGACCGCCGCGATCACCAAGCTGGGCCAAAGCGAGGCCAATGGCGGTGGCGGGATCACCTTTGATGCCGATGCCGGTGGCTCGG
>JBCCRW010000232.1:0-9471 GCA_039201055.1 Planctomycetota bacterium | reverse complement strand
TCGGTCACAACCAGATCCGGCAGCGACCAATCGAAGCTACCGGTGAAAACATCGTCGTCGGCTTCGCCGTTGTTTTCGTCGCCATCCTGGTTCATTGGATTGCCGACAAAGTCGAACACATCCGGCCCAAGCGCGATCGTGTAGGCGCCATCGACGTATTGCGACAGGTCGGGACGCAATTGAAAGATGTTGTTGGATTCAAAATGAAAATCGATGGATTCGATTTCGACTTCGCCATTGGGCCCCGTTAAAACGACATCCTCGGGCGTGAACGTGTCCCCGTCGATCGCTTCGTTGAACGTCACCAAAACAAACGGGCCGTCGGCATCGATGCCCGCGACCGACGCGTTGATTTCGGTCACGCCGGCACCGCTGGAAAACCCGGTGATGAATTCCAAGAAAGTCGGCGAAAGTTCCGGCGTTAGCAGTTGTGAACCGAAATCCAACCCCGAATACGTTGGCGATCCGCTCCGCGAACCGTAGTGCATGACCTGGTACGAATCGCCTTCGACCGGATTGTGGTTGTTTTGTTTTCGCAGGGCGATCGTTCCGTCCAGCCGCGCATCGCCGCTAATTTCAAACACATCGTGCTGGGCGATTGGAATCAAGCCGCCGATATCGATGGTCAATTGGCCGCCTTCCTCCAGAATCAGGTCGCCATCGATTTGGAGCGAACCGTCGGCATCCACGATGCCGCTGACTTCCAAATCACCATCAATTCGTCCACCGCTGGTGAGCGTTGAATCGCCGGCCACGTGGGATTGGCCTTCGAGCGTTGTCGTCGAATCCATCGTGGCGACAACGCCGGTCCACTGGGCGATCGTTTCGGATGATCCCAGCAGCAGTGTGCCGCCCCACCGCGCGTCCAGGGTCGAACTGGTGTTGGCCGCGGTCAACGAACCCGACCATGCGTCGGAGAATTCCGCCAACCGGGGCACATCGATGCGGCTGTTGATACCTTCGGCCAAAAAGTGGAAGCGTCGATACGACTGATTGCCCGCATCGACATCGCGAATGGAGACCAATTCGGGCAGCCGGATTTGTCCGCCCGAGTAAACGCTGAATGTCGACACGTTGCGAAAGTACAGCCCGTTTTCGATGCTCGTCACGTTGGGAAGGTCCAACACCGTGCCCTCGCCTTCGACGACCACCGACATTGATTGATAGTTGGCGTTGGCATCGTGGTGCAATCGGGTCAATCCCGGCAGGGAAAGCGTGATGCCGCCAAGCAAATGGATATGCGCCGAATCAAAATTGTTCAGCGAATCGGAGACCCATGTTGCCCCACCACTCAAACGAATCCCGCCACCCACCAAACGGGTCAAGTTGGGTGCTTGAAACGCGACGCCGTTGATTCGCCAATCGCTGCCATCGGCTGACGTGATCGCCGGCATCGACAAGGCCTGCGGGCCGGAGAATTCAAAGATCGAATTCGTCGCCGTCGTCAGTGTCGTTGCGGGAACGTCGACCAGATTATCAATCGTCATGCGCACGCCCGAGATGTCCGCCAGCGACGACAAGTTGACGCGTCCGCCCCGTTGCGAGACGATCGATGAATGATAGGACGTTGCACCGGAGCGAACGGCGGATTCGCCACGATCAATAAACGTCGTCAGCGACGGCATGCGGATTTCGCTGCCCTCGCCGTCCGACAGATAGGCGATACGACGGCGGCCGTCGTCGCCGGCGTCGGGATCTTCGATCGACAGCAAGGCGGGTAAATCAAGAACGGCGCCGCCAATCGCTTCGACGGTCAACACATTGCTAAATCGGGTACCGCCCAACACGCTTTCCAGGTTGGGAAGCCCCAGCCGGCTGCCCGCATTGCGGACCTGCCAAATCCGGGATTCGTAATTGGCCAAACTCAGAAAATCGTATGCCGTGACCCCCGGTAGGTTCACTTCGTTCCCATCGGAAACCCACAGCGATGAACCGTCGATGTTGGCCAGCACGGGGACGTGGACGATGCCACCGGATTCCCATTCGATGCCGCCACGGGTGAGCGTCGTTAGCGCCGGCAACGTCAGGGTGCCGCCGGTCGCACTCAAGAAGGTATTTTCGATCGTTTCCAACAGCGGGAGACTGACGCTTGCACCGGATACCCGCAATCGTCCGGTGTCCAGCGTCGTCAAAGTGGAAAGATCGGCTTGCGAATCGACGATGCTGATTTCAACGCCACGCAGCGTTTCCAGCGCGCCCAACAGGGGGACGGCGTTGTCGCGGAGTGAAAATTTGGAAACCTGTCGCCCATCCGCATTGTTGGAACGATCGTCGGTCCACGAATTTAACGAGGACCAATCGAGCACCGATTCGCCGCCGCTTAGATTGACGTCGACGCGGGCGCGGTCGCCGCCGCCGGTCGTGATGGTTTCCAGAGCGGGTGTCGAAAGTGTCGCACCGCCGGAAACATTCCAACTCCACAGGTTTTCATAACGTTCCGGACCGATGACCGATTGAAGATTTTCCAAACGGATCGACGCGTCCACACCGCGGGCGGTCCATTGCCGCGACAGGTAGTTTGCTGGCGACGCAAAGTCGTACGCAGTGACGCTGGGAAGATCAATGCTGCCGCCGGTTTCGGCTCGCAACGACGTGCCGTCGATGCTTGTCAGGTTTGGATTGGAAAATGTCGTTCCGCTGAACGCTTCGATTGACCCGCCGGTCCAGTTATCCAGTCCACCCAGATCGATTGTGGCCGATCGCAAACGAAGCAGTGCACCGGAGACGCTGGTTAACGAGGTTGCCGAAAAATCGCCGCCCGACAATTCGAATCCGCCACCGTTGATGGTCGTGAGCGAAGACGTATCGACGGTACCCATGCCGTCGGATTTCACCAAAACGGCGCCCACGGTATCCAAGACCGGGGAATGGACGCGACCGAACCACGAAGCCTCCAGCGACGAACGTTCTTCGGAATTCAAGTCGTCGAAGTCGGTCAGCGAATCCAGTTGGATTTCGCTGCCCGGTCCCGTGGCGTGGAAGCGAATGCTGCGGCGGCCCGTGTCCCCGGTGCTCTCGTTGATGCGAGTGAGTGCCGGCAGCGACAGGACGCCGCCGGACGCGACCGTGATCCGCATACGGTTTTGAAAAAACGAACCGCCGACCAAGCTTTCCAAAGCCGGAAGTTCCAGCCGGCTGCCGAATCCATCGATCATCCAGGTGCGGTCTTGGTAGGAACCCGGACCGGCGAAGGCATACGAGGTCACCAGCGGCAAACGAAGCGTTGAACCCGAGGTGACTTGCAGGTTGGCCCCGTCGATGTTGGCCAATTGCGGCGCGATAAACGAGCCGCCGGTCAATCGAATCCCGCCACCGGTGGCGGACGTCAAATTGGCGGCCTCAAAATCGGCACCGGTCATTTGAAAGTCGACATCGCTGGCGGTGGCAAGTGCCGGCAGGATGAGCGAAAATCCATGCATGGCCAGCATGACCTGGTCCAACGTCTGGACCGCTTCCAGATCGACCGCTTGCGAGCGATCGGCGGTCACGTCGACGCCCCGCAACGAGACCAAGGCGGGTGTTTGAATTTGGCCGCCCAGCGACGCATGCCAAGCCGATGCGTAGCCGTCGTCGTAGTCGGCCGCCGCCGTGACGGCGGTCAGCAGGGGCATCGCAATCACGCTGTCCTGGCCGGTCACCGACAGGTCGATGCCGCGGCGACGCTGGGTGCCTTCGGCGGCATGGATCGACAACAGTTCGGGCATCTCGATGCGTCCGCCGGCATCGACATCCATCACCAAACGGCTGCCATACCGATCACCGCCGACAAGGGTCTGCAAGTTGTCGAAAATCAGCCGGCTGCCTTCGCCAACGACCGTCCATCGACGTTGCTGCGAATTGCCGGTCGCGGCATGTGAATAATCACTCGCCTCGCTCAAGCGAATTGTTCCGCCGCTGGTGACGACAAAACCGGCACCGTCGATCGTTTGCGTGCCCGTCGCCTCAAAGACCGCGTCCGGGCCGCTTGCCGCCAGCGTTGTACCGGGTGACAAACGCAGTTCGCCGGACCACTGAGAGATCCCGGTGGTTGTCAGCGATCCGCCGGTCAACTGCAGCGTGCCGGCACCGGTCAGCGAACCGACGCTGGGATTGCCCGAGGAAATCGAAACCGTGACGTCCGCCCCCGGAATCAAGACTTGATCCCCGGCCCGGGGCAGCGATCCGGTCGACCAATTCGCACCCGTGTTCCAATCGCCATCGCCGCCGACCCAGGAAACGAAGCCGCCGGTTTGCCCCGTCGATCCGCCATCGTCGTTGGACTTTGAAACGCCGCCATCGCCGGAACCTTTTCCTCGCGATGCATCGCCCGTGGAACGATCCCCTTTGGAACCGTCGCCCGAGCCGCCATCACCCGAGCCACCATCACCTGAACCACCGGTGCCCCGCGATCCGACCGGCGGCCAATTGACCAGGTCGACGTGCTGGAACGATTCCAGCTGCGGCGCGATCAGAATGCCGTTGTCGGTGATTCCGGTCGACGAACGACGCGTGGATCGGCGATCGATGAAGTTTTCCAATTGCCCCAAATCGATCCGCGAATCATCACCGGAGGATCGAACGTGGATTTGTCGCCGTGTCTGATCGCCTTGAACCGGATCCACAATCTGGCGGACGCCCGACAGATCGATGTCGCCGCCATCGCTGGCCGTGATGTTCAGCGTCGCCTGATACTCGGTGCCGCCGCGAATCCATTGCAGCCCCGACAAATCCAGCGTGCTGCTATCGCCGACGACCGACCAATTGACCGTTTGCCAAGACGCCAGCGAATCCAGGCTGTAATGCTGAACCTGTGGCAACGACAAGTTCGCTCCGTCCTGGATCGTAAAACCGCTGCCGTCAATGTTTGTGGCGGCCGACAGGTCCACGCTGGCATCCAAGCCGATCGTCAAATGGTTGTGACGAAATACTTGCAAGTTCGACCAATCGGCGGCGGTGTCGGTCAAGGTGAATCGCGACCGACGCGCATCCAAGTTTGACGCCGCATTGGAATCCACCGCGTCGATGATGACATCGGCATCGTCGATGTCATTCAAATTGGCAATCGCAATGTCGCCGGCGGTATCCAAACGGGTCCAAACACCGTGCAATTGACGCAACTGCGGGGCGTCAATCACGCCGCCATCTTCGGCGTCGATGATGGACCATTGGTTGGAAGCCCCGGTGGAGTATTCATCGACAAACGAGGTCAACGTGGGCATTTCGATTCGCGAATCCGTGCCACTGGCGATCACATAAATCGATCGCCGGGTCACGTCGCCGCCGGCCCGGTCGACCAATCGTTCCAGCGACGGCAGCATCAGCGTTCCGCCATCGTCGGCACGAATCGTTAGGTCGTTTTCGTACTGGATCCCATTGGTAATCGACACCAAATCCGGCAGCGACAATTCGCTCCCCGCTCCATTCACCTGCCACTGCAAATCATTCCACGCGCCCAACCCCGCAAAATCAAAATGCGTGACGTTGGGCAGATCCAAATTCGCCCCGCCACCGACGTAAAGGCCCGATCCGTCGATGTCCGTCAACGCCGGCGCGTTCAAGTTGGCCGTGCCCGTGACGTGGATGTGTCCCAAGCGAAGCGAATCGATATTGGGAAGCGTTAAATCCGCGTCACTGAGTTCCAGATCGCTGCCGGTCGCTCGTTGCAAATTGGAAAGCGTGATCGTTTTGTTGGTCAGCGTCAGTTTCGAATCGAGCAAATTTTCCAGCGTATCGAATGACATTTGGCCGCTGGAATCGTCACGCCATTCAAATCCCATCGACGATTGCACAACATCGGTGTGCACCTGAGCCCCGGTGGTGGCCTGAATCAGCGAACGGAAATCCGTCACCGGGTCGCTGACCGTGACGACGCTGGACAAATCCAGCACCGAATCGGTGCCCGCGGCCATGAAACGCATCCGGCTTTGGCCATCATTGCCCACGTCCCCCGCAATCGACTCGACCGCCGAAAGGTCCATCACGGCGCCATTGGAAATGACGAAATCATGATTGGACCGATAGCCCGCCGAACCCGCGATGGTGCGCAAATTCGGCATCTCCAAACGTGAATCCGCACCGTCGACCGACCACACAAATGTGTGATAGGCCCAATCTTCGTCGCGATAGCGGTGCACCGCCGGAATCGCCAGGGTGCCGCCGTTTTGGACGATTAAATTGCTGCCATCGATGCGCGAGAGTGCGGGAACCGAAAACGGGATGTCTGATCGAATCGCCAATTCGCCTCGCGATGCATCGACCAGCTGAGGCGCGAAAAAACCGGCGTCGATGGCTTCGATCCGCGAACCGGCCGCGGAAATCAAGTTGGCGAAAATTTGGTCCGTCCCCGAGACGCTTAAGCGTCCGCCCAGGATCGTTTCGAATTGGGACGCCAGCAGCGATCCCGAATCGGCCATGCTTAACCAAACCCCGCTCAGATTACGAAGCAGTGGAGCGGCGATGTCGCCACCATCGGTCGCCCGAACGATCGATAGGTGAAGATCTTGGTTGCCGTATTCGGCGCCCTGGATGGATTCCAGCAGCGGCAGATCCACGACGCTGCCGGCCCCATCGGCCGTCACGCGAAGCTGTTTGCCGTAATGGTCGCCCGATTCGGGTTCGTACAACGCCCGCAGCGCCGGTAGCTCCACGCGGCCGCCCGATTCGGCGGTCAAGTAAAAATCCTGGTTGAATCGATCGCCGTTTTGAATCGATTCCAAATTGGCCAGCGTCACACGACTGCCCGCACCGCTGGCGCGAAAGCGATCGATGTTGTAATTGCTCGGATCGATAGCGACGTAACGTGTCACCGCCGGCAAATCGATCGTGCCGCCATCCTCGGCAATCAACGTGGTCCCGTCCATCTGGTTCAGCGATGCCGCCGTCCACTGGGCACCTTGATTGACGGTCACCGACGAACGCGTCAATCGCGTCAGTGCCGGTGTGTCGATGGAATCGCCCAGGATGATCAGCGTATCGTCCACCCAGGACAGATTCTGCAAATCTGGTACGGCGGCATCGTTGATCCAAACCGATGCACCGGAGAGAGTGTCCAGCGCGTCCAAGCGAATTTCGCCGCCGCCGAATGACACGAGTGCCGATCGTTCGTGGGTATCCAAATCGACGAAGCTGACCAGCGACGACAAATCGATCACCGAATCGGGATCGGACGCCTCAAGGCTGATGCTCCGGTGCGTTGCCGAACCGGCGGGGTCGGTGATGCGGGTCACCGACGATAGGTCCAAGCTGCCGCCGTCGGAAACTTGAAAACTCAAATCGGCGGCCGAATGGTCCCCGCCGATGATCGAGGTCAACGCGGGAAATTCCAGACGGCTATTTGCACCGGAGACAAGGAAGCGGGCGTCGTCGCCGGAAAACTGCGATTGATGTTCCAGCCGGTCCCAGTTTGTAAAACGCACCCTCGCGCCGGCTTCGACGTCGACATCCGAACCGCTAAGTTCAACATTGCCATCGACGGTCAACGAGGCGACGTCGCCAAAGGCCAGCAAGTCCGCGCCGAAGGACAATTCCAAATCACCGGCGACATGCAGGTTCCCCAGCACGACGAATTGATTGCCCTCGCTGGCATAATTCAATCGTGTTTGGACCGTGGCATCGTACGTGCTGCCTAGGGGAGCACCGAGTTCGCCATCGAAAAATTCCAGCCTGTCGACGTCGAGACGTTCGACCTGCAACCGTGCGCCCTCGACGCGCAAATGCTCGGTCGACTGGATTTCGTCGACCTGGACATCCTGGTCGATACGGACCAGCAACGAACCATCGGTGTCCTCGATGATGGCGACGTCGCCCAGTGTCGGTACTCGATCGGTATCCCAGTTTTGCGGGTCCGACCAACGTTGGCCATCGCCACCGCCATCCCAATTGAGCGTGGCGAGCAGCTGCCTCGCCTCGAGGCGTTCGAAGGGATTTCGCCTTAATCCCTTTTGAATTTGTTCACGCCGCAATCGAGCCTGTTGGGCGCGGCGACGGTGTTGGAGTTGCTTGGCGAAACCGGGCCGGTCAAATGACCGAGGTCGCTTGCTTGACATCGCGCAGAATCATTCTGGGTGCAAGCCTCCCTGCCGGCACAATTTTGGAAAGATCAAACTACAGCGGAACTTTCTGCCCGTGGATCTCGTCCGGATTTTGCCTAAGGTCCAAAGCGATTGATGCCGCCTCGAATCTTTCGAGCTTTCCCAGTCGTACATCGGCGGGCGCTTGCCGCACGGCCGGATAACTTAGCGGTGCGTCCCCCCAATGCAAGGAAATAACGGGCAGCGAATCGAAGTCCTCACGCCAACTTCATCGACCGATTGGGACGCCGGCCAATTTTCGATCGGAAAGATTGCTTGGCTTCGACGCGAAAGTTATGTTTGGGGCGGGTGAACGAACTCCTCACCCCGACGCTTTTCTCCCGATCCACCGGTTCGGCAGTTCGCCATGAACCTCATCTTCCGAACGTTTGCGTTCGCCATAGTCGCCGGCGCCCTGTTCCCGATGTCCGTGGATCAGGCTCAAGCGGGTATTCTGGGGCACCTGGGTCCGACCTTTCGCAACGATGCGGCCGCGGAGACGCTGGAGGTCGACTTTTTCCTAACGCCCGAGGCGGATTTGGATGGTCAGTTTTTAGAAGCAGTAAATTTGGATGTCTTCGGGACTCGCGTGAACTCAACGCCGCTTGTGGGCTCGGGTTTGCAGCGAGTTGGCTTTGAACTGGACGGGGCATTCACGCAGTGGGGGCTCCTTCGCGGTAACCTTCCGGGCACAACGGATTCGCAATTCTTTGCGGATTGGTTTAGCGGCCAAGTGGGTGCGGTTCCTGTTGAGCTGACCCGGGATCAAGAGTTTTTGTTTGGCCGGCTTTCCTTTGACTACAGCGGACTTGGGCTAGGCAGCGGAGACCAAGTCACCTTCAACATCGGTGGTCGTGATGACAGGCCAGGCCAAAGCACGACGGTGGCGACTGTCTTTGGTGCTGGACGTTCGTCGCTGGTAAACATCACTCCCAAGGGCGACCCATCGGCGCTTTCCGTGACGTTCACCCTTGGCGGCAATCCGCCGCCACCACCACCGGCCATTCCCGAACCAGCCACGATGACGATTTGGATGCTTGGCACGAGCACGTTGATGTTGCGGCGTCGACGCAAGCGGCATCGCCGCTCGTAGCCTGAAGCACCCGTAGCCGGCCTTCGCCAGAAGCCGGAAGCACCCGCCCGATCCGATTCCCCGCCGTCGGTGACTCGCCAGCAGTTTCCCCAGCCGATGCCGGTCTCTTCGCTGAACTTTTACATGATTCGAACAATCCTCGGCCTTTTCGTTCTTCTGCTGTTTGGCCATCCGCTTGCGAGCGTACAGGCTTCGGAACGCCCCAATGTTTTGATCATCTATGCCGACGACCTGGGCACGATGGACCTGGGCTGTTTGGGCCAAGACAATTTGCAAACGCCGAACCTGGATCGCCTTGCCGCCGGCGGCTTGCTGCTGACCCAGATGTAT